>DKFG01000037.1:0-1602 GCA_002452325.1 Geobacter sp. UBA6802
CGATGTACCGGCCGGAGTTGCGCAGCGAAAGCAGCCCCTGGCAGGCAGAGGTGCGTTAGATGGGCAACATTATCCTGATGATCGTCTGCCTGCTGGCAGGCATGGGCCTGCGCTGGACCGGCCGCTTTCCTGAGACAACACCGGCTGCCTTTAACGGCTATGTGATCCATATTGCCCTGCCGGCTGCGGCCCTGCTCTACCTGCACAGCATCCCGTTTGACCGCTCCATGATCATGACCCCGCTGATGCCCTGGCTGCTGTTTCTGCTATCCTGGGGGTTCTTTGCCCTGCTGGGACGGTTACTGCAGCTGCCTCGCCGGACTATCGGGGCATTGATCCTGCTGGGAGGGCTGGGCAACACCTCGTTTGTAGGGCTGCCGATGATCGAGGCCTACTACGGCAAAGAGCTGCTGGGGGTCGGTATCCTGGCTGACCAGCTGGGGACCTTCATGGTCCTCTCCACCCTGGGGGTGCTGGTGGCGTCAATCTACTCCTCCGGCAACCCGTCACTGCGGGACATGCCCCGCAAGGTGCTGTTCTTCCCGCCGTTTCAGGCACTGATGCTGGCATTGATCCTGCGGCCGCTGCCGTTTCCCGACTGGACCGTGACAATCCTGCGCAAGCTGGCCGATACGGTTACACCCCTGGCGCTGGTATCAGTGGGGTTCCAGCTGCGCTTTGCCTCACTTGACGGACTCAAGCTCCGCCTAGCTGCCGGGCTTGGCTATAAACTACTGCTGGGACCGGCATTACTGGCTCTGCTTTATCTGGGCGTCCTGGGGCTGCGCGGCCCTGCCGTGCAGGTGACGTTGTTTGAGGCTGCCATGGCGCCGATGATCACCGCCGGGATCGTGGCCATTGATCATGACCTGGACCCGCCGCTGGTGACCATGCTGCTGGGGATCGGCATTCCGCTCTCCTTCATCACCCTGGCAGGCTGGGAGCTGGTGCTGAGAGCATTTTGAAAGGAGCAGTTACCATGGCAAAAGGATACAACACCAATCAGGAGCGACTGGCAGAGATCAACCGGCTGGGTAAGGAGCTGGCCAAACGGGCCGGATTTTGCTGTGAGTGGTGCGGCAGCAAGGATGATCTGCGTAGCTGGGACCAGGCCCCGGAGCGGGAACCGGAACTCTCCGGACTGGCCCTGCTCTGCGGGCGCTGCCGCGATCTTGCGACCGGAGCTGCGGCAGACCCCAACGAACTGCACACCCTGCGCAATGCGCTCTGGTCTGATATACCGGCAGTCTGCGAAGGTGTGGCCCGTGTGCTGCTGCGCAGTGGTCAGCCCTGGGTACGTGAGGCGATTGAGGAGAGCATCCTTGATGAACAGACCCGGCACAAACTTCTGGCATAAGGCTGCAAGATCAGTCCGGCTGCGTTAAAATCTCTCCCCATTCAGGCAAAATATGCTATAGAAAATACCTTTCAAGTCATCCGCAGATGTTAGAGGAGCATGTATATGCCTAAGTTTATTGAAGGCAATCTTGACGCCAAGGGGCTTACCTTCGGTATCGTGGTCAGCCGTTTCAACAGTTTTATCTGTGAACGGTTGCTGGAAGGGGCGATCGATGCCCTGGTACGTCATGGCGCTGCAGAAAC
>DKFG01000037.1:1661-2997 GCA_002452325.1 Geobacter sp. UBA6802
TCCGCGGTTCAACCCCCCACTTTGAGTATGTCTCGTCTGAAGTATCCAAAGGGGTCGCTTCGGTTTCGCTTGACAGCGGTATCCCGGTTGCCTTTGGCGTTTTAACCACCGACACCATTGAACAGGCGGTGGAGCGGGCCGGCACCAAGGCAGGCAACAAAGGTTTTGAAGCGGCGGTTACCGCCATCGAGACCGTCAATGTCATCAAGGCACTGAAATAATATGGGATTACGTCGCGAAGCACGTGAACTTGCCCTGCAGATGCTGTATGCACAGGACACCCTGCAGGGCAATGTGCGAGACACCCTGCGCGGTTTCCGCGAAGGGGTTGAGACCGGCCAACGTACTCGGGAATTTGCCGAAGCCCTGGTGCTGGGGGTGATGGAGCATCGCGAGGCCATTGACCAGGCCATTGTGGTCCGTTCCAAAAACTGGGCTTTGTCCCGCATGCCCCGGGTGGATCTGAACATCATGCGGCTGGCAGCCTACGAGCTGATGTTCCGGCGGGATATCCCCAAGAAAGTCAGTATCAACGAAGCGATTGAGATCGCAAAAAAATATGGTGATAAGGAGTCTCCCGCCTTTGTGAACGNNGCCCCAAGGATGAGGAGCGGAGTGAACCGGAATGAACAATGAAATCAAGGTGGGCCTGATCGGCTTCGGTAATATCGGCGCAGGGGTGGTCAGGCTGTTGCAGGACAATGCAGAAACCGTACAACAGAAGGTGGGACGTCCTATTGTCCTGAAGCGGATCGCAGACCTGGATATCACCAGTGACCGTGGAGTAACCGTTGATCCGGCCCTGTTGACCACCAACGTCAACGATATCTTCAATGATCCCGAGATCAGCATTGTAATCGAACTGATCGGTGGCTATGAGCCGGCCAAGAGCTTTGTGCTGCGGGCGATTGAGGCCGGCAAGCATATTGTTACCGCCAACAAGGCGCTGTTGGCCCNNTGGCCCTGCATGGCGACGAGATCTATGCTGCGGCTGCCCGCAAAGGGGTTGAGGTGCAGTTTGAGGCGGCTGTGGGGGGTGGTATCCCGGTACTCTCGGCCATCAAGGGTAACCTGGCCGGTAACCGGTTCAATTCGGTCTTCGGCATCATGAACGGCACCTGNNCTGCAACTATATCCTGACCCGCATGACCCAGGAGGGGGCCGACTTTGGCGAGGTACTGCAGAGCGCTAAAGAGCTGGGCTATGCCGAGCCTGATCCCACCTTTGATATCGAAGGGACCGACACTGCCCACAAACTGGCAGTACTGGCCTCGCTCTGCTTCGGAACCACCATCGACTTTAACGCCATCCACACCGAAGGGATCACCGGTATCTC
>DKFG01000037.1:3106-3989 GCA_002452325.1 Geobacter sp. UBA6802
TCAACGCCATCCGCCTGACCGGCGACTTTGTGGGGCCGGTACTGTTCTACGGTCGAGGGGCCGGACAGAACCCTACGGCCAGCGCCATTATCGGCGACCTGATCGCCCTGTCCCGCAGTATCGCTGCCGGGGTACAGACCCGCCGCGCTGCCCCGCTGGGCTTTCTTGACTCAAGCATCACGCCCCTGCCGCTCAAGCCGATGGCGGATATCGTCACCAGCTTTATGCTGCGTTTTACCGCCCGGGACCAGCCGGGTGTCCTGGCTGGTATCGCCGGTGTACTGGGCAAAAACGGCATCAGCANNGCAGACCGCCCGCCACAACGGCGGCGAAGCGGTGCCGATTGTGATCATGACCCATGAGGCCCGTGAAGGATCAATACGCGCGGCCCTGGCAGAGATCGATCAGTTTGATTTTATTGCAGAGAAGAGCCGTTTGATACGGATTGAAGATAATCTGGAGTAAAGGAGAGAACCCTCGATGCAGACCAAGATCATCCTTCCCGAGGATAAGCTTCCCAAACAGTGGTACAACATCATTCCCGACCTGCCAGGACCGCTGGCGCCGGTCATCTCCCCCCGCACCGGGCAACCGGTAACGCCGGAGGAGTTGCTGGCCATCTTCCCACCAGCTATCCTGGAGCAGGAGATGTCCAGCCAGCGCTGGATTGATATCCCTGAGCAGGTTCTTGATATCTATACCATGTGGCGCCCCTCCCCCCTGTTTCGCGCCCATCGGCTGGAGCAGGCCCTGGGCACCCCGGCCAAGATCTACTACAAGTATGAAGGGGTCTCACCGGCAGGCTCCCACAAGCCCAACTCCGCCATCCCCCAGGCCTTCTACAACAAACAGTCCGGCATCAAGCGCCTGGCCACCGAGACCG
>DKFG01000316.1 GCA_002452325.1 Geobacter sp. UBA6802
GATTACAAGGATCAGTTGACCGAGTATCTGAACATTGCCGAGAAGGAGTGTCTCGCCAAGGGTGTTGGCCACGAGCCGCAGTTGTGGGACCGTGCCTTCAAGATGCACCTCAACCTGGCTCAGAATGGCACCATGAAGGTGAAGAACTGGGATGTGAAGATCGACCTCTGCGAGTAGGGATTCAGCAGATGGTTCAGAAAGCCCCGCCGGGTTACCGGCGGGGCTTTTTTTATGAGATTTCTCACATTTAGATATTTCTCATCTTTAAAATCGTCCTTGCGCTCATATTGTAAAGTACGATACATTCCAAAGTTGTGACGATCGTAGCTCAATCCAGCTTTGACGTGGGAGTTTCATCATGGCAGAAGCAGTTAATGGATTTCAGGGTGAGATAGCCGGACTTTCGCTTGCCGATGTCATACAGATAAAAGGTCACAACCGCTACTCCGGCTGTATTACAGTGGAATATCAGGGTAAGCGTGGGGCCATTTATTTTGTTGACGGCGAGATCATCCATGCAGAACAAGGCAGCCATACCGGCGAAGACGCCATCTATGAGATTCTTAAGTGGCCGGGCGGCAGCTTCAGTCTGGCGCCCGAGATGACCACCAATGTCTGCACCATCCACTGCAGTCTTAATTTCCTGCTGCTTGAAGCCCATCGCCGTCTTGATGAAGAGAACAACAAGGCCGTCTCGGAAGAATCGTTTGCCGATGTGATTGAAAACAGCGAGCGGCGTAAAGAGCCGCGCCCCTCAGAGCCCGTACAGCGGACCATGAGTGCGGCAGCTGCCCGGGTAATGCAGATCGACTCTGTCACCTACGCGGTGCTGCTGGACAAGCAGGGGCACCCGGTGCAGGATAATAGTATTGAGGCTGAGGCTCTGTCTGCCAAGGCCCTGTTCCTGGCACAGACCGGCAACACCCTGGGGGAGCTGCTGGGATTGGGAGAGCTTAAGTCTGCAGCAGTGCAGACCAAACAGTTTGATCTGCTGATGTACGATTCAAAACAGCACTATCTGGGTATCGCCGTGGCAGCCGGCAGCCGGCTCGATGTTGTTGAAGCTGATGTCAGGGCGGCCCTGGTGCCGGGGAGGTAGGGACCGATGCAGACACTACTGCAACAGATAACGGCAATTGATGGGGTCATTGGCTGCAGTCTGTACGACGAGCAGGGCAAGATTCTGGCTGCTGCCTGTCCGCTGGTGCTTGACGAAAGTCAGTTGGGGATTGCGGCGGGTGCGATGCTGGACTGCCTGCATGCCTTGCAGGTATCCCAGATACTCGGCGGCATGGAGCTGCGCTTCTCTGAGGGCAGAATGTTGATCAGGCCGCTGAAAGGTGCCTTTATCAACGTGCTTTGTTCAAAGACGGTCAACCTTTCCATGGTCAACATCACGCTTAACCTGGCCCTGCGTAAACTTGAGCAGATGCTGCCCCAGGCCGTGGCAGCATCTGCGGCTCCGACTGCAGCAGAGGCGCCAGTTGCTGCGCCTGCCGCAGCTGCAGGCATGCCGTTGCGGATAGCCCACCTGCAAAAGGGAGATGTCGGCAGCAGCTTTGATCAGTTGGGCATGGTGGCAATAAGTCAGGTAACTGCCAAGCAGTTGAGTGATTTTTTTGGCAGATCAAGCAAGAAGGTCAAGGTTACCACTCAGTCAGGCGGTGGCGGTGTCTTCCCGGTGATGATTATAAATGATGCAGATATGCTCTATGATGGTGCGCTGGTGATAGGTCCCGGTATAGAGCGTAAGCTGAAGGTGGAGGAAGGTTTTCAAGTGATTGTGGAACTGGCGTAAGCTGGTTGGCGACAGGATCAGCAGGGGGGGCGAGGCAGCTACTCGTCCCCCTTTTTTTGCGCCCGTGGGTGGGCCTTGTCATAGGCTGCCAGCAGTTGGTCGATACTGACATGGGTGTACTTTTGGGTGGTAGATAGGGAGGCATGGCCAAGCAGCTCCTGGATGGAGCGCAGGTCAGCCCCCTGTTCCAGCAGGTGAGTTGCAAAGGTGTGGCGCAGCGTATGCGGGGTAACAGAATGAAAGGTACTGACCAGGGTTGACCAGCGACTGACCAGTGCTGCCACGGTCCGGCGGTGGATCCTGCCGCCCCGTGCCCCAAGGAACAGCGGCGCTGATTCATCCGGCTGCCCCCGTTCTGCAAGATAGCGGTTGATGGCCAACACTGCCGGGGAGCCGACCGGCACGATCCGCTCCTTGCTGCCTTTACCCAGTACTCGTACCATGCCGCCGTCATAGTCGATATCGCCGACATTCAGGCCGGTCAGTTCAGATACCCGCAGGCCGCATGAATAAAGCAGCTCAAGCAGTGCCGTGTCACGCAGCAAGTGCCGGGCTTGCTCACCGGCATGGTCAGGCGCCTCAAGTACTGCAACCGTCTGGTCGATGTTCAGATGAAACGGCAGTCGCTGTTCCTGCTTGGGGCTGCTGATCAGCTCGGCCGGGTTGGTGGACAACTGGCCGATTCTGGTAAGCCAGCCGAAAAAGGCCCGAATAGCTGCCAGTTTCCGACCGATACTACTTTTAGTATAGGCTTTTCGCTGATCAGTGACTGAGCTGAGACTGGCAAGGTAGAGGCGCAGCAGCAGCAGGTCAACAGCCCCGGTGTCCACCTCGGCACCCCGTTGGCTGATGGCAAAGGCCACCAGCCCGAACAGATCAGTACGATAGGCGGCGATGGTGTGGGGAGAGGCGTTGCGTTGGGTCTCCAGAAATTCGAGAAACGCAGCCACCTGCTGCTGCAGATCGGCCATGGAATTATTTAAACGCAGGCAGCGGTGAGATCAGCTTCCAGCCATCACCCTGATCAGGATCCTCTTTGGTGTTCTCACGAAAGGCCCAAGTCTGGCGGTCGGTGAGGGTCTTCAGGCGATTATCAGGCAGAACAAAGTAATCAAACTCAACCGTGGCTTCAGCCGTTCTCTTCTCGGTATGGCATTCGTGGGCAAGGATTCGCGAATCAGCAATGGTCACCTGTCTGCGGCGCAGTGATTCGGCAGCCTTGTCGTAGGCGAGGCGCTGCTTGGCATCAACAAAGGCGATGGCCGCTTTTTCAGCCTCTTGCCAACGGACCAGTTTGGTATAGTCCTTGATCGATTTGTCGCAGGCCTCGCGACGATTCATGTTTTGATAGGCGGCACAGCCATTCAGTACAAGCGGAACCAGCAGTAGAAGCAGAAAAACGCGTAAGCGGGTCATGTTGATTCCTTTCGAGCGGCGGTTGTGCCGCCGGTCAAAGTAGGGTATAAGGTAGGTTCATTTTATCGGGTAAAGGGGCCGTATGCTGCATACATTGGTCAACTGGCTGCTCGAGACGATCGGCACCATGGGCTACCCCGGCATTTTTCTGCTGATGGCCATGGAGAGCTCCATCATTCCGGTCCCCAGCGAACTGGTCATGCCGCCGGCTGGTTACTTGATCCACCAGGGGCGGATGAACTGGCTGCCGGTCATTCTGGCCGGTACCTTTGGCAGCCTGGCCGGTGCCTACGCCAACTACTTTGCTGCCCACTACCTGGGCCGCCCCCTGATCCTCAAGTACGGACGTTACGTCCTGATCCCGCCGGACAAATTTAAGCGGGTTGAGTCATTCTTCCTGCGCCACGGCG
>DKFG01000150.1 GCA_002452325.1 Geobacter sp. UBA6802
GACGATCCATGGCGGTTACCACGGTCCGGTTCTTGACGCTGACTACCAGTGCCGCGTCTCCCACCATAACCAGAGAATCCTTGCCTCCTTTTTGCGCCACACTGGCCACTGCCCCTTCGAGCTGCTGCAGCTGCTCCGGGCTAAATGATATGTTACGAGATTTTAGCCGCTCCTGCGCATGCTTGGAAAACGTCAGTCCCTGGGATTTTTCCAGCACCTTGGCAAATGGAGTAGCTACTCCTGTGCCAACTGGTTGTGATTTGCCCGGCTGCGGCTGTCTGACCGACGGCTGAACCGGATTCGGAAAATAGAGTTGGTCTATGGTACTCATGATTCTTTGACGGAAATGACATCTGCGAACGGCACCGTAACTGCGCCTATGGTCAGGTATGCTGCCCCATTGTCAAAGCGGACGCCATCGGCCTTGCCGGTTGTATAGGTAGTTGCCTGGACCGTTGATCCCAGCACATTGGTACCACTTACTGAAAAGCTGTAAGCACCTGCTGTCAGTTGATTTCCCTGGCCGTCCATGCCGTCCCACTGGAATGTATTGTTACCGGCTGAAAGGCTCTCCAGATCAATAATCCGCACAACTTGGCCGACACTGTTAGAAATCTTCAAGGTGTTGTCGGTGGTGGCTGCAGGCAAATCAAAAGCGAGTGTCGCTGGATTTGATCCATCAAAATTGACCTGACTTCCAAATGATTTGACCTCTTTCCCGATCAGTGCCACCGATGTCATGGCAAGGCTGTTACCCTGAGCCATTAAGAGTTTTTCAAGCGCAGCTGACGTGTTATAGGCCTGCTCAACCTGGGTAAGTTGCGCTAACTGGCCCAACATTTGTGTAGCATCCTGCGGAGCCAACGGATCTTGGTGCTGTAGCTGTGTAATAAACAACTTCAGAAAATCGTCCTTGTTCATGCCAATGGATTCTTTCATGGCATTTGCCGCATAACTGCTGCTGGTAGCGGTTGTATTAGTAATGGCTGTACTCATCCGTCATGCACCTCCTTTCACTAAAATCTTACGTCAATCGTTGATTGGTACTGGGGGGCAAAATACTGAACCCCCTGCAATGAATCTTGAACCACTGCTCCGCCCCGTGCTGCAGAGGCGTACTGTGCGTGATACATCCGTTGTTCAGGGTTCATCTGACGCCACTCCCGCTGCTGCTGAGACTGACCGCCAAGGTTGCCGGTAGAAACATCAAATGAGTCGATGCGAATGTTCTGCTTTGCAAGAGTTTCTTTGAGCTCGTCCCCTTGCCTTAGTAACGCTTCGCGCACGCCGCGCTGCTCTGTAATAATCTCAAGCTTCAGGCCATGTTCTTCCATCCTTAGGTTCAACTGCACATTACCCAGATGTTCAGGCGACAATCTCAGGGAAATCTGGTCACTCCCCTGCTTGAACTCATGAGTACCGAGACGCTCAAATACCTGACGGGCCACCTGCTCACCCTGAACCTGTTTGGGCAGTTCATCGGCAACCATTGCAGCAGTAACGGCCAAGTGCGGTCTTGAACCAGACATAAAGGTCATCTGGTGCTGCTCAGTTGCGGCTTGGGCATGCTGAACCGGCACTGTACTTACCACCGGCGCCTCTTCCGTTATTTCAAGTATTGGCATGGTCGACTGCTGAAATGTCTGTGATTGCTGCTGTCCTGAAAAATCGCGACCCTGTCTGCCGGTATCAGCCGCAGCAACAGCCACTTCACTTGCTTGGGCAAATCGGAACGCCTGAACCTGAGCTGTCGCTGAAGACTTGTTGGTTATGGCACTATCTTGCGCACCATCAGGCCGTACAACTTGCACCTGTGCGACAGCCTGCTGGTGCTGCTCCTGGCTACGACTGTTACCAGGTTGTTGCACCTGCGGTTGTTGCTCATTGATACGATTGTCACCAGCTGGCGATACGAATGGCTGTTGCTGACTTTCTGTCAGCCGTACCGGTGCCGGTACTTCCTGCTTTCGGACTGGATTGTCAACCATTACCTGTTCTAACGGCTGGGTACGATTTTCTGCCTGTGTTACTTTGACCTCATGTTTGTCAGTCATCTCGTTGGTCTTGAGATGATTTTGCTGTATTGCACTAGCCTGCTTTGACAGCTCCTGATCCTGCACTTGGCGCGGCAGAACGTCATTGGTTGCGGTCCTGAGCAGGGTAGAACCCTGTTGTGCTTCAGGCAACTCAGGCAACTCAGGCAACTCAGGCAACTCAGGCAACTCAGGCAACTCAGGCAACTCAGGCAACTCAGGCAATGTTGGCTGCCCGGAACCGGCCACTACGTCAATAGCTGCTGATGTTTCCGTAACTGACGCATCAGTCGCGAGGTCAACGGATAGTTCTTGTTCAAGGAGGGATGGTGGTAAAAGTGGTACCTGAACTGCTGCCAGCTGCGCATAAGCAGCTGCCGTCTGCAGGGCTGATAAAGATCCTGTTTCAGGTGATTCAGCCTGTTCCAGTAATGCAGCGAGGTTTTGATCTTTTTCTGGCACCATCTTACTAGCTAAAGCGCCAGAATCAGGTAAGGCTTTTGCTGCATCTAAATCGGGAATCTGGTGGACTGCAGTCTGCGTCACCACGGTTTGTGCAAGCAGATCACTAAACAGGGCAGATAACTCACCTGACGTTTGGTCCGTTGCCGCTGATGGCGACAGAATTGTGGCAGTAGAAGTCACTGCCGTTGGCATCATTACAATCTGTGCTGCATCCATTTTTTCACCTCCTCTCTGCTTAAGATCAGGTACTGTGTCCGTACACTTCTCATCGGCAGGAGGCTGGTTGCAGTTGACTACTTTTCTCCCCTTCTCCTTAGGTTTTCATTGACCCAGCGGATGGTCCTGGGCTTGTTGAGATTGGGCACCAGGCGGGCTACAGCCTTTACCTCAAGACGGTCAAGCACCAGACGCACCTCAGCCTCCTCCATATTATCAAGCAGATCAGCAGCCTGGGCCGCTTCCAGGGTCTTGAACAACCGCACCATTTTACTGACATTTTCGCTATTAGCCTGTTGGCGCCGCTCCTCTTCAGCCTTGATCATGGCATCATACTGCTTTTTTGCCTCTTCAAGGGCCTTCAGCTGTGCATCAAGCTTATCCCCCAGCTTTCTCAGCTCCTGTTCCTTGGCTGCCAACGCAGCCTCTTTCTCTGCCAGCTGCTGACGACGAGCCTCTTGAATCGCCTGCTCTTCGCGGGCCGCCCTTGTAGCCGGCACTGCGTCACCCGGCATACCGGATGCAGGGGATTGCGCCACAGCACCGGGCCCCTGTGAGGCGGTTAAGGCCACGGTTGCAACCGTGCCAAGTCCAACAGACATACAAATAATGGCAAGCCAACGCCTAGTCATAGCCCTGTTACTCCTGGCCTTTCTTCTGAGTGGCAATCTCGTCCAGCAGCAATCCCTCTTTGTAGAGCTGCTCGCGGCGGAAGGCCTCATCCTGCTTTTCCTTCAAACGCTCCATGACCTTCTTTTCCTGGGTTGCGTGCTGCAGTTCCTGCCTTCGATCTTCAAGCACGCGATCCAGCTGCTCCACCTTGTGCTGCTGCTGCTTGATCTCTTCTCGCTTGCGTGAAAAAAAATCGGCGTAGAGCTGCATCTCAGTGATTGAAGCTATGGTTTCCTGGCGGCGGCAGAATTCTGAGGCCAGAGCTGCTGCCTCCTGTTGTTCCTGTTCCAGCTGTCTGCAGGCCGCATCAAGGTACTGTTTTGCTGAAGAAAACTCCTGCTTGCACTGTTTCTCAAGTTCTTTACGGTAGTTGAGCACCTGGTGCATATCAAACTGTTTTTTTGCCACGTGTGCCAGTCCTGTCAGCCTTCAAACAGCTGTTGAAGCCCTTGTACCGATTCTTCAAGGGTTACCGGATCAACAACTGCCTGCTTCTGATAGGCGGTCATGGCATCAATTTTTTTGATGGCAAAGTCAATGCCCGGGTTGCTGCCCGACTTGTATGCTCCGATGTTGATCAGGTCCTCAGACTGCCGGTAGGTGGCAAGCGTCTCCTTGAACCTGCCAACCAGCATGCGGTGATGCTCATCGGTCACATCAGACATAACCCTGCTGGCACTTGCCAGGATATCGATGGGTGGATAGATATTCCGCGCTGCCAAATCCCGGGAGAGGACAATGTGGCCATCCAGGATACTACGCATCGCATCGGAAATCGGCTCATTGAAGTCATCTCCCTCCACAAGCACCGTGTAGAGACCGGTTATGCTTCCTTCTGGAAAATTGCCGGTACGTTCAAGCAGCTTGGGCAGGGCAGCAAACACCGACGGTGTGTAGCCCTTGGTAGTGGGTGGCTCTCCAATCGCAAGCCCCACCTCACGCATGGCCATGGCAAAACGGGTTGCCGAGTCCATCATCAGCAGGACCTTTTTGCCTTGATCTTTGAAGTACTCAGCAATGGTAGTGGCGATATAGGCCCCCCGCATCCGGACCAGTGGCGGTTGATCAGAGGTGGCCACCACCACCACAGACTTGTGGAGCCCCTGCTCCTGCAGGTCTTTTTCTACAAACTCGCGCAGTTCCCTGCCACGCTCGCCGATAAGGGCTATGACGTTGACATCTGCCTCGGTATAGCGGGCAATCATGCCTAAGAGGGTTGATTTCCCAACACCGGAGCCAGCCATGATCCCGACCCGCTGGCCCTGCCCACAGGTCAGTAGACCATTGATGGATCTGATACCGAGATCAAGGGGCTTGCGTATCGGCGGCCGCTTCATCGGATTAACCGGCATCGCGTAGATCGGATACTCTTCATCCACCCGCAACGGTCCCTTGTCGTCAATCGGCTGCCCAAGGCCGTCAATCACCCGCCCCAACAGACCCGGGCCAACCTGCAGGCTCGCCTTGTCACGCCGTACCGTAATCAGGCTGTCCAGGCCCACCCCGCGCAGATCCCCCAACGGCATCAACAGGGTCTTATTCTCTTTGAACCCCACCACCTCGGCCGGTATCGGGACCCCCCCCTTGGGCCGTATCTCACAGATGGCGCCAACCGAGGTTTCAGGACAGTATCCTTCAATAACCAGCCCGACAACCTGGGTAACCTTGCCATGCAGCCGGATCGGATTATAGGTATCCACCACACGCAGATAGCGTTGTATGTCCAGCTTTCGCCCCGGCATCAGCTTTCGCCGCTCGCTGGTTCAGAGACTGACGCAAGGTCGATTCGCTCATCCAGCAGACGTCGGTAGACCTCATCAAGCTGAGCCTCAAAGCCTGCATCAACCGTCCCACGTTGGGTCTCAATCTGGCAACTGCCAATTTCAATACCCGGATCCGCCTTGAAACTGAAACTGACAGTGGCGAGCTCGCGGCTGACCAGATCTTTCATGCTTGAGGTAAGCAAGGCATGGTCATCCGGATGGACCCTGATAACCAGCTCATCCTTTTCGCTGAGATTTTCGAGGGCCAGCACCACTAACCTGAGTATAATCTCACGATCCTGGACAACTTCACGATTGATCACCTTACGCGCAACAGCCATCGAAAGCTGCAACAGATCGTCTTCTGAATCCCGCAACAGTTTTTCCCGCGCCTGCAGCATTTCCTCTGCTGCGGTACGAAGGCTCTTAAAGACGTTTAAGAGCCCGCGCTCAGCCAGACTTTTTCCGTCTTGCAAGCCCCGCTGGTAACTCTCTTCCTGGTACCGCTGCAGATCTTCTTCAGAAACCGTATTGACTGTGGGCTGGGGAGGGGCTGCGCTTTCAATCGCAGCTGATTCTGGCACTGCCGAAGGCAGGTTAAAAAGGAGTTTACCCTTTAACTCCGATTGGTCAAAAAGCGGCATCGGCTTGAAATCATCGGTTACGTCATGAGGCCGTGGCGTAAGCGGCGTCCCGTCACGCAGCACGCTGCCAAAATCAAACCCGCCGATCTGCAGTTCATCAAATCCGGCCTTGATGACTTTAGACGAGGGCATCTTCGTCGCCTCGTCCGCCAAGCACGATTTTCCCCTCTTCCTCCATCTTGCGGACAATCTTGATGATCTCGGACTGGGCTTTTTCAACATCCGACAGACGGACCGGTCCCATCACTTCGAGGTCCTCCTTGATCATCTCTGCAGCTCGGCTGGAGATATTCCTGAAGATCTTGTTCTTGACATCTTCGGTGGAGGTTTTCATCGCCAGGGTCAAGGTGTCGTTGGAAACCTCACGCATAATGGCCTGAATTGNNCATCCTCAAAGGTAAACAGATGCTTCCTGATGACCTCAGCCAAGGGGGGGCTGAGTACGTCGAGTTTTTCGAGGATCTGTTTTTCACGACTCCGGTCAAAGTGGTTGAACATGTCGACTACTTTCTCGACACCGCCAACCTTGTAACGCTGCACTCCTCCCATCGACTTGATCTCCCGCTTCATCACCTCATCAATTTCCTTGAGAATTTCGGGGGAGACCTGCTCAACATCGGCAATCCGCANNCGCAGCACCACCTCGGCCTGCAACTCCTGCGGCAGGGCAGAGATGATCTCACTGGTCTGCTTTGATTTCAATTTTGCCAA
The DNA here is from genome assembly GCA_002452325.1 of Geobacter sp. UBA6802. Taxonomy (GTDB): domain Bacteria; phylum Desulfobacterota; class Desulfuromonadia; order Geobacterales; family Pseudopelobacteraceae; genus Trichlorobacter. Next base: position 6,505 of record DKFG01000150.1, read on the forward strand.
AATAACGGCAATAGCCTGCGGGTGTTCCTGTGCCAAAAAGTTGGCAATACTTTTAGGGTCCATGGTTGAGAGGACATCTACCAAGTCACCATAGCTTGATGCCTGCAACTCGTCCATCAGCATCTGGGCTTTTTCAGGGCCCAATGCCTTCTCAAGCACCTTGCGGACAAACTCTTCACCTTGGGCAAAGATGCCTGATTCCGGAGAGATTACTTCGCTAAAATCATTTACCACCTCATTGATTGTCTGGCGGTTTACATGGCCTAGACTGGCCATACTTTTAGAAATCCGTTTGATCTCTTCGTCTTCAAGATGCTCATACACCTTTGCCGTTACATCGGCACCAAGATGCAGCAGCAGTATCGCGGCCTTGTCAGAACCGTTCATGGTCGCATCTCCTCAGGTTCAACTCTCTTCGGCTATCCAATTTTGCAGGATCTGTGCTACCTGATACGGATTTGCCTTGGCCTTTTCAATCAGTTCCTGCTGTTCTGCCATCTGCATAGACAGTTGCGCCCGCTCACTGGCCGACATTTTCTCATGCATATCCGGGGCTATTGCTTCAAGAATATCTGGCCTGGGTGGGCGGGCGGCACGCAGAGTATTCAGCATCGGCCTGACAACAAACAGCATCAGCGCCAGGAATCCACCCGCAATCAACAGATTCTTGAACAACGTCAGGAAGAAGGGATTCATCCACCAGGCCGTACTCTCAACAACTCCTGTGCCTTCGCTCATATCCTGGAACGGTATATTCTGGATACTGATCTGATCGCCACGCTCGATATTGAATCCGATCGCCCCTTTCACCAGTGCCTCAATTTTCTGCAGCTCGTCATCAGAACGGGGCACGTACTTCGGGGCGGCCGGCGTCTTGGCTTCTTTGGCAGGTGCGGCCTCTTCGTATTTGCCATCCACCAGAATCGCAACGGAAACCCGCCCCAGGGTTCCTACCGGCTCTATAGTCCGTGATGTTGAACGACTCACCTCATAATTCAGGGTCTTGTCGTTCTTGCTGTTTCCCGCGCCACCTGCAGCGCCAGCACCGGGTGCATTACGCCCCAGGTTCGTCTGGACACCCGGCACCCCCATGTTGGCCGCAGCACCTGCGCTCTTCTCGTCACTGTACTGTTCACTCCGCACGGCGATAGTGTCTGGATCAAAACGTTCCTCAACCCGCTCAACCTGCTTGAAATCAAACGTGGCGCTTACTCGGGCCACCGACTTACCGCCACCCACCACCTTATCAAGCAGTGACTGCAAACGCTCTTCCATGCTGCGCTCATATGAACGCTGGGTCTCCTGCATGGCGGTGGTTGCCTTGACGCCGGCATCGGCCATGCCAGTTCCGCCTTTGCTCAGCACCTTGCCCCGGCTGTCAAGCACCGTC
>DKFG01000011.1 GCA_002452325.1 Geobacter sp. UBA6802
CAAGGCTGGGCATGTCTTTGACCGGTATCAGGACCCGGTCCGCTGCATAGAGGGCGTTTTGGGTCAGTATATTCAGGTCTGGCCGGGTATCGAGAATGATAATTCCTGAAATGCCGGATTCGGCCATCATCCGGCACAACATCATCGGCCCTTTGAAATCTTTATACATATCAGGCAGGCTATGTGCTGACGGTAGGTAGTTGATACCGTATTGCCCCTGGTGCAGCAAGTCAACACCACGACCGCCGTTCAGGAAGTCTGCTACAGTGCCGTGGGACTGCTGACCACTGAGCTCAAACATGCGGTCTACGGTAAAGTGATTGTCGAAAGACATAATGGTAACCTGCAGATCTTCCTGCATAGCCTTTAAGTATATGGCCAGGTTGGTTGCCAGAGTGGTCTTGCCGACACCACCTTTTTCAGATGAAATAGTGAGTACATAAGGAAAATGGTTCATGGCGCGCATCATACGGAAAGAGTGCGTTAGGGTCAACCCCGGTTTGACCGGAACGTGCCCTTGTGGTACGGTTTTTCGCCATGGATATTTTTACAGAACAGACCATTCTCACGGTCAGCCGCCTGACCTTCCTGGTTAAGGATCTGCTTGAGGATAATTTTTGCCAGGTATGGGTTGAAGGGGAGATCTCCAACTTGGCCCAGCCGTCATCAGGTCACCTGTATTTTACCCTTAAGGACAGTGGTGCCATGCTGCGGTGTGTCATGTTTCGCAGCAGCGCCAAGACGCTGCGTTTTCGACTGAATGAGGGGATGGCACTGATTGTTCGCGGCAGGGTCTCAGTCTATGACCAGCGTGGTGACTACCAGTTGCTTGTTGAGTATGCCGAGCCTAGAGGACTTGGTGCCTTGCAGGCTGCTTTTATCCAGATGAAAGAGCGACTGGCAGGGGAGGGACTGTTTGATGCCGCCCGCAAACGCCCACTACCTGCCATGCCGCAACGGGTTGCAGTGGTTACCTCGCCCTCCGGTGCAGCGATCCATGATATCCTCAATGTGTTGGGCAGACGTCATGCCGGTGTTGAACTGCTGCTCTACCCGGTACGGGTGCAAGGGGAGGGGGCTGCTGAAGAGATAGCCGCTGCCTTTGACGACTTGAATCGTCTGCAGGCTGTTGATGTGATCATTGTGGGGCGGGGGGGCGGTTCTTTAGAGGATTTGTGGGCATTTAACGAAGAGTCGGTGGCGCGGGCGGTCTATCGATCCAGAACGCCGGTGATTTCTGCTGTGGGGCATGAGACCGACTGGACTATTTGTGATTTTGCGGCTGATCTGCGCGCACCGACCCCTTCAGCCGCCGCTGAACTGGTAACGGTTGCACGGGAAGAGCTGAGAACAGCTGTGACTGCTCTTGAGCACAGGCTGTACCAGCATGCACGTGGTTGGCTTCAGTTACAGCGGCGGCGGTTAGAAGGGTTACGTCGCGCACTGCACGATCCTTCACGGATACTGGGGTATCAGGCCCAGCGTGTTGACGATCTCTCTGCTCGGCTTATTACTGGCCAGTGTAATCTGTTAACACGGCGCAGGGAACAACTGTCCAGGGCTGAACACCGTCTGAGTAGCCTGCACCCGTCACTACAGATCAGCCGTCTCCGTCAGCGGGTTTTACATCTTTCTGAACAGCTTCAACATCGCACTTTATTGCAGTTGGAACAGTGTGGTCGTGTCTACGGAGAGACAACAGCACGGCTGGATGTCCTTTCCCCCCTGCAGACCCTGGCACGCGGCTTTGCCGTGGTTGAGAAATATTCGGATCAGAGGATTATCAGAAATGTCACGGAGCTTGAAGTGGGGAGTCAGGTGCGGCTGAGGTTCCATCGGGGAACAGCCCGCTGTACAGTGGAGGAAATTACAACTCCTCCGGCGTGAAGGCCACCACGTAATCTATGGTTTTAGCGCCGATCGTCAACATGACCAATCGATCGATACCCAAAGCAATGCCGGCAGCAGGAGGCATGGCCGACATTTCTGCCAGAAATTTCTCAGGGAGTGGCAACGGCTGTTTACCAGCAGAAACCCGTTTCTGGTTGCACTCTATAAAGCGGAAGCGCTGTTCATCCGGATCAGTCAGTTCGCTGAATCCGTTTGCAAGTTCAACACCTGCCAGGTACAGTTCAAATCGTTCAGCAAACAGCGGGTTGTCCGGTTTGATCCGCGCCAGGGCAGCCAGCTGTCGAGGATAATCCACTAGCAAGACCGGCACCTCGAATTTTGCCAGTGCCGGTTCAACCAGATCGGTCAGCAGATCATCGAATAGCCCTTTTTGCAGTGCAGTCAAGGCATCGACCCCGGCAAAACGTAAAAAAGCCTCCTGTACGCTGATACGCAGCCAGGGGGCGTTTGGGTTTATGGTGTCTGTTTTATGTCTAAATAAGCCGTCTGGCATGCAGACGGAAGCAATCATGGCAAGCAGACCGTTACAGTCAGCCATCAAGTCATCATAATCAGCGTTACTGCGGTACCATTCCAGCATCGTGAATTCGGTCAGATGGCGTGAACCCCGCTCATCTGCCCTCCAGCAACGACTGATCTGAAAAATGCGTTCGTATCCTCGGCACAGCAGTCGCTTCATACAGATTTCAGGAGAAGTCTGGAGCTGCCACGGCAAGGCAAATACCGGATCAATATGCTCTTCCGGCGCATTGGCTGGAATACGAACGGGGGTCTCCACTTCGAGAAACCCCCGTTCAGTAAAAAATGATCGAATGGTCTGCATGACCTGCGCCCGCCTGTGAAGGGCACTCGATCCAGTCATAGAGCTATTTCACCCTGGTTGAGTACTCGCCGTTACGGGTGTCGATCACAACCAGCTCACCCTCTTCGATAAAGGGGGGCACCCGCAATACATAACCGGTTTCCAGTGTTGCCGGTTTCGAATCACTGCCGGAGGTGTCCCCCTTGACCCACGGGTCAGTCTGGGTAACCCGCAGATTAATGAAGTTGGGCAGGGTAACGCCGATCGGCTTCTCACCAAACAGGAGTATAGAGACCTTGGTGTTTTCCAACAGGAAGTTCTTGGCATCTCCAACCGCCTCTTCCTCCATAACCACCTGTTCATAGGACTGCTGATCCATAAAGGTGTAATGGGTACCTTCCTTGTAGAGGTACTCCATATCCTTTTCCTCCAGTTTGGCCGGTTCAAAATTCTCGCCGGAACGGTATGTTCGGTCAAGGATCACACCACTTATCATGTTCTTCAATTTGCATTTATACAATGCCTGACCTTTACCAGGCTTTACAAAGTCAAATGCAGTCACTACATACGGGTCGCCATCAAGAGTCAATTTGGCGCCTTTTTTCAGATCGGCAACAGACAGCATACAAACTCCTCATAGATAAAAATAAACAGCAGTGCACACCCAGCCAGCAATACAGGCTGTGGTACTATGCCACTCGTGATTTTATAGCACGTCGTGTGAAATTATTTCGCCCGGTAGGTTATCCGTCCGCGGGTCAGGTCATAGGGGGAGAGTTCAACGGTCACCTTGTCGCCGGGTAGTATTTTGATGAAGTATTTTCTCATCTTACCTGAAATATGTGCCAAGACAACATGGTCGTTTTCAAGCTTGACCCGGAACATGGCATTGGGCAGCGGCTCGATAACTGTGCCTTCAACTTCTATTGCTTCTTCTTTACTCATACAACTGCTGACTCCTTTACTTTGCAGGTTAAATGCGGAGTTACCTTAACGGCAATCCGTGTAATTTGCAAGTCATTATATCTGTTATCCTATTTCCTAGCCATAATAATAAACGCCCATAAGATATATTCGCGCCGACTACGTAACATCACGTTATAACAACTCCCCTTACCCGGAACAGCCTCCAAGTTTCGCTGACAAGCTAGACGCAATGACAGACATTTGTCTACCGCTATCTGGAGAGTGTCCCCCCTTTCTTGGATTTTCTCAACCTGCCACCAGCACGAAGAACCCGCATAACGTTGTCATAGCAGGCCCACGGGTGGCCCTGTTCCTTCAGCCGCTTGTTGGTCTCTTTAACCGCTTCGTTTACCGTCCTGCCAGACCTAACCAGTTTATCGAAGGTTTCAACTATAAGGCGCTGATATTCTTCAACGTACTTCTGGCGTTCGGCTATTGCATCAAGATCAATAGCCTTGTTCTCTGCAACCTTGATCCTACGCTTGCGATCAATGAACTTAAACAGCTCGCCCTGACTTTCAAGCATGGTAGCAAAGGCACCGACCATCTGGTCAGGCATCGCTACCGAGAACACCGCAACGCCGTCACGGACGCTTACCACCTGATAGTCAATCATGCGGCCAGGATTCAACGGATTGAAAGCCGCAGCCAGGTCAAACACTCCTGACCCAAAGTCAACAGGGGAGGGGGTAAACGGTTTCAACTGGCTATGGCAGGCCCCCGTCATGGACGTGGCCCTGCCATAGGTGCAAGCTTACGCCGTTGACGCAAGAAACCGAGCGTTAACGACCTGATCACTTCTGAGACATGAAACCGCTCATCAGCAGCGATCTCTTCAAGTTCGCTGTATTGTTCTTCAGTGAGGCGCACCGTGACGCGCCGTGTTAAGTTCATGGTGTATCTGGACATATGTCATGCTCCTTTCAGAGCACCATACCAACCTGATCCCGTAGCCATCCCTCGATTGTTTCCCGGTGATACCTCACAGCACCGCCAACCTCAATTCGTCCCGGCAACTTCCCTGCACGCTCCATGCGGTTGATTGTCGAGCGGGAGAGATTGAGCAGCTGACACAGGTCAACGACGGTCAAAAGCAGGGCGTCCTTGTCTGATGCCTTCTTTTTTGATGAAGATAGCGCATGGCGTGTCACAGATGGTGCCATACCAGAGCCCACAGCCTGCTGATCCTGTATTTCTGAAGCCGGATCGGGCACGGAGCAAGGCGGAGTCGGTTTTGACTCCTCTACGGCCTTACGCTCTTTGATTTGCGCTATAGCCTTGTTAACAACAGACTGACGCCGTTGTTCTTCAATCAGCTCTTGAGGGGTGCGGTATGCCGGTTTCTTGTTCCGGTTCTTATTACGGGACATGGGTACGCCTCGTTTCAATGTGTGTCTGTATGGTGCTTATTGTGTCTAGTTGTATCAATAATTTGCCAAAATGTCTAATTGTGTCTGTGTGTGTCATGTTGTGCCAAATGTGGATAGCAAAAATGCGCAGCCGTTGAAGTGAACCATTTAATAATACGGCTTTTTTCTGATGTGGTTGTAAATTGTGCCCCCGTGTTACTGGACGGGGGCTCTTGTCGCGCCTGTCGGCGGCAAAATGCAGGGGTGTTTCGTGGCTTGGGGTTTTGCTGTTGAGGTGCGGAATCAGTTTGGCCGCAGCAAAGAACGACCGCGCATCCGTATTCGTCCCTCCGGCTCTGTTCAAGAGTCAAAGGCCTTCTACGGTCGCTATCGCTCCCTCTGTGCCGGGGGGTAATCGTCCCGGCACACTGCCTTAGTCGGATGCCCCCCGGAGTATGAAGCCCCTTCGGTTGTCCGACAAAAATCGCCCATAAGATATATTACAACCGTTTTATGACAAGTTGCATTTTTTTGAGCAATCGGCGTTTTTTGTGGTAGATGTTTAAAGGCGGGGAGGGATCGCTAACGCTCTGTTAAGCTTTCCCATCCCCCATAAAAAGCGCTCTTTTAGTGCGGAAACTTTAGCCACTTTGATCAAGAGATACGCGCACCAGGTTATAACCTGAACGCTGCACCGATCCGAGCAGACAGCATACAAACACGATAATCTGACCGGTGAGAACTCCCCCCCGAGAATACGGACCGTTGCTACTGTCTGTCGACCCAGCACAACAGGCGCAAAGATGAAAGGAGAATGATACAATGGGAAGCGGTGAAAAATGCCCACAGTGTGGCTCAAAAGTGGTTTTACGAAGGCGGTTGGGAGGAGAGAGACGGGGAAACAGGTACTATGTCTGCAGCAGGTTCCCGAGATGTAACTACAGGAGACTGTACGCAGAGGAGGGAAAACCACTGTCGGCATGGGTTAAAATCGGCAGGTTGTTTATTAAATCATAATCCTGTTTGCATGTTCAGTTGATCCCATTTCGACCACATGCAGTCAGGTGATATCGTTGAATAGCTGATGCGGTCAGGGATACTGACCAAATTAGTACCGCCATCGCCGCCGAGCGGCTCAGGCGGTTTCCCACATTTGACAGGTTTAGTTTTCCCACCCCAACCATCCTTGGAAAAAACATGCAGGGAGTCATAGAGGCGAGCAGCCCACATAGGCAAGGGGGACACGTCCTTTTTTACAACGTTTGATGCACCAGGACCGAGACCAGCATACCGATAGACGATGAGGAACGCAGGGATAGGGGAGAGAGGCAGGCCGACAATGGGTATACGGAGTTTTTGCAGGTTGCGGAAACGGGCCTCATACTCGATAAGGGGCCGAATTTGGGAATCTACCATGTCAATAGCATGAGCGATCAATAAAACATTCCAACCGAGTTTCCGCGACTGAGTAAAAAATTCGATCCATTGCATATTTTCATGCCATTCTCGAGAGTTGAATATTAGTTGACACTCGTCGAGGATCAGGAGCCCTTGCCCCTCTTGATATTTACCGGCAACGGTCTCAAGTTGACGACAGGCGAGCCCCTTAACATCGATTTGCTTGACTGCGTGCAGTGAATCAACACGGAAATGACGGGAGTAGTGGCTTAAAGCGTTTTTGTGGCGTATCGCAGGGAAAAATTTACCTGAAAACGAATGCCGCGCCAGTTCGTCGGCCCAACCGTCAACAAGGCTAAAATTTGTTGCTACTACTCCACCATTTTTGAGGTGATCGAATGCCATTGCTACAGCTGTGGCACTTTTACCCGATCCAAGGGTGCCTTGCAGAATTGTAATCATCTTGTCACCTAAATAACTTTGTCCAGCGCATAATTGGTGCTACGGCGTTAAATGTCAGGATTCCAAAAATCATCATGACCATGATGTCAACGAAGAAGCTGATAGGCAAAAGCCAGTTGAGTACGTTAACGAATGGTACGGACTCAATCAGCTGACCGGGAGTTGGGCAGGTATAGGTGGGAAGTATACCGATTGCGACATCAGCAGCAGCGGCAATAGCCTCAATCATTTTGTTCACAATGGTGATCATAAGATTGTGGAACAGGATGATCAGGGTCTGAAATGCGAGCCATAGCCAGTCGGCGAATTTTGATAAATTCAACATTAGTGCCACCGCCTGATAAGAAACATGGTGCAGTAAGCGAGAAACGACATACCGATCAGAACGCGAACAAATTGTGCTATTCCATCAAAGCGGGAGAGATCAAAAGTCCACGTGTAGTTAAACGGAGCGGGAAAGGCTATTTGGAACACTGGTGTTTGAGGTTCGGCGATCAGGCTAGTAGCAAACTCCTGTAAGGTCGCCAGGAGTGAAAAAGGAAATTTACTCCCAAGGTCTCTACCCATATCAACCAGGGGTTGATAGTTTATTTCAAGTAGTTCTGGTGGTGAAGGAGGGGTCAACACAAAATCTTCTTCGGCTTTTTCTTCAAGGGCTTTTTCTTCTTCTTCGGCCTTTTTGAGATCCTCGGTTGCAATAACGGCCTCAGCTTCGGCCAGATCGGCCTTAGCTTTATTGAGAGCGTCAAGGTTTTCTTGGGTCGGGTTGGCGTCGTATGCGGCTTGTTTGGAGGCTACGACATCAGCAAGTGACTGTGCTTTGGTGTTATTGGCTGATGATATAGCATCAGAAGCAAGTTGTTTTTTGGCGTTGAGCATATCAGTTTGCAACGTAGACGGCAGCTGCAGCAAACCAGGGTTAGCAGCAATGAACTTATCAACATCAGCTAACACCTGAGGATATAGGTCATCAAGCGAGGGTGAATTTAAGTGTGATACTGTATCAGCAATGGGTTGATTTTCTATAGCTTCAGGAATAGCAGCTATTTCCGCTTCGGTCGCTAACCTTATTGATTGCCTACAGATCAGAACACCAGCGCCGTTATCAGGTCCGCAAACGTAAAAATGCTGAATACTTTCGCTGCATGATTTACCTGTTGCATGGGTAAAACAGAGCCCATCAGCGGGCACGTTTGGTCCGTTTTGGCGTGTAAAACTCAAGCCAGTGGAGGACGTGGGTACATAGTATTTTCCAGATCCTTCACCTGCTCCCTCGTATACTGCCGGCATAGGCATAGGATTGTTAGCAGAATCAGGTGCATCCTTTTTTATCTTATACAAAGCGGCACTTAATGCAGGATATTGTGTTGATTTAGGGGCTATTAATCCCCTTAGATCATCATATGCAAGATACCCAGTTACACCAATAGCGGCAGCGGTGCCGATTTTGGCGAGTCCGTGCCTATAGATACCATAATTGTCAGCACGTCCCATTTTGGGAACGTTTGATGTTGATGATGACGGGAACAGAAACGTTGAACCGGCAATGAGAAGGGGAGGAAGTAGCAACTCTGCAGCAGTCAGGGCAAGAGGAGCAACAGCAACGGCAGGGGTTACCAGCGACAGCATGAGGGCGAAACCTGCTACTATTTTGATGATGTATTTGTTCATGTATCACCAGCAAGAAGGGGGCCGAAGCCCCCGATACTACAGTGCAGGAACCCCCTGCATGAGGTTTAACCCCGGCTGAAGGATTTGAAAAAACGATAGCCGTACTTGACACCAAGGATGATACCCGCAACGCCCAGCGCAGCAGTAAGCGCGGGGGTCAGTTGAGCGGTAATCTCGGTTACGATACCAGCATAATCAACAGTCATTTGTTTCTCCTTTCCGGCGGTTAACCGCCTATTATTGACTTCCACCCCAACCATAGACGGTTGGTTGTGTATGTTAAGACCCACACAGCAGCGCCAGCGCCTAGAAACATGATTGCAGTTGCCATGGTTAGCCCTTCCAAGTTGTGGCAAAAATTAGAGCCCAGATGGAGCCGACAATTGACCAAGCGGCACCGGTGATTGTATTGACGAGCAGCAGAGTGTCAGCAGTGGGCGGTATATCCTCAGCAAAAACAGTGCTTGCCACGAATAGAGAGGCAGCGAATATCCAAATTGCAACTTTCCAAGGAGGCGAATGGACAAAGTATCTTTCTATAGTGGCAAGCATGGTTTCAGGCCTTGGGTGCAAAGCAAAAATCATCGGTTTCAACGATGCGGTCGTGAACGCCAGTGCCCTGAAGATCAGATTCTTGCTTACTGAAAATCTTAATTACGCATTTATCCCCGGCGTGGTCCAGTACCAGAAATTGACGAATGTAACCCTTTGCGGTTGACTGGATTGTACCGAGCGGTTCTGATTTTACCTTGACTTTCATGTTGATGTTTCCTTTCGTTGGGCCAATTGCCCCTCTGTTATAGTTTGTGATGGCAACAGCTTTGAGTTTTACCGGGACCCATAGGCTTGTGCGGGTTAATCCGAACCATCACTGCATGTGACGCTAATGCAAACGGAAAAACGTCCCTAGAAGTTTTTTTTGTAAAATCCATTTTTTTTCAACTCGCCTGATTTTGTTAGGATTTCCTTTACTGAATCATAGGAGGCGTTAGGATAGTTACGTTTTATTTCCTTGAGTGTGGCGGATATCAGGGGTCGGGCCTCCTGTCCGGTTTCACGGCGTAGCAGTTTGAACGTGTCGATCACAGCACTGGTGAATTCGGCGTAGTATTTGGCCCCTGATTCCCTCATTTGATCCTGACGAGTGTAGGCGAGGGCAACCCTTGCTTTACTGTTGATGACAGTGAAAAAACTAGAAAGGCTGTTCAACATCTGCAGAAAACAGCGGACGTGTACGGCCTCTATTTCGATAGTCAGAGAAACCTTGCCGTCAGGGGCAGGCTGGACGTCGAATGGAAAATGGTTTTGTAGATCGTAGTAGCTGCTCATATTTGCACCTCTCAGAATGGTAGTTCGGTTGCTAACCGAGTGTTGAGTATTATCTGGTCATGTTTTGTGGTCATACGGCGGTTGCCGTCTGTGATTACATCACGCATAAAATCGGCAAATGCGGGGAATCCAACGGCTTTTTTAATCATAGCGAGGGTAGGGGCGTATTGTTTTTTGATGTAGTCCTGTACCTCGGAAATCAATTTCTTGGCCTTTTGAGTGGTGAGTTTGAGTTTTTCAGTGTGTTGGAGCCATGCAGACCACCACGGTAGGGGGGTGCAACGGGATTTGTTGGAATCATCACGATTTATGAACGTGAGGTATTGGTTGATGATACCAACTGCTACGTGGCCGAGGTTCTGACGGGTCAGAATTGCATCTGCTGCCATGTTGGCCCGTTCGTCGCGTAGTTGGAGTTCGAAACGGAGCCACGGGGTATCGAGGTTCATTTGGGCGGATTTGTCGTATATACGGAACATTACGCGAGAGCTGCCAGAGCCAAAATAGCGCGTTTGTGAGTGGTTTTTAAGGCCATCGGCGGTCATGTCTGACGCGGTTGTTTGTCGGGTTTTGGTGAATTGTGAGCGGTAGCGGCCATGCCGTAGAGCGTAGTTGATTTGACCAAGTTTTAGGGATTCGTCAACGGTATCAATGGCTATGTCAAGGCGCGTGAGTTTTGAATTTTCTATCTGTATCAGGGCGATTAGGTCTATCCAAGAGTGGTTGCCAGCTTCGTATTGACGGCATCCCTGACCGGACATTTCTATGTGACACCCCATATTTTCGGCTCCATCGTAGAAGATGGTGATGTGACCGTACCTCAATGATTTTTTGTACCCCATGCCCCCGCGTTCGAGTTCGTCAAAAAGTCCTCTTTTTAAACCCATCATGTCTACAACCCTGAACGGGTCGGAGTGCGTGACAGTGAAAGCAAACCAATCAATAATACAACGGTTTTCAGGGGGGGCTGTAATTTGTGCCCCCGTGTTACTGGACGGGGGCTTGACGGTGGAAATGCTCAACGGACACCCCCACAACGTTTAGCCAGGTCAACAAGCCACTGAGCAAAAGCAGGGGGAGTACGCTCACGTTCTGCTGTAGACATCATTTCAACAGTTTTAAGAGGATAGTTTAAAGATAAAGGGAACTGAACAGATGAGCGAGAAACACCGCAGACGTAAAGAAGAGTCGGCTTTAAACCAGAATGACCCCACCAAGATTGATTGACACCCAGGACAAAACCGCCGAATTTATCTATTGAGCCAACACATGGAAGAGAATCAAATAATTTTGAACCTTTCGGATGTTCTAAAACACCACCATTTTTCCGCACCTGATCGACCGCATAAAATGCAAGTTCTTTTTCGCCAGGGCGAACACGAGTAGCCAAACTTGCAAGTTTACCCCACGACCTGCAAGGGGGGTGACATACTACAGGTATCCCACCAGGGAAAGACAACGCATCACGTTCTAAATCGTAAACATCGCAACATGAAATAGACTTGTAAATGCTTGTTTTTCTTGCAAAAAGAACCGCAACGGTATGCATTACAGCACCTCCCTGAAGTCAAAGGAGGTTTCAGGAATAAGAAACAGGTCCAATTGTTTGGAATCTTTGGGTTTTTTCGGTGATTTGCGAATTTTTCCGTTTGGATGAAGGTTTTCGAAAGCTCGGGCGTTCCCCCCCGATAAGGCCGGGGGGGCGGGCTCGGCGTGAATCAAGCCAACCGGTGGAGCTGGTTGTCTTGACCCTTCGGGCTTGATCCCTAACGCAAAGGCAACACCGCAGGCAGTGCAGGTGCCTGCATCGAGACGGACAAAACAATGGCATTGAGGGCAACGAGGACGGTCAGAGAGGGTGACGATACGAACAGCGGTTGAGGTAATGGACATTTGCAGCACCTCCGAGATTGAGATGCTGCATACTATAATCGCCCATAAGATATATTATGTAAAGTACGATACAGGAGGCTGTATATGCAATTCAAAAAGTCATTTCTTGATGTTAGCCAATATCTCAAAAAAGATTCATCTGGCACCATCACCGTAACTTTCACGACAAACGCCGGTGCCACAGAAACGCTTGCAGAATACCCTGTCAGCCCTAAAAACTCATTGCTGATCTACTGCAACACTGACCCAGGGGAATCTATTCTCTCAGCCGTCAAAAGCCTTGAAGGTGCACACCATGACCTTACCTGATCGCCTCCGCTTGGTCCTGGCCGATGCTGATAACGTTTTTATCAGCAAGCTGCATCAGGTCGCTATGCTGGTTCGAAATGGTATGGGCTTTGATGCTGCCTATAGAAAGGTTTTCAAATGAGCGCTACGGGCTTTCTCTTTGTTGCAGTTCGCCAGCTTGAAGAACGTTTGGTGAGCATTGAGGAGTTTCTGTCTCAGAACTCCGGCTATGTCCCCCCGGTGATCGGCACCGGGCGTCTGTTTGCCGCCTCTTTGGCGGCAACGGACGCCCGGGCCGAAACCGAAGAAACGGAGCCGTTAGCAGTGTAAGAGCAGTTGATAAAAAAGAGCCCCTTCCGATTGATTCCCTCGCCAAAGTGATCCAATCGTAAGGGGCCGGTCAGGAGGGCTTTCTTGCGCCCCGCTCCCTCTATTTGTATAGCAGGAAATATATATTTTGTCTTTTGGAAATATATATTTCACTGCCAAAAATGGCAGTTAGTTCCAGTGAATGTTTTAGCCTGGCTGTCGGTGGTGGTTGGTTTGACTTTCCGGGTTATAGTATCACCCGGAAAAAGTCTCAAATTTGAGACTCTCAGAAAGATCAACTCTGTCTATCGACTTGCAACGTTTGTTTGGATCGTAAACCGGACAGTCCTTGTAATACTGTCCGGTAGTCCCATTTTGAAACACAGCTCACACATTTCACCCCTTAGATGTCTGGATGCTTGGGGTGAATCATGATTGATTGGACTACATTGATTTTTCATGATCTGTCTATCGATCTTCCAGTTGATAAAGTTGCAAGGTTTAGCCATGACGGCGATATTCAATATGTTACCGAATGCGCCCACAATATAAAATTTGATGAAGGTTCGTTCTCTGAGAACGTGAACGTAAGAAATTCACCCTATGGCCTGCGAGTTGACGGCAACCCTTCCAAGTGGTTGCAGGCACATAATCTATTTGGCCGTTATTCTTGGGACGTTGTTGATCGTTGGGTCTACGATATAGCAAAGCGTCTTGGTAATATTTCGGTGTATCGTGGATTTGAGCGTCAACAATACCATGTTACCCGGGTTGATCTGACGGAATCCTTTACAGTTGCCGGTTGTGTTGATTCGTATCTCGACGCAATTCTTCAGTTTGCCAATAGCCGCTATGGCCGCGCTGATCGAAGGCCTAAAAACGGTTCAACGGTTTATTTTCAGCAAGATTCAGATAGTACTACTCCGACAGATAATGTT
>DKFG01000051.1:0-2342 GCA_002452325.1 Geobacter sp. UBA6802
CGATTTTACCGCCCCGGGCATAGGGAGCCAGCAGGTCCACCACCTTGATGCCGGTGGTGAATGCCTCAACCTTGGTGGACTGATCTTCAAAGGAAGGTGCGTCACGGTGAATGGCGTATTCCTTCTCGTTACCAATCGGCCCCATCTCGTCAACCGGCTCACCAATAACATTAATAATCCGGCCCAGGGTCTTGCGACCGACCGGAGCACAGATCTGCTTACCAGTGTCAACCACCACCTGACCCCGCTTGAGGCCGTCAGTGGAATCCATGGCAATGGTACGGACGGAATTTTCACCCAGATGCTGAGCAACTTCAAGCACCAGATTGTTCTCACGCTCATCAATAGCCGGGTTGGTGACTCTCAGTGCGTTATAGATCGGCGGCAGTTTACCGGGTTCAAATTCGACGTCAACAACGGCGCCGATTACCTGCGAGATTTTACCTGTATTCTGGCTCATGTACTCTGTTCCTCCTGGGCCCGAAGGCCGTCAGTATCGTAACGTTAAGCGTTGTATTATCCCTTGATAGACTCTGCGCCGGAGATGATCTCCATCAGCTCTTTGGTGATGGCGGCCTGGCGTGCCCGGTTGTACTGTAACGTCAGCTTGCCGATCATCTCTGAAGCGTTCTTGCTGGCACTGTCCATGGCGGTCATCCGCGCTCCATGTTCAGCAGCCACCGACTCCAGCATCGCCTTAAACAGCTGCACCTCAATATTTTTAGGCAGAATCTCGTCCAGCAACTCCTTGATCGAAGGTTCGTAGATATACTCAACCTGCGGATCATCAACTACTGAAGACGTGCTCTCAGGCGGAACCACCGGCAAGAGCTGCTGGAAGGTGATATCCTGCGACATGACCGACTTGAAGGCGTTATACACGACGATAACCTGATCATACTGGCTATCAAGGTAACCTTCGATAATCTCTTGTGCCAGCAACGCCGCAGTATGGTAGTTAGGCTTTGAAATCAGATTTGGATAGTTTTTTGAAATTGAGTAGCGACTCTTGAGAAACTCATAGCCCTTACGCCCCAAAGTCGTCAGGGTAATTTCCTCATACTCGTTTTTTTTCTCCCGAATGAAACGATCAGCAGCTTTACAGAGGTTGGCATTGAAACCGCCACACAGACCGCGGTCTGAGGTAACGACCAGTAACAGCAGCTTTTTACCTTCACGAACTTCCAGCAGTGGATGGGCGTTCTCAGCCACTGAACCGGCCAGTGACTCAAGCACCTCTTCCATCTTTCCTGCATAGGGACGTGCAGCGATGATGTTGTCTTGGGCACGACGCAGCTTGGCAGCCGAGACCATTTTCATCGCCTTGGTAATTTGCCGGGTATTTTTAACGGAACCGATCCGTTTTTTTATGGCTTTCAGGCTTGGCATGGGTAATGACCGTCCTTATCCTAGGCGGTGAATTCCTTCTTGAACTGGTCCAGCGCACTGATCAGCTTGGCCTTAATGGCGTCGTCAATCTGCTTCTTTTCACGCAGTTCAGGCAGCACATCTGTTGCGCGGTTGTCGAAATAGGACAGCAGCTCGGTCTCATAACGCTTTAGTGAACCTACCGGATACTCATCAAGATAGCCATTGTTGGCTGCAAAGATGATCAGCACCTGCCTGTCAAACGACAGCGGACGGTACTGGGGCTGCTTGAGGATTTCGACCAGACGCTCGCCGCGAGCCAGCTGCAGCTGCGTAGCACGGTCTAGGTCTGAACCGAACTGGGCAAAGGCTGCCATCTCACGATACTGAGCCAGGTCCAGACGCAGTGTACCGGCAACCTGCTTCATCGCCTTGGTCTGGGCGGAACCGCCAACCCGTGAAACAGAGATACCAACGTTGATGGCTGGACGCACGCCAGAATAGAACAGATCGGACTCCAAGAAGATCTGACCATCGGTGATCGAAATAACGTTGGTCGGGATGTAAGCGGAGACATCGCCAGCCTGTGTCTCGATGATAGGCAGCGCAGTCAACGAACCAGCGCCGACATCGTCTGACAGTTTGGCGGCACGCTCCAGCAAACGGCTGTGGAGGTAGAAAACGTCACCAGGATATGCCTCACGTCCTGGCGGACGACGCAGCAGCAGAGAAAGCTGACGATAGGCAACGGCCTGCTTGGAGAGGTCGTCGTACACAATCAGGGCATGCTTGCCGCTGTCACGGAAGTACTCGCCCATGGTAACACCGGCGTAGGGGGCAATGAACTGCAGCGGGGCAGATTCGGAAGCGGTTGCAGCAACCACGATGGTGTAGTCCATAGCACCGTTTTCCTGCAGCTTTGAAACCACCTGGGCAACCGTGGAACGTTTCTGACCGATGGCGACATAGATGCA
>DKFG01000051.1:2371-4523 GCA_002452325.1 Geobacter sp. UBA6802
GGTCACCAATGATCAGCTCACGCTGTCCACGTCCGATCGGCACCATGGAGTCGATCGCCTTGAGTCCGGTGGCCATCGGCTCATGCACCGACTTACGCTTTACAATACCGGGGGCCTTGATCTCGACCTTGCGGTAATGCTCAGTCACAATGGGCCCTTTGCCATCGATCGGCTCGCCGATGGCGTTGACCACACGACCGACCATCGCCTCACCAACCGGAACCTCAACGATACGCTCGGTCCGCTTGACGGTGTCGCCCTCCTTGATCTCGATGTAGTCACCAAGAACAGCAGCACCAACGTTGTCTTCTTCCAGGTTCAGCACCATGCCGGACACACCACCGGGAAACTCCAGCAGTTCGCCGGCCATTGCGCCGGACAGACCATGTATACGGGCAATACCGTCACCGATTGAGATGATGGTACCGGTCTCGGAGACCTCAACCTCGTTACCATACTCCTTGATCTGCTTCTTGATGATTTCGCTGATTTCTTCGGCTCTCAGTTCCATAGAAGTGCTTACCCCTTCTGTAGTATATCGTGAATCCGTGCTAACTGAGTTTTAACACTGCTATCATAGGCGATATCGCCGATCTGGGTAACAACACCGCCGATCAGCGATTGATCAACCTTTACCTGTGGCACAACCTTCTTACCGGTTTTCTGCTCCAACGCACCTTTAATGGCATTGACCTGGCTGTCATCCAAGGCAAAGGCGGTCGTAATCATCGGACGGATCACCCCAGACTGCTCATCAGCCAGCTTTTCGTAGGTCTCAACAATTTCCGGCAGACAGACAACCCGGTTTTTATCCACCAGCAGCAACAGGAAGTTTGCCACCAGTTCCGAGCATTGCATACGTGCAATCAGGTCACGCATGATCTGCTTTTTTTGATCTGCAGTAAAGGCAGGGTTACCAAATGCGGCCCGCAGTTCTGCATTACCGGCAAAAACCCCGCTCACCACCTTCAGCTCCTGGCTGAAGCGATCAATCAGATCTTTCTCCGAGCCAAGCTGGACCAGCGCCTTGGCATACCGTCTGGCAATGGCGTTATTGATCACAGTTGCACCACCTTCCCAAGGTAATCCTGTACAAATCGGTCATGGTCCGCTTTTTGAACAGCAGCACCAAGTTTGCCACCAGCCAGCTCAACCGCAAGCCTGGCAGCCTCCACACGCAGTTCTGTGCGGGCCTTCAAGACCTCTTGATCAGCAGCCTGAGCGGCCTGTTCTGCAACCTTGGCAGCTGCAGCCTGGGCTTCAGCAACAATACGCTGTTTCTCGGCTTCAGCCTCTTTCAGCATGGCAGCACGCAGCGTATCCACCTCCTGATTGGCCTTTTCAAGCTTCTCAGTATATTCTTTCAGCTTGGCCTCAGCTGTCTCACGAGCCTCACGAGCCTCGCGGAGATTCTTCTCAATCTGCAGCTGGCGCTCAGCCAGTGAGCCCTTTACGTTAGCCTTTTTCAAGGCCCAGATCATAATACCGGCAAGCAGCGCAAAATCGACAACACGCCAGCCGAAATCTTTCAGCTGTGCACCACTATCGGGATGGTGCTCTCCGCCGCCCGAAGCAAGGGCCAGCACAGGAACCAGAATAGCGACAGCAACAGCCAGACCGGAGAGAATTCTTTGCATACGGCGATCATTCTGAATCAGCATGGGCTTACAGACTCCTCCCCAGAATTTTCTCACAAATATCGCCGGACAGGACATCAACCTGCTTTTGCAGCAGGGCACGTGCCTCGGCAGACTCTTTGGCGACCCGCTCACGAATCGAAGCGATTGAAGTTGCAGCATCCAGGCGCGCCTTGTCCAACAACGACGCCTCTTCCGCCTGAGCCTCTTTCACCAGCTCAGCCCGTTTGGCACCGACTTCAGCCTTGGCATCACGCAGACGCGCCTCATACTGAGCCACCTTTTCCTGCACCTGCTGATCCACAGCGACTGCACGCTCACGGGCAGACTGGATCTCCTGCCGCCGCTGGGCCAACAGCGCCCTGATCGGCTTGTACAGAAAGATATTCAGAACAAGAACCAGAAGTCCGAAGTTTACAATCTGGACAGCAAATGCGAGATCGAGATTGATCACGGCCTACCCCTTAACCTACGGTGAATTGTATACTGTATCCCACAAAAACATGCCTGACTGA
>DKFG01000062.1 GCA_002452325.1 Geobacter sp. UBA6802
TGGGGAAGGTGTTGGTGGAGAAGCGGGAATGCACCAGGGCCAGGGCACTCATCATGTCCGGGTCGCGCAGGTCGGGGTAGTACTGATCCACCTGCACCGGCATCAGCATCCCTTTGTAAATGATGGTGCGGGTGGAGATGCTGGCAACATACCAGTGGTTGTCCACCTCAAGGTCGCGAATTTCGTGAATGGCCCGCTGATTGATGATGTAGAGCTTGCGGTTGAAGGCGTCTTCATCCAGGCCGCTGTCGATCGGCTGCAGAAACAGCTGTCTGACCATCGGCTCCCCGGCCTTGGCGGTTTCTCCCAGGGAACTGTTATCGGTGGGCACATCACGCCAGCCGATGATCTGCACCCCTTCATCGGCAACGATCCGCTCCAGAATGTGGCGGGCGCTGTTGCGTTCCGTTGCCTTGGGTGAGGTGAACAGCATGGCAACGCCGTACTCACCCGGTTCCGGCAGTCTGATGCCCAGAGGGGCGCATGCCTTGCGCAGGAACAGGTCCGGCATCTGCAGCAGGATACCGGCGCCGTCACCGGTGTTGGGTTCACAGCCGACTGCGCCGCGATGATCCAGATTGGTCAGGATGGTCAGGGCCTGGCAGATGATATCATGGGATTTCTTGCCTTTGATATTGGCAACAAACCCGACACCGCAGGCATCGTGCTCAAACTGAGGATCATACAGCCCCTGTTTTTTGGGTATTCCGAGTGTTTTCATGGATACGACCTTTTGTGTAAGTATGAAGGTGAGTTGGTCTCTATGCTGTAATCAAGCATACCAAAAAGCAAATAGCAGGCCAAATGACGGGTATCGGTGTGTGTGGGTATCAACACCACCCGTGCTTGAGGCTGGTAATACCCTGTCATGACATTGATCTGACTGATCCCAGTAAACCACAAAAAACAGCCAGTGCAAGCAGTGAGAGTTGATTAAAAAAACCAGTACAGCTGCCCTTGGTTTATTGTTGTGTAGCTAGAGTACTCCATAAAGAGTCTTTTTTGTATGCTTTCGAGTAAAGGGGTGGGTTCAGAAGCATCTGGAACAGCATTTTCTGCATCTCAAATGTTGTACGATCACCACAAAACAGTGCTATCATTATCATCATTTCTGACGGATTAACCGGGAGTGTGCAACCCCGCTGTTTACGTGAAGGAGTAGAACATGGCGCTGTCAGCTGCTGAACGTGATGATTTGATCTATGCAAAAAAGTTGCTTGAGTCGCAAGGGCTGGCGGCAAAGATAAGCACGATGGTTGGAGCCCCTTTGGAACTTGGGCTCAACAAGCTGCCGCAATCCTGGCATGGTGCCATACAGAAAGCCACCAGGAAATCCCTTGAAAAAGCACTGGCGGTGGCTGTTGCAACCCTGGGTGAAAAAGAAAACAGGCCGCCCACAAATCAACGGCATGCCGTTGCCGCCGGGATCTCCGGTGCTGTTGGCGGGGTGTTTGGTTTACCGGCACTGGCCGTGGAGTTGCCACTATCAACCACCATCATGCTGCGCTCTATAGCGGAAATCGCCCGCAGCCAGGGTGAGGATCTGCGCCTGGCGGATACAAGGCTGCAGTGTGTGCAGGTGCTGGCCCTGGGAGGCGGAGTTGAGGCGGGAGACAGCAATGAGGCCGGTTATTTTGCTGCCAGGGCAGCACTTTCAAAGGCGGTTTCAGATGCTGCTGCCCATCTGGCGCGCCATGGCCTTTCGCAACAGGGGGCTCCGGCACTGGTGCGTTTGATTTCTCAGGTTGCAGCCCGTTTTTCCGTGGTGGTCACAGAAAAGGCAGCAGCGCAGGCAGTGCCTCTGGTGGGCGCACTGGGGGGGGCTGCCATCAACACCGCCTTTATCCGGCATTTTCAGTCCATGGCCACCGGACACTTTATCATCAGGCGGCTTGAACGTCTGCATGGCCAGGATGAGATCAGGCGGCTGTATGAGAAAAGCTCCTGAATAATCAGCTGGTTCCGTCACTGGTTGCAGTTGTATGATATCGAATTACCGAACCGCTTCGTAATGCCCTCATGTAGCATCCACTATTACCGATATACATAATACAGGCAGTGATAATCTGTGTTTCAGGAGGCGGCCATGCTCATCCAAAGCTCGAATATCCTGATGACCAGTCAGCATCTTGCAGTACAGGAGCAGACCAAGACAGAATCACTCAAGCTCTGGGTCGGTGACCGGCGGCCTGATTTTGAGGGGGCGGAAGCGGCGCGACAGCAACCAACACGTGATCGGGTTGCCCTTTCTCCGCAGTCCCGTGATCATGTACCGCTGCATGATAATCGCAATCAGCCGGTACGCTCACGCCGGAAAGAGGATACTGAAGACCAGACTGATCCCATGTCCAGGTTTGTCAGCATACTGATGGAGCTGCTGACCGGCAAAAAGATCAAACTGAAATCGGTTGAGCAACAAGGTGAGGCTACAGATCTCCGGAAAACAGCGGAACTGGCTACTGCTGCAACGCAGCCTCAGCAACCGGCCAGGGTTGGTTTTGGCCTGGAATATGATGCACGCGAGACCTATCTTGAGGCTGAAAGCATGAGTTTCTCTGCCAACGGGGTGGTGAAGACTGCTGACGGCAAGCAGATTGATTTCAAGCTGGATCTTTCCCTGCAGCGGGTATTTTACAGCGAACAGACCACGAGCCTTCGCCTGGGTGACGCAGTGTTGCAGCACGATCCCCTGGTTATTAATTTTAACGGGGCCGCAGCTCAACTCACCAGCACCACGTTCAGCTTTGACCTTGATGCAGATGGCACTGATGAGCAGATCTCGTTTGTTGGCCCGAACAGCGGTTTTATCGTATTGGATAAAAATGGTGACGGTCGTGTAAACAACGGCAGTGAGCTGTTCGGCACTGCCAGCGGCAACGGTTTTCTGGATCTGGCTGCCTACGATCAGGATAAAAACGGCTGGATCGATGACAACGATCCGGTGTTTAGCCAGCTAAAGGCCTGGATGAAGGATGCAGACGGAAACGACTCACTGACCGGGCTCAAGGTTTTGGGAGTTGGTGCGCTGTATCTGGGAGATATTGCCACGCAGTTTGACTTCAAGACCGCCAATAACGAATCACTCGGCACAGTGCGGGCCAGCAGTATCTATCTGAAGGAAGATGGCAGCGTGGGCACGCTGCAGGATATTGATCTGACGGTTTGAGGCATGAAGACGGCACAGGAACGGAGAACCGTGCCTGTGCCGTCACTGGTTTGATATCAGGCCGTTAACCCTTTTAACTCTTCAATCAGCCCCCCCAGAAAGTCATACCCCTTTTGCCAGAACCCTGCTGATTCAATATCGATCCCGGCCAGTTTGGCAGTGTCAGCCGGTGACAGTGCTCCGCCTGATTCCAGCAGCGCCCGATAGCCCGGCTTGAACGCCTCGCCGGTCTCGCGGTACTGCTGGTACAGGGCCAGCACCATCAGCTCGGCAAAGGTGTAGGAGTAGCAGTNNAATGGCTGATGTAGGACCAGCCCCATTGATAGGCCGGGATCATCTCCACTGCATCACCAAACAGCTTGCTGTTTTCCTCCAGCCAGATAGCGCAAATCCGGTCGTTGGAAAGCAGTCCCTGCTGCCGTTCCTGATGCAGCCGCAGCTCAA
>DKFG01000273.1 GCA_002452325.1 Geobacter sp. UBA6802
CCTTTTCAAGTCTCACCGGCAGAGCCGGTGGTTTACTGAAAACCTTCAATAACATAAGCTAGGAGATCATAGTTTGGGACCCCCCTTCCATCCCCTTCTATTTTAAAGATAGCCGCGGATTTAGGAAGGTTAAGAGATTGAAGAATTGAGTAATCTATTCTCTTTTTCTTCTGTTTAGGAAGCATCGAGTATAATGGTGAACCTGAATCCGTGATCTGAACTAGATAAATGTTGTTTTTGCCACATGTAACATATTGATGTTCTTTGATAACTATGCTATTTGCTCTCACGTAAAAAACTCACTTGGCAGGTGAATACATGAAGCGCTTTGTCATTGAGCAGTCCGAGGATGAATTCTACACCACCCATGCCGGACTTGCCTTTATTGGTCCAGTCCTGAACCGTTTTACCAGCCTTGCCGCTTCTTTGAATGAATGCGGTAATTCTGGCGACAGCAT
Organism: Geobacter sp. UBA6802; assembly: GCA_002452325.1. Taxonomy (GTDB): domain Bacteria; phylum Desulfobacterota; class Desulfuromonadia; order Geobacterales; family Pseudopelobacteraceae; genus Trichlorobacter. The sequence goes on from DKFG01000273.1 coordinate 459, forward strand.
TCCAAACCGTGATGTCATCTACAGTTACTGTGCCCTGCTTGCTGAAGGCAAGAGCGATTATGCAGCCATTGAACAGCACCGCAAAGAAGATCTCCACTTTCGTGAATCGCTTGGCATCAAGAGTGTTCCCTCAGAAGCTACCCTGCGCCAGCGTATGGATGAACATGCTGAACAGTTTCTTGCTCATGTTTCCTGGGCTTCGATTGAATTTCTTGAGCAGATCAAAGCACCTGTAACCACCCTTGCCACAGGACATATTCCACTTGATATAGACGGATTTGTCATGGACAACTCCGGCAGCAAGAAAGAACAGGTACAAATGACGTATCACAAGGTCGAAGGTTACCTTGCATTGCCTGCCTATCTTGGTACTGAAGGCTGGATGGTCAATCAGCGCCTGTTGCCCGGTTCGCAACACCCCCAGAAAGAGTTCATCCCTTTTATCCGGGAAACCCTGGGGCGTGTGCGCCAGTTCTGCAAGAAGAAACTCTTGCTACGCGTTGATTCAGCCCATGATGCCATAGCCAACCAGTATGAACTGTCTACACATGACAAGGTTGACTGGATCATCAAATGGAACCCCCGTAAGCAGGACATGGTTGCCTGGGCGCACCAGATTTTTGCACAAGGCACCGTTGCCATGCCACGGCCCGGTAAGCGAGTCGGGACCATGAGTGTCAAAGAGAAACACACATTCAATGACGTAGACGGCACCGAAAAGAACATAACCCTTCGTCGGGTTGTGCGGATAACCGAACGCACCATTGACAAGAAAGGCCAACCGCTCCTGATTCCTGAATATGAGCTTGAAGGCTGGTGGACCAGTCTCAGGGTTTCTGATCAGGAAGTCATTGACCTCTACAAGGATCATGCAACCAGTGAGCAGTATCATGCCGAAATAAAGACTGACATGGACCTGGAAAGACTGCCATCCGGCAAATTTGCCACCAATCAGTTGATCATGGCCTGTGGCGCCCTGGTGTACAACATGCTCCGCTTCATGGGTCAGACAGCTCTGGTCAATGCCAAGGGTATCATCCGCCACGAAGCAAAGCGCAGAAGGATCAAGACCGTCATGCAGGAATTGATCTACTTTGCCGGTAGAGTAATCAGCAGCGGCAGACGCTTAAAACTCAGATTCAGCCGCCATGTCATAGCCCATGCACAGGCGTTTGCTGCTCTATACAACCGGCTTGCCTACGGTTAGGAGCAAACCCGGAAACAAACCTGCAAAACAGAGGCCACAAAAAAGGCCAGGACAGCCCTTGGACAAAAATTGCACAAAAGGGTCACCAAACGGTTCAATTTCCAAAAAACGGGGTTACAGGCAACACCAGAGAGCAACTTTTGCAAGAGACAAAAGGGCAAAAATCGAAAATCCCGGATTTTGGCCCTAACAAACCAACTTGTGCTGAATTACGTCACGGATTCAGGGTGAAGCAAATAGACCCCCATATATCGGCTCTTCGTATTCTTCTTCATATCGTCTTATGGTATGCTGCGGCTGGTAACCTTGATTTCTGACAAAATTTACTATAGCTGGTTGCATAGCATCTGGAATATCACTAGCACTAATTGGATCTCCTCCTGAAATAGTACCGCCAAGTTCATTTGTAGTTTCCACTTCATGTTTCAAGTCACGAATAAGCTCATTTAAGAGAAGTTCAAGTTTTGAGGCTTCAAAAACATTTTCGACACTGCGAAGCGCTTGTATTCTATGCAACATAGCTCCATCTAGGAGTTCTGTAGGCTCCGTCACTTTTTTTTCAGCGACTTTGCTACGTCTTGAAGCTAATGATATGTTCCCGGAGATAGATGCATTGAGTGTAGGTGTTTGGCTGTAACCTTGCTTCCTGGAGTGGTCTGAAACCTTATCTACTATGCCAACTTTAAGAAGTTCTGGGAGAACTTGCTGACCTGGCGCTAGGTTGCGAATATATTCACAAAGGTAGTAAGTAAAAACGCCATGCCCAATATTTGCATCGCTGATAGAGTATTGATCATCTCTGCAGGCTGCAAGGGTTACCCACCCACTGGCCTCATGAGTAATCGCGCGCATGAAGGCTTCTGCGTCAGGAGTAACTTCATCTCCACGAACATCAAGCCCTGAATGACAGGAATCAAAAATCCTGAAACAGGCCCTTTCCGGCTGACGAAGCTCTTTGCTTATATCATCAAGGGGAAGAGCAGTAGTTTCATAAGCACCAGAAACAGTCCCCGGAAGGATAAGAAAGGATCGTCCATCTGAATAATGACCGTGCCCTGCAAAATAGAAAAGAATGGTGTCTCCGGTGCCTGAGCCATCAACTACATTCTTGATCTCAGAAAGAATTTCTACTGGCGTCTTTTGGGATTCGGGAGATAACTGTAGCAACAACACATGCTGATTTGGAAAGTCACACAGATCAGTAAGAGTCTGATAAAGCAACTCACTATCGGCATGTGCAAATGGAGTTTTTGTGAAGTTGGAGTACTCTTCTACACTTATGATAATTGCATATCTCTTCATTCGTTGCACTCCCCATGCATGGCTCTATTTCTCATTTCCTTCGGCTCCAACTCATAATTGACCAGTTCACGCGCGCACGCGCGTGAACTGGTGATCATCCCAAATGGAACATTTATCCACTCCACCCCGCCAGCACCCGCTCCGGTGTCAGCGGCCCATGGCAGACACGCACACCACAGGCGTCCGCAACAGCATTGGCAACCGCTGGCAGTGGGCCATTCATGGCCACCTCACCTATCCCTTTCATGCCAAAGGGGCCGGTTTCTTCCGGCTCTCCCTGGGCGGCAATGGAGACAATCTCCGGGATATCCAGGCTGCCGGGGATCAGGTAGGTGGCAAAGTCCGGGGTTTTCACCACGCCGTCCTGCACGGTGAAATCCTCCATCAGGGCATAACCCAGTCCCTGGGCCACCCCACCCTGCACCTGCTGATCAAACATACAGGGATTGAGCACCCTGCCGCCGTCAGTGACAGCAAGATAGTCACAAACCGTAATCTCGCCGGTCAGACTATCCACCTCCAACCGCACCAGATGGGCGCCGTAGCCAAAAATGACGTGGGGAAAGCCGATGAAAAAACCGTTGGCAGTAGGGGGTACTTCCTTACAGGTGGGGGCCACAAACTGGCCCAGACAGACCCGCTCTTCCGGCTGCATGTAGCCTGCCAGCGTAGCCAGAGTGACCTCCCGCTGGCTGGGTTGATGCAGCACCCTGCCCGGCTGAAGCTCAAGACCGTTATTGTCCTGCAGAAACAGGGCCATACCAGCCCAGTTGATCAGGCGGGACCTCAGTTCTTCAGCAGCGCTAATCAGGGCTTTTCCATAGGTGTAGGTGGTGCGGCCAGCAGAGGATGATCCGGATGGATAGGCAGTGCGGGTATCCGGCTGTTTTAGCGAAACACGGGAGGCATCCTGCGACAGGATATGTCCGGCGATCTGCTGAAAGGCTGCCGAGTTGCCCTGCCCCATGTCAGTTACCGCGTTATGGACAATAAACGTCCCTTCAGGGGTCAGTTCGATCTTGGCAGTGGCAGCATCCCGTACCCCGCCGCCGTAGCCTGCTGCATTGAAGACCGAGGCAAGGCCGATGCCTCGCTTTTTATGGGCCGAGCTGGCTGCCTTCCAGACTTCCCGTTCCAGCCAGAAGGGGTGCTGCTGCAGCTGTTCCAGACAGGTCTTGATGCCGGTGGAACTGGTAAGCCGCATGCCAGCGCAGTTTTCATCCCCCCTGACCAGGGCGTTTTTCAGCCGCAGCTCCAGTGGGTCCATCCCCAACTTATCAGCCAGCAGGTCCATCATGGATTCAAAGCCAAAGGTGGCCTGACAGACCCCGAAGGCCCGCATGGCCCCGGCCACCGGGTTGTTGGTGTAGACGCACCAGCCTTCAATCATGGTGTGGGGTATGCGGTAGGGGCCTCCGGCATGCTCCATGCCCAGCTCCATCACCTCAGCCCCCAGGTGGGCGTATGCGCCGGTGTCGTACCAGAGCCTGGCATGCAGCGCCTGCAGGGTGCCGTCTGCGCTTGCCCCCAGCCTGTACTCCATCCGGCAGGCATGGCGTTTGTAACCAGCCTTGAAGCTCTCTTCGCGGTCCCACTGCATCCGCACCCAGCGACCGCCTGCATGTTGAGCCGCCAGCCCCAGCAGACACTGCACCGTGGCGCCATCCTTGCCGCCAAACCCGCCCCCCAGCGAAGGGGCTACAATGCGGATCTTGCCCCAGGGGATACCCAGAGCATGGCTGATTTCAAAACGGTCGCGGAACGGGGACTGGGTAGAGATCTCCATCAGCAGGCCGCCATCTTCTTCAAGCTTGGCGATGCCGCTTTCGGTTTCCAGAAAGCCGTGGGCCTGCACCGGGGTGCTGAAACTGCCCTCCACCACCACCGCACAATCGCTAAAGCCATCCAGACCAACGCCTTTACAGATAGCGGCCTGGGCCAGCAGATTACCGGGCTTGTCTTCATGGATCAGCGGCGCATCTGCTGCCATAGCGCTGTCCAGATCAAAGACACCGGCCAGCGGTTCAATCTGCACCTGCACCAGCGCAATGGCCTGTTGCAGTGATTCTTTTGATTCAGCCAGGACCAGCGCTACGGGATCACCGATGTAACGCACCAGGTCATCGCACAACACCGGCATATCCTTGTGGATGATTCCCTGACGGTTGCTGCCGGAGAGATCGGCTGCGGTCAGTACTTTAAACACTCCCGGCAACGCTGCGGCGGCAGCTACATCAATACCCACAAGCCTCCCGCAAGGCAGATGAGCGCGCACCGCACCGGCCCAGAGGCAATCTTTGTGATAACGATCTGCTGCGTAAGGCTCCTGCCCGGCGGCCTTGGCTGCTGCATCGCCACGGGCCGCAGGGGTTCCGATCTGTAAGGGGACACAAGTTGTCATCATGAGGTTGTTCTGCCTATGGCAAGGATTGTGATGTCGTCGGCCTGGGCTGCACCGGCGGCAAAGGTGGCTACACGGTCAAACAACAGATCAGCCAACCCTGATGCCGGGCCACCCTCAGCCACAGCTGCCAGCAGCTGATCTTCTCCAAAAAAGGCGCTGTCGGGGTTTAACGCCTCAGTTACTCCATCGGTATAGAGCAGCAGCAGATCACCGGCTGCCAGATCAAGTTGTCCTTCAACATAGCGGTACTCATCCAGGCATCCGGCTGCCAGACCAGGCTGTAGCTCCATAAACACCGGCTTCTGTCCAACCTTAAGCAGCACCGGCGGATTGTGGCCGGCATTGGCGTAACGCAGCTCGCCGCTGGCTATATCAAGGATGCCGCACAGGATCGTGACAAACATGCAGGAATCATTACCCCGTGACAGTTCATTGTTAATACGGATCAGTGCCTCGGCAGGGCTGATCCCCTCCTGCTGCAGGACGGCTCTGGCCAGGCTGACCGTAATCGCCATATAGAGGGCAGCCGGCACCCCTTTGCCGGAGACATCTCCGATGATGAAAAAGACACGCTGTTCATCCAGCAGACGGACATCGTAAAAATCCCCACCCACCTCACGGGCAGGCCGACAGAGGGCGGACAGCTGCAGGGCAGACCGTCGGGGGAGTTCATGGGGGAGCATGGCCATCTGCAGATCATGGGCAATGGCCAGCTCACTGGCCATCCGCTCTTTGGCAGCGGTTGTTTCAGTCAGACGTTCAATGTACGACTTCAGGTCTTGCTGCATCTGCACAAAGGCCTGGGCCAGCTGCCCCACCTCGCCGCCTGCCTGCACCGGTAACGGCAGATCCAGTTGGCCTTCTGCCACCTGTTGCACCACACCGGTCATGGTAACCAACGGCCTGGTAACGGTTCGGGCGGTGAGGATAATGGTGATCAGCAACAGCAGGAATCCGCCGGCACAGTAGAAGGCAATCACCCGGCTGGCCTTATAGGCATCGGCCAGCATCGCCTCGGCAGGAAAGACCACTGCCAGAGACCAGCCGGTGGAGGGAACCGGGGCGTAATAGATCCAGCTCTCAGTACCGTAGATGTTGCGCCCCTTGACAAAGCCGCTGTCGCCGCGGCCAATAGCAAGGCCCACCTCTTTGAGCATCCGGCTGTCCATACGCTCTGCCACGGAGAAGATGGTCTCCTTCAGCACCAGGGCACGATCCGGGTGGGCCAGATAGACCCCTTTACGGGAAAAAAGGGCGGCATAGCCGTTGTTGTACAACCGAAGGCCGGTAATCTGACGCCCCAGCCAGTCGATGGAAACATCAGCAGTGGCAATACCGGTTAAGAGACGCGGCCCACCCTTCACCTGACGATAAAAGGGGACGGAATAGGTGGTCATGACCACATTTCCGCCCCCTTCATCAAAATAGGGCTCACTCCAGACCGGTGCCTTCAGCTCCTTCGGCTGCCGGTACCAGTCCTTGTTCGGGTAGTCGTAGGCAAGGGTTGCCAGGCTGGCGTATGCGATGCTGTTGTTGAGCCGCTTGAAGTAGTAGGGAGCAAAGGCCTTGCCGTCCAGCGGTGAGCGGTCAGCCTCAAAGGCGATGGTAGTGCCGAAGACTTCGTCATTGGCAGCCACATGGCCACGAGCAAGACTGCGTACCCCTTCCGGAGTCAGCCGGGAAGCCCGTTCCAGCGCCGCCACCAGATTTTTCTGATCCCGAACAACGCCCCGCACGGCATCATCAATGCTCTGTACCGCCGCCTGCACCACATCACGGGCATGGGCCTGCACCTGACGCTCCACCATCTCTGCGGTGTAGCGATAATTGACCCAGAACACCACCGCGAAGATAACGCCTGAGGCCACAGTAAGGGCCAACACCAGGCGTGCGGTAATCCCCAGCCGTGTCATCAGAGGGGCGCCAACAGGCGCTTGCATGACAGCATTGGGTTAGGTCAGTGAGGCACAGGCCTCATCAACCGTTGGATAGGAGGACAGGATCGTCAGGAAGCCGGACATCCGGAATACCTCTTCCACGGTGCCGCTCAGGCAACACAGGGCCAGTGTTCCGTTTTTGGCCTTAAGCTGCTTGGCTGCTGCCAGCAGCGAACGTAAGCCTGCGCTACTGATGTAGTCAAGAGCCTGCATGTTCAGTACAAAAGCGGTGGCGCCTCCGGAAAGCTGTTCGGCAAACCAACGGTCAAACTCAACGGTAGTCATGGCATCCATTCTGCCTGCCAGACTCACAACAACGGCTGCATCTTTCTTGACTGAGCTTATCTGCATCTGTGTATCTCCCCTTTATTGTCGATTAAATTCCGGCCTGTTAGAACTTCCAGAGGATAAAGCCGTCCTGAGACGCCCGACTCCACTCCTTACGACTGACATACCCATCCTTGTCGCTATCAAGCGATTCAAACAGCTTGTGCTTCTGATCTGCGGTCAGGGCAGCGGCCTTGCCGTCCTTGACCATGTCACGATGAACCACCAGGTCTTTTCCATCTGCGCCTTTAGCCGCAACAATATCACTTTTCAGCAGCTCTTCCCGGCTGAGATGACCGCTCTGATCGGTATCCAGCTTATTGAACAAACTGTCCGCCGCACCAACCGTCTGCGACCCCAGACACACCATCACGGCCATAACCATTCCTATCAACCGGTTCATCATTACGCTCCTGATTTTAGTAGTCAAGTAACTGCAACAGAGAAACAAAGCAGCGCCTGAGGGATTCACCCCCCCAGATAGCGCGTCAGCTCCTCGCACAGGGTCTGGGGGTACAACAGGCGTGCCGGTATCTTCTCGCCGCCAAAAAACTCCTCCCGCCAGGGTTGACGCTTAACCCAGGCCATTAACTGCTCCCACCCCTGCCAAGTAGTGAAATCAACGCCGTGAATGTTGGTCAACTGCTCTAGAAATGTCTGTTCGTAGGAAGCCATGCACACTCCTGTGTATCGTAACAACGGGGCAAGTATAACCGGCTCGTCAGGATACGCAAGTCATGGCAGCAGAAAAAAACGTTTGTCGCTGTAGCAGATCTGCTGCCAAATACAGCCTTGCAGCTCCAAACCTTTTTTCATATAGCACAAAATCCGGTCGGTACCACTAAAAAGCCGCAGAATATGCAAGATTGCGCTGAGATGCCGACTGCTTGGAGATTGACAGACTGCCTGCGGCATGCAATAAAAAGCTCCTTTACCAAACCAAGTTCGGAGGTTGTGTCCGTGAGCGTCGATGATAAAAAGATAATCTACAGCATGATGCGGGTTTCCAGGTTTTATGACAAAAAGCCGATCATCAAGGACATTTCCCTTTCCTATTTTTATGGTGCCAAGATAGGTGTGCTGGGTCTGAACGGCTCCGGCAAATCCACCCTGCTGAACATCATGGCCGGTGTGGACACTGAATTCAACGGTCAGGCCGTGCTCTCCCCCGGCTACAGCGTAGGTTATCTGGAGCAGGAACCAAAACTGGATGAAGACAAAACGGTGCGGCAGATTGTGGAACAGGGCGTACAGGAGATCGTTGACCTGCTGGCCGAGTTTAACGGCATCACCGATAAATTTTCCGAGCCGGATGCTGACTTTGAAAAACTCTGCGACCGTCAGGCCATGTTGCAGGAAAAACTGGACCATGCAGAGGCATGGGATCTGGATTCTCGTCTGGAGCTGGCCATGGATGCGTTGCGCTGTCCGGTCGGCGATACACCGATCAAGGTCCTGTCCGGTGGCGAGAAACGCCGGGTGGCGCTCTGCCGGTTACTGTTGCAAAAGCCCGACATCCTGCTGCTGGACGAGCCCACCAACCACCTGGACGCCGAGACCGTGGCCTGGCTGGAAAAACACCTCCACAGCTATCCCGGCACCGTGATTGCCGTGACCCACGACCGCTATTTCCTGGACAATGTGGCCGGCTGGATTCTGGAGCTGGATCGGGGCGAGGGAATTCCCTGGAAAGGCAACTACTCCTCCTGGCTGGAGCAGAAAAAAGACCGGCTGGCGGTTGAGGAAAAACAGGAGAGCGACCGGCAAAAAACGCTGCAACGCGAACTGGAGTGGATCAGGATGTCGCCCAAAGGGCGTCACGCCAAGTCCCAGGCCCGGATCAGCGCCTATGAAGATCTGGTTGCCGACACCGGTGACAAGCGTTCCAAGGAACTGGAAATCTATATCCCCCCCGGACCACGGCTGGGCGATATCGTGATCGAGGCGGACAATG
>DKFG01000282.1 GCA_002452325.1 Geobacter sp. UBA6802
GCACCAGATCCCTTGAGCCCGGCCAGCTGGACGACGAGCTGGAGTTCATGGCCTCGGCCGTGGAGAGCTCATTCGGCAGTGACAGCGGCACGGTCGCCATGACCACCCTCACCAAAAATCTGGAGCGCAGCCTGCAGCTGTTCAGCGAGGTGCTGCTGCATCCCCGGTTCGATCAAGCCCGCCTGGAGGTGGCCCGGCGCCAGGCCGTTGAGGCGATCCGCCGCCAGAATGATGACCCGAAAGAGGTGGGCGACCGGGAACTCCAAAAGACGCTCTACGCCGGACACCCGCTGGGCGTGCTCCCCACGGCCGAATCAGTGCGTGCCATCACCCGCAGCGACCTGGTGGCCTTCCACCAGCGCTTTGTGCGTCCCGACAACCTGCTGATCACGGTTGCTGGCGACTTTGACCGGGATCGGATGCTCGCCCTGCTGAACCGGCTGCTGGCGGCCGGAAAGCCTGCCGCGCCGCTGGCGCTGCCGGACATTCCTGCCGTGCCGGTCACCTTCAAGCCTGAACTGCTGTTTGCCCGTAAAGAGGTCAACCAATCGGTGATCCGGCTGGGGCACCTGGGCACCACCAAGGAGGACCCGGACCTCTACGCGATCCGCGTACTGGACTTTATCCTGGGGGGCAGTTTCACCTCACGGCTGATGATGGAGATTCGCACCAACCAGGGACTTGCCTACCACGTGGGCAGCCACTTTGATATCGGACGCCGCTTCACCGGCAGTTTCAGCGCTGAAACCGAGACCAGGGCCGAGGCTACCGTCAAGACCATCGGCCTGATGACCTCGATCATCGCCGCAGTTCGTCAGGAGCCGGTGACTGAGCAGGAGCTCAAACTAGCCAAGGATTCGATCATCAACTCCTTTCTGTTCGGTTTTACCACGCCGACCTCAATTGTTATGCAGCAGGCGCGGCTTGAGTTCTACGGCTATCAGCCTGACTTCCTGGATCGGTATCGGGATCGGATTGGGGCGATAACCCGCGAGGATCTGCTGCAGGCGGCTCGTAAGCACCTGCGGCCCGATGCATTCAAGCTGGTGGTGGTGGGGGACCAGAACGCCTTTGACCGTCCGCTGGCAACCTTTGGCGCCGTGCAGACACTCACGCTGCAGTAATACTCGACGCTAAAGTTTATTTTTGCGTCTGCCGAAGGACATAGTAATGGAGGTCAAGCCATGAGAATAGATAACGCAACAACTGCAATTTTTGGTGCCCAGCCGGTCATGAAGACTGCTAAGAGCGAGGCCACCCGGGAGACGAAGTCTGCTGGCGGGGTACAGAGTCCTTTTAGCGTGCAGCTGACCAATATGGTGGAGAAACTGTCCAGTGTACAGCCGTCAAGCGGTGAGGTTCGCCCGGACAAGGTGCAGCAGATCAGCAGTCAGCTGGCAAACGGCAGTTACAACATCAGCGGCCAGGATGTGGCGGCCAAGATGCTGCTGGCACTACAGGCCTGATCTTTACTGCTGTACCAGACCAGAAGCCGTGAAGCCCTGTCGGACAATCCGACAGGGCTTCACGGCTTTTTACTGAAATGCTCCACAAGCGCCTGCAGCAGGTCATCCAGTGTGGCCTGATCCGGTTCCACGGTAACCGTAAGTCCCAGCTCCCGACAGGCCTTGGTGGTGACCGGCCCGATGGAGGCCACGGTCACCCCCTGTAACACCTCTTCCAGCCGGTTCATCCCTCCCAGCAATACTGACAGATTACGCATTGTTGAGGGAGAGCTGAAGACAACGGCATCAAGCTGCTGTTGTGCTAATGCCAGGCGGGCGGTTTCCGGCAGGTCTGACGGAATGATATTGCGGTACACCACCGGGTCAACCACAACCGCACCTCTAGCCCGCAGCTGTTGGGGGATCAGGTCACGGGCACCGTCTGCCTTGGGAAACAGCACCTGTTTGCCCTGCAGATTAATCCGCTCAAACGCCTTCACCACACCTTCACCGGTAAACTGTTCCGGTACCAGGTCAGGTGTGATGCCCAGCTCTTGCACTGCCTCTGCGGTCTTGGGCCCTACCGCGCAGACCATGCAGTTCTGCAGATCATGGATAACAGAGCCCAGCTCCTGCATCCGGCCAAAGAAAAACCTGACCCCGTTTACCGAGGTCAGGATCAACCAGTCAAAGCTGGCCAGGTTCTTCAGTGCCTGATCAATCGATTCCCACGATTCAGGCCCCACCAGACTGATGGTGGGGCATTCCACTACCTGGGCTCCACGCTGACGCAACTGTTCGGTAAACGCAGCCGCCTGTTCAGCAGCACGGGTTACCAGCACCCGGCGACCCTGTAGAGGATTAGTGGACAATTTCCCGTTGATAGACATCTTCCAGAATCGCCTTACCGCCGGCTGCCAGCAGCCGGTCTGCCAGCTCAATCCCCAGCTTGCCGGCCTCTGCAGTTGGACCGCTGATGCTGTCACGCACGGTCTGCGCACCATCCACTGAGGCGATGAACCCAACCAGGGTCAGGGTACCTCCGCTGACGGTGCCGTGGGCTGCAATCGGCACCTGACAGCCCCCTTCACAGCGCTTGAGCAGTGCCCGTTCAGCGAGCACAGCAGCAGCTGTTTCGGCATGATTCAGGAATGTCAGCACTTCAATGGTGGCCTGATCGTCCAGACGGCATTCAAGACCCAGTGCCCCCTGGCCAATGGCCGGAATGGAGAAATCAACATCCAGCAGCTCAGTGGCAACAGCAGCAAACCCCAGCCGGTTCAGGCCGGCAGCAGCCAGGATCACGGCATCCAGATTCTCTTCCTTCAGCTTGCGGATGCGGGTCTCCACATTGCCGCGGATGATCACCATCTCCAGATCAGGCCGGGCCTTTAACAGCTGGGCCTGCCGTCGCAGGGCACTGGTGCCGATCCGTGCCCCCTGACGCAGTTCACTGAACTTCACGCCATCAGAGATAAAGGCATCGCGAGGGTCTTCCCGTTTGGTGGTCACCACCAGCCCCAGCCCTTCCGGAAACTCGGTGGGGACATCCTTCATGCTGTGGACCGCCAGGTCGATCTCACCCCGCAGCATCGCCTCCTCGATCTCTTTGACAAACAGACCCTTGCCTCCAACCTGGGCCAGGGGCACATCAAGGATCTTGTCCCCCATGGTCTTGATCTTTAACAGTTCAACCTCAATACCGGGATAGACCCGTTCCAATTCGGATTTCACCCAGTTGGCCTGCCAGAGGGCAAGCTGGCTGGCGCGTGTGCCGATGCGTAAACGTCGTACAGTCATGGTGTTTGCTCCAGTGTTTTCAGGATTAAATAAAAGTAGAGGTGCATGCTTCATCATCTTCGCAGAAACAGGCGCGATTGCGGCCGGTCTGCTTGGCGCGATACAGGTTGCGGTCGGCGCAGGCCACCAGCTGATCATAATCGCGCCGCTCATCAGGCCGGGTTGTGCAGCCGCCGATACTGACCGTGACAACGGAGGCCACTGGTGAATCGGCGTGGGGGATCTGCAGGGAGTTAACCGCTGCTCGAATCTTGTCAGCCACTCTTCTGGTGCCGCTGCTGCCGGTCTCAGGCAGGATACAGGCAAACTCTTCACCACCGTACCGGGTTACCAGATCCCCGCCCCGATGCACTACCTCTGCCATGGTCCGGGCAACGCTGGTCAGGCAGTCGTCGCCGGCCAGATGGCCATAGGTGTCATTGTAACGTTTGAAGTGATCGATATCGATCATCAGCAGCGAAATCTCGTTACCGGTGCGCTGCGCCCGATGCCACTCCATCTGCAGTGTCTCGTCAAAACGGCGTCGGTTGGGAATACCGGTCAGGCCGTCCAGCAGGGCCTGACCGGCCAGCATATCCTGATAACGCTTCAGCTTAAGGTGATTATGTACCCGGGCCTTGATGATCGGGGCGCTGATCGGCTTGGTAACATAGTCGATGGCCCCCACTGCAAGCCCTTTGGCCTCATCCGCCTCCTGCACCAAAGCGGTAACAAAGATAACCGGAATATCGCGGGTAGCCGGATCTTCCTTCAGGCGGCGGCAGACCTCATAGCCATCCATGCCGGGCATCATGATATCCAGCAGGATCAGGTCCGGCCGCTCCTGCAACGCCCGTTTCAAGCCATCTTCGCCACTGGTGGCGAACAGTATCTCGTGTTCGTCCATCAACAGCTCGGAAAGCATCCGGATGTTGATCGGCGTGTCGTCTACGATCAGTATGGTCTGTCGGTCCTGGTTCACAGAATATCACCTCCGGGGCAGCTTACGGTATCCCGAGTTTTTCTGCAAGTCTGCTCAGTAAGCGGGCCGCCCCGGTAAACTCCAGGTGCCTGATCCGGTTCTGCAGCTCCTGCAACTCCTCATCTACCTGTCCTGAAAGCTGCTGATGCAGCTGCTCAAACTGACGCAAAGCCTGTATGTTCTGCTTCTCCAGCAGCAGGGCCAACTCCCTGAAAAGCGGGGCCAGGTCTGCAGATGTTGCCGGATGCACGGCAGATGCAACTGGACGCTGAGGGCTTTGGGGCTCATCGACCGTAGGCACAGGCGCTGAGACTGCCGCTGGCTCAGCAGGCAGCAGGGTGAACGGAATCGTGAAGGCAAAGGTGCTGCCCTTATCCGGTTCACTGGTAAAACGCAGCTCTCCCCCCATCAGGTGAGCCAGCTCCCTGCTGATGGAAAGCCCCAGCCCGGTGCCGCCAAAGCGTCGGGCAATACTGGTGTCGGCCTGGGTAAAGGGGTGAAACAGTCTCACCTGGTGTTCAAGCGGGATACCGATGCCGCTGTCGATCACCTCAAAGCGAATGACAACGGTTGCATCCTGCAGTGACTGAAGCGTTACCCGCAGCACAACTCCACCCTGCTCGGTAAACTTGATGGCATTACCCAGCAGATTGTTCAGGATCTGCCCCAGCCTGAACGGATCCCCCAGCAGCCGTTCAGGCAGGTGCGGGTCCGTCTCAAGCTTCAGCCGCAGCCCTTTCTGCTCCGCCTTGATCCTCAAAAGGGTCAGTGAGGAACCCAGCACCTGCTGCAGGTCCATGGCGGTCTGTTCCAGCTGCATCTTGCCGGCCTCGATCTTGGAGATGTCAAGGATGTCATTGATGATGGTGCTCAGCCCGGAACCGGCCTCACTGATGCTATCCAGGTACTCTGACTGGCGCGCATCAAGGGGGGTCTGCTGCAACAGGTGGGCCATACCCTGGATGGCGTTCATAGGTGTTCGGATCTCATGGCTCATGATCGCCAAGAAACGTGACTTGGCCAGATTGGCCTCTTCAGCCAGCTGTTTGGCCTGTGACAACTCCTGTTCGGTCTCTTTACGCTCGGTGATATCCACTACCAGCCCGACAAAGTTGACCGGGTTACCGTGGGGGTCAAGGATGGCCGCCACAGACAGATCAACCCAGACCGTCCTGCCGGAGCGGGTCAGATACCGTTTCTCAAGACGGTAATCACTGCGGTTGCCCACCATGATCTGCTGGTAGAGCTCCTGTTCAAGCTCGATATCCTGGGGATGAGTAAAGGCGGCAAAGTGCATGCCGTTTAACTGCTCAACCGGGTACTCAAGCAGGTCGGCAAAAGAGCTGTTGCACTGCATCAGACAGCCATGCAGATCAGCAAAGGCAATACCGGTGTTGGCACGCTCAAAGATACTGCGGAAATGGGCCTCGCTCGTGCGTAATGCCTGCTCGGTTGCCTCCAGATCATGCAGCCGTTTGAGCAACAGGAGGCCAAGCACCACACAGGCCGCAAGCAACAGCAGGGCGGCGGAGACGTTCATGATCAGACTCTGTTGCCAGCGCTGCAGGATCGAAGCGCGAGAGACCGTCACCATCGCCACCAGCTGATGGTAGGGGGCGCCGATCCTGGCATAACCCACCTGACGGTCCTGCCCGTCATAGCCGGCCTGAACATTATGGAACGTACCGGAAGGCGCCTGTTTGATCCGTGTGCTGAGCAACTCCTTACCGGCGATATTAACCAGGTAGGCCCGGTCATCGTGGGGTGAAGCCATCAGCAGCCAGCCATCGGTACGCACCAGGGCTGCCTGCAGATCAGGACGGGTAGCGATGGACTGATAAAAGCTGTCAAAATAATCCAGGGGAAAGGAGACCACCACCACGCCGTTGAAGCTGCCGTCAGGACGGGTCAAGGGACGGCTGACAGTAAAAATCAGCCGGTCAAGCACCTTGCTGACAATGGGACGCCCCAGGTGCAGGGTGTTGTCGGGGGAGTTACGGTGATGGATAAAGTAGTCGCGCTCGGTGACTGAAAAAGGCTTTTGCGGAAAGTTGGCAGCGGTGGCCACAGCATTACCGGAGGCATCAGCCACCATGATGGTACCGATCTGGCGCAGCCCCGCGGTCTGTTGTTTCAACAGCAGGTGCAGCTGCTGCTCCTTGCAGCCCTGCAGACCACCCTGCCGGTCGATCTCAGCGGCTACCCGGACCAGTATCCGCTCGACCTCCCCCAGCGACTGCAAGGTGTGCTCGGCCAGAGAACGGGCATTTGCCAGAAGCTGGCGGTTGGCCGCATCCAGGGCCGCATCCCGCTCCCGCAGGCTCTGCCAGAGCAGAAAGGCGCAGGTCAGCAGCGAAAGCAGGGTCAGCAGGATGACCAGCACAAGTTTGAGGCGGGCCGGTAGGCAATGCATCAGGGGCCTTTCCCCCGCCGGGCGGCGGCGTTATCCTTCCAGATCCAGCAGGTCGCTGTCGGTCTGCTCCTGCTGGAGGTCAAACAGGGCACGCAGGGCATCCAGATACAGATCGGTGCGATTGCCCTGTCCCGCCTTTTTCAGCACACTGGTGGGGTGGTGCAGTAGTTTGTTCATATAGGCGGCGGTCAACGCCTCCAGACGTTTTTCGGCATCGGGCGGGGCATCCTTCCAGCCGGCCAGGGTCCGTTCAAGTTCTGCCTTGCGCAGCTCATCAAAGCGGTTGCGCAGCGCCACAATAGTGGGGGTCACCTCCAGGGTAGCCACCCACTTGTAAAACTGAATAATCTCCTCGGCTATGATCGCCTCGGCCTTTTCCGCCTCCTGAAGACGCCCTTCCAGGTTGGCCGCCACCACCTGCTGCAGGTCATCCATGTCATACAGGTAGACCGCGTCAAACTCGTTGACTGCCGGATCAATATCACGGGGCACGGCAATATCGATCAGAAACATCGGTCGCATCCGGCGCCTTTTGATCACCTCTTCCATATCCGGCGGAGTGATGATGGCGTGGGTGGCGCCGGTGGAGGTCAGGACAATATCGGCCTTGTGCAGGTGCAGAAACAGTTCGTCAAACGGGAACGCCTCGCCGCCGAACTCGTCGGCCAGCTTCTGGGCCCGCTCAAAGGTACGGTTAGTGACCATCACCCCTTTGGCGCCGTTGGTCAG
>DKFG01000241.1 GCA_002452325.1 Geobacter sp. UBA6802
AGAAGATCGCTTCATTGAAGATCTCACCCGTTTGCAAAAATCAGTCCTAAAAAGAAACATTGTCAGATTACCGAAAGTTTCTCAAAAAATTGGCCGCTTAACGGAACGTTATCCGGCAGTGGCCAGGTACTATGATATTAATATTGCTGAACATGAAAACGAAGCCATTGAATATTCCGCGCGTGATTGAGCACCTTGACCGGGCAAATTGAGCATTGCGACCGCGAAGATTGAGCGTTGTTTCCGGGCCAATTGGGCACTCGCAATATAATGTGAATATACACCGCATTGCAGCGGTGTAAATATTCATAGGAGGTCATTTGAATGACCAATTATCGCGAGGTCCTGAGGCTGAATAGTCTCGGGCTCAACAAAACGGAGATAGCCCAAAGCTGTGGCTACTCCAGAAACACTGTAACCGCAATATTACAGCGAGCGGAAAGCTGTGGCTTAAAGTGGCCACTGCCAGATTCGTTTTCGGACAAGCATCTGGCAGAAATGATCTATCCCTCTGCATCGGGAAAGCCTGTCTTCAAAATGCCGGACTACGAGTACGTTCACCGGGAACTCCAGAAAAACAGCGTCACACTAAATCTGCTGTGGCTGGAATACTGCGATGCCTGCAGAACCGCAGGAGAGATACCGTATCAGTCCACGCAGTTCAACAAGTACTACAATGATTTTCTGGTAAAAAAGAACGCCAGCATGCACCTAAACCACAAGCCTGGGGAGATCATGCAGGTTGACTGGGCTGGCAATAAGGCAACCGTAACAGACACGGATACAGGCGAAGCGATCCCGGCATACGTTTTTGTAGCCACACTGCCGTTCAGCGGTTACAGTTATGTGGAAACATTCTTCTCCATGAACCAAGAATGCTGGACGGCAGCTCATGTCAATGCCTACAAATATTTCGGCGGTGTAGCCAGGATCATTCAGTGCGACAACCTGAAAACCGGCGTGGACAGGTGCGGGCGTCATGAAGTTACCCTGAATCAAAACTACCGTGAGCTTGCCGAGCATTATGGTACGGCGGTCATCCCCGCAAGAGTTCGCACTCCTAAGGATAAGGCCATGGTGGAAGGCACTGTCGGCGTAATCTCCACCTTCATTCTGGCCGCTATACGCAATGAACAGTTCTTGTCCCTGCCAGAACTGAACACTACCATCCGGGAACGGCTGGCAGCTTTTAACCACAAACCGTTTCAAAAGAGGGACGGCAGCCGGGCGTCGGCGTTTGAGGAGGAGAAGCCGTTTTTACTGCCTTTGCCGCCAAGGCCGTTTGAGTTGGCGACATGGAAAGTGGCGACCGTCGGTCCAAACTACCACATTTCCGTCGACAGTATGAATTACTCCGTTCCCTATGAATACATCAAGCAGAAAGTGGATGTGCGCATTACGAAGGGAACTGTGGAGATTTTCTTTGACGGAAACCGCATCTGCTCTCACCCTCGTCTGTACGGCAGAGCAAATCAGTACAGTACCGTGGAAGACCATATGCCGCCGAACCACCAGCAATATGTGCAGTGGAACGGTGAACGCTTCGCCAAATGGGCGGCCAAGATCGGGCACCATACCGAAACTGTTGTCCGCGCCGTTCTCGCCGGCTACAAGGTCGAACAGCAGGGTTACAAGGCCTGTATGGGACTTCTCAAGCTCGTCGACAAGTACTCGGCAGAACGCCTTGAAAACGCCTGCAAAAGAGCTCTGTCATATACGCCCCGACCATCTCTGAAAAATGTGCAAACCATTTTAAGCTCCGGACAGGATAAGGTTAGGGACGACTCCAAGACACAACCGCCTTCCTCCTCACAGTACGGGTTTACCCGTGGCGCGGACTACTACGACAGGAGGAGAAAGTGATGCTGACAGAAAACACGGCAACCAAGCTCCGGGAAATGCATCTCAGTGTTATGGCCTTAGCCTTTAAAGAACAGCTGACCGCCCCGCAGTTTCAGAGCATGTCCTTTGAAGATCGTTTTAGCCTGATCATAGATAAGGAATGGTGCGCTAGAAAAAGCAACCATTTAAAAAGGCTGGTAAAACAGGCCGGTTTCTCCGAGCCCAGTGCCTGCGTGGAAGATATTGAGTACCATTCAGACAGGAATCTGGATAAAAACCAGCTCGCGAGACTCTCTACCTGTAATTACATTGTCGAACACCACAATGTCATACTGCTCGGTGCCACGGGCAGCGGCAAAAGCTACCTCGCTTGCGCTCTGGGCATGGCAGCGGTTCGCAATTACATCACCGTAAAATACGTCCGTCTGCCGGAACTGCTCGCGGACCTTTCCATCGCCCGAGGAAGCGGCACGATTCGCAAGGTCATGGCTCAATACAAGAAATATTCGCTGCTGATCATTGACGAATGGCTGCTCTATCCGCTGAAGGATATGGAGTCCCGGGATCTGCTTGAGATTATTGAGTCCCGGCACAAAAAGGTATCCACCCTATTTTGCTCACAGTTTGATATCCCGGGCTGGCGTGATAAACTCGGCGATCCCATCCTCGCCGACGCTATCTGTGACCGAATTATCCACGATTCTTACACGATTGTGATCGATGGCAAGGACTCCATGCGGAAACGCAAAGGGATTTCGGAGGATTAGCCTGGAAGCCTTCGGCTTATCGGGCTCTGCCCGAACCCGAGGTTTAGCGCATTCAGGTTTTCCAGGAAGAGTGATCGCTTATGTATAAATGCAAAAAAAGAGCAATTCCTGCGCCTGGACGCGTGGCATCACTCTTCCCGCTAAACCCCGTATACGGCGCTCGTGTCGCTCCTCAACGTTGCACTATCCTCCGCCACGGTTAAAAGCATGTTTATGATACCATCTGTTATTTTATCGTGTCAATGTTCAACGGACGCGGAATGCGTGCTCAATTTCAGCGGAAGGACTGCTCAACGAGTGCGGAACACATGCTCAATTTCAGCGGTCGAGCCGCACTCGATCAGCGGAATATGCAGCCATAGATATCACCTGGAGTAAAAGCCAGGAACGTTCATCTCTAACCGGCTGCTATGTCATTCAGACCAGTCATAAAGATCTCAGCGCTTTTGAAATCTGGCAACTCTATCATAACTTAACCAGGGTTGAATATGCTTTTCGATGTTTAAAGACCGATCTGGGTATGCGTC
>DKFG01000266.1 GCA_002452325.1 Geobacter sp. UBA6802
AACCCGCGACCTTCAGCTTGGGAAGATGGTTTTTTAGTTTTCCATAGCTTTCAAAAATATTCAATTGCATTAATCCAACCATCAAAAATCATTGATAAAATAAACGATATAGTTTTTATTTTGTTTCATATCGTTTCATCCTTTTTTGTCTCTTGCCAGCTACCATTTGTTCCCACGGTGTTCCCATGGCCCAGAAAAAAGGCAGAATAACATTCACTGTGAAATGGCTCAATGCGCTCAAGCCTGGAGCCAAAGAAATCACCTACACCGAAGCCAACGGCTTCACCTTGCGGATTTTGCCATCGGGAGTTAAGACGTGGTGGTACTTCTATTCATTGGCAGACAAACGCCGGAAAATGAACCTGGGAAAATACCCTGACGTAACTCTTGAGGAAGCC
Source organism: Geobacter sp. UBA6802 (assembly GCA_002452325.1). Taxonomy (GTDB): domain Bacteria; phylum Desulfobacterota; class Desulfuromonadia; order Geobacterales; family Pseudopelobacteraceae; genus Trichlorobacter. The sequence continues at coordinate 399 of DKFG01000266.1, forward strand.
AGGCGGCGGCACAGAGAGGCCTTGTCACTGGTCTGTAGCGGAAAGGACCCGCAGAGCATTGCAGAGCCGCAAATAGAACCTGAACAGCTGACAGTAAGCAGGCTAGCGGAACTCTGGTGCAACTGGAGCGAAAAGAATCACAGCGCAAAATGGGCGAACACGCTATCGCTTGCCTTAAAAAAAGACATACTACCCGACTACGGCCCCCGCCTGGCCTCGGATATCCGGAGGCGTGATGCCGTCGCAATCCTAGAGGCCAAGGCAGCAACAGCCCCAGGGCAGGCCACGAACCTACATAAAGCCCTCCGGGGAATGTTCCAGTATGCTGTTGAGCGGGAACTGATCGAGTTTAACCCTTTTGCTGAAATCCGACCCTCCCGCGCCATTCCCGCAATGCGTCTCAGGAGCCGTGAGCGAATCCTTACCGACGATGAAATAAAATTTCTGTGGACAGCAATCGATACAGGCGGAGGATCGGACAGTACACGCAGAGCCCTGAAACTGATGCTGCTCACCGGGCAGCGGTCAGGCGAAGTCTGCGGCATGCACAGTCGGGAAATTCAGGTTGGTGTCGGGAAACCCCGCTGTCATATTTGCCGGCGTTGCGGCTGGTGGACAATTCCAAAAGAAAGACGTCAAGGCAACAAAGGTGGAGAGCATAGAGTTTTTCTTTCTTCACAGGCAATGCAGCTGATCGACGGCTGGGACGGCTTTGTTTTTCCTGGCGACAAGGAAGATAGGGCGATCACAGCAAATAGCGTCAACCATCACGTAAGACGCACTGTACCAGCTACTAATAAGACAGCATACTACGGATTGCCCCGCTGGACTCCTCACGACCTGAGGCGCACAGCTGCAACAGGTTTCCGTCGCCTAGGGGCAACCAGGGATGATATGGATTTAATTCTGGGGCACCGTGCCGGAGGCGTGACAGGAGTTTACGACAGGCATAGCGGCGAAGCGGAAAAAGAGCGCTGGTTAAGGGAGTGGAGTGATTACATTGAAAGTCTTATTCTGGGGTGATACAAGATTGATATGAAAAGAAAAAATCTCGAACATATCATAAGGGCGGCTGGTGCTTGTGCCAGCCTGGATAGCCTGTACATCATGGGAAGCCAAGCTATATTAGGAGAGCATCCAGAACTTGACTCTGTTGGTATGCTGGGAAGCCAAAACTATAACTTTAAGTTGAAAGAGATAACCGAGTCGATACTACTTGTTTCCGAGGAAGCCGATGTTCTGGTTCCAGAAGACTACAGAAAAGCGGAAATGATTGAAGGGGCCATAGGCGAAAATTCGTTGTTTCATGAAAACTTTGGCTACTATGCCCAGGCCATTGACGAAACCACCTGTAAACTACCTGATGGCTGGCGAAAACGGCTTATTCCAATATGCAATGAAGGGACCAACGGAGTTACCGGTTATTGTTTGGAAACCCATGACATCATCATTTCAAAGCTGGTTGCAGGGAGAGAAAAGGATATCCGCTACTTCCAGGCTGCCTGTTCCCTGAAAATCCTGAGTAAAGATAAGCTTTTGAGTAGGCTTGACAGTACACAGAATATTTCAGATAATGACAGAGAACGAGTAAGAGCCGTAATACAGCGCGAGATAACTAATGAACTTTCAAGAGAGATCGGATAGACGGTCGTTATCCCTCCACCGTCACACTGTAAGGCAGTTGCGGCGTGATCCGTCGTTGTGGAGTGTACCCTTGCGCAACCTGGAACGCTGGGAAAAAACTAACGGTACTCTGTCAGTACAACAGCAAATCTGGAAACATATCCTCAACACGGAATCGCGGAAGAGCATCCTCAATATTCTGCTTTCCAAATCCCCACAATCAACCCATCTCAGAAGTTCCACTCCCTTTGTCGGAATCATCGACATGGAAACCCGAGACAGAATTTTCGAGAAATACCGACAGACAAAATAATATGGCTTTTTGAATCCATTTTAGCAGATCCCTTGTTCCACCCGGACAAGGGATTTTTTTTGCCTTTTCTGCTGTCCGACTGCGTCAACAGGGAACCCATGATGAAGGTTTAACTACCATCATGTCAGCCAACTATCCATGTTGCGGCCGGACAAGGGTTGAAGAGATGGTTAAAAATATTTCCATGTTGCACTTCGACAGTTGTCTGAGTGAAACATTGATTAAAATCAAATACTTATGAAAAAATCTGCTTGACTTGAAACAGAATGATGAATAAACTTAAAATTATGGAGGCAAGCAAGCGTCAAACAATAGTTGACACAATGAATAATTTAGTTCATAATAAAATATTTTGTTTTTTTGATTGATTTTTTTAGGATTCTGCATAAAATGAAAAAAAAGCAGGGGTTGCCGCCCCCTAAAAGGAGGAAAAGAAATGAGATTGGTCGGGCGAAAATACATAATGGAATTGATGGGTTGGAGCGCAGGGACTTTGTGGCGCAAGCTCAAGGACGGGGTTTTCCCGGCGCCGCTGGCGCTGCCGGGCTGCCATCCCAGGTGGGATCTGGAGCAAGTTGAGCGGTTTTTGGCTGCCAAAAAATAAACCCCTGCCGCAGTTGCCGCTGCGGCAGGGGGAACAACAGAGAGCGGTCGGGCGACCAAAACTCCCCTACATTTACATTTTACTGGCTTCGGCCAGTAAAATCAAGAGTTTTAGTCCCACCCCACCGCCTCCGGAAGGAGGCGCGACATGTCAGGCCCAGCGGGGCATCAAAACGGGGCATATTGGATTCGGCTTCATTTGGCCGAATTTGACGATCCTCGTTGGCTAATAATCGAGTCATTCCCGGAAGTTGCAGATGCGGTACAAATAATTTACATCAAGTTGCTGTGCTTGGCAGGGAAATGCAACGCCAGGGGGCTGCTGCTACTCCCTGGCGGGCAGCCATACGGCGAAGCAGAGCTGGCGGCGGTCCTGCGCCGCCAGCTCTGCAACGGTGCGTGCTGCCTTGCAACTACTTGAGAATTATGGATTTATTTAGCGAGTAGGGGATCCACCTACCCTTGCCCTGCCCGCCTGGATTGATCAGGACGTCGACGCCCTGGCGCAGCTGGCGGAACGTCGGCAAAAAGACGCAGAGCGCAAGCGGATAAAAAGAAGTGAAATTAAGTGTTTGTCAGTGTCCGCGGAATGTCCGCAAACAGAAACAGAAACAGAAACATAGTAAAAAAACAACAACACCCCCAACTGCTGCTGTTCTTTTGGCTGATTCAACACCATTACCCCCTGAAATAATCATCAATCAAATCTCGCTTCTGCCCCCTAGCCACCAAGCCGATGCAATGCAGGTCTGCCGGCAAGAGCCGGCAGACCTGGCCGGCAAGCTGGCTGCCCTGCAGCAGTTTGGTGCAGCCCTGGCAGCTGGCAAGGCAGCCGGTGCAGGCTGGCTGCGGCAGGCGATTCGGCAGGGCTGGGCGGCGGCTCCTGCCCTGCAGCAGCAGCAGGCTCTGCTGCAGCAGCAGGAGGAAGAGGCCTGGGAATGGTGGCAGGGGCTGCCGCAGGATCAGCAGGCCCAGGGCCTGCTGGAGCACCAATACCGACTTATGGGGGTTCGCGGGCTTACTGACAGGCGTAAAGCTTTGATATTATACAGATTGATCAATGAACAGCGTGAGGCGGCATAGCCGCCGGAAAGGATAGATAAATGGAAAAACATAGTCAAATTGTGCAGTTGCGTGAAAGAGAACGCGAAATTACCTTTTTTCCACAGGGGGCGGCGACTGCCCCCCAGCAGCCGGTGCTGCTGCAGCAGGAGCAGGAAGAGCAGCCCCTCCTGCCCGACAGGCTTTGGCGGCTTGCCAGGCCGGGGCTGATGAGGGTTGCCTTTATTCTTTGGACCCTTTTTATGCTGATTTTGACAATTAAAATAGTCACTTTTGTGTTTTTTGGAGGAATGAAATGATGAAAAGTTTGATGGTTTTTTTAAGGGCGGTTTTTGGGGGGTCTGAGGACTTTTTATCAACCAGGCAGGGGGTGGAAGCCGACTTTTGGCAGCGCAGCAGGGGCAGCGTTTGGACCGCTGCCCGGCAGTGGCCGGGGGGGCTAGGCTGGTGGTTCTTGGCAAAACGCCTTTGGATGCGTTTTTTACTGCCTCCCCTGCTGATTTTTTGCACTGTCGTAACTTTTTTGCTGGCTGTTTTTGGCGGCTGGGTGGCAACCCAGGAAAGCAGGGATGCAAAGGCCAGCAAGCAGGCATTTGATGCCTTGGAAAATCGGATAGAAAGAGCAAAGCAGGGGGTGGCAAATGGGCAAAAGTAATAGTCAAAATTTGGGGGCCATGACTCCCCAGCAGATCAGGGAAAGAGGCAAGGAGTTGCTGCGCCTGGCGCAGCAAAAAGAAAAAGAAATCCAGCAGCGTGAGCTGGTGCTGCTGGGCGAAATTTTCAAACGTGAAATCCAGGCCGGTTGGCCCAGTGATTGGGGCCGTCTGGCAGCTGAACTGGAATCAACCCTTGGGGCAAAAATCGAGCCGCCCCGGTGGGGTTTCGTGGCGGGGGTCCAGGGGGGTGCCCCCCTGGTGGAGGCAAAGGAGGAGGTGGCAAATGGCGAGCTTAAATAAAGCAATTTTGATCGGCAACTTGGGTAAGGATCCGGAGGTGCGTTACACCACCGCAGGCCAGGCAGTGGCCTCTTTTTCCCTGGCAACCAGCGAGAAGTTTAAAAACAAAAATGGTGACTGGGAGGAGCGGACTGAATGGCACCGTGTCACCCTGTGGGGCAAGCTGGCAGAGATTGCCGGTGAGTACTTGGTCAAGGGGAAAACTATATATGTTGAGGGGCGATTGCAGACACGCAAATGGCAAGACAAAGACGGCAACGAACGCTATACGACCGAGGTCGTCGGCGACCGGATGCTGATGTTGGGGAAGAAAGAAAAAGCAGAAGGAGCAGAAGCCGAAAACAGCCAGGGCGAACCGCCATTTCCTGAAAATGAAGATGTTCCTTTTTGATCCAGAAACAAGGGGGCGACTAGCCCCCTTGCGACCCCCTGAGTCAAGAACATAAAGGCGGATGAAACCATGAATCATAAAATCAAAATCAAAGACACGGCAGAACAACAGAGGGGTCAAAAACAAAAGCGGCGTCAGATCGGGGCACTATACGCAAGCTGGCGCGGTGCCGCAAACCAAACCACCAGCACGGCGACACAGCAAACCAGTCAAAATCACAAGGATATCCAAGGATATCCTTGGATATCCAAAACAACAAAAAAACATGCCTAACGTACCATAACTGTTATGGATATCCCAGATATCCATAGGAAGGTGAAGAGCAATGGAACATCAAATAAACATCAAGCTCGATGAGGCGCAAAATGAAATGATTGACCGGCTTGCTGAACGGCACGATTGCACTCGCGCCGAAGCGGTGAGAAAAGCGGTCCAGCTTGCCGCTGAGTCGGGCAGTTCTGCCCCGCAACTTGATGCAAAAATCGACGCGATAAATGATTCGATCGTTGAGCTGCTACGCCTCACTATTGATCACTCCGGGGCGGCCCTAGACCTGGGTAAGCGAAACCTCAAAACATCGGCCCAAGCCGCTATTTATGGGGCAAATATCGCCCTTCAGCTTGGCGTCAGAGAGAGCGCACTCCAGAGCTTTGAAAATTGGAAAAAAGACAATGCGGAAAGGATCTGATCATGGCGCTCGATAATTCCAGATTCAGCGGCACAGGGAGTATCTTTGTTCGCCTGGCGCAAGCGAAATTTGCAATTTGGTTTTGGATGCGAATTGCGCTGCCAGTAGGACTCTTAATTTTTCTATGGAGGGGATTGGCAGCAGTTGAACCCCTTGGGAATGGCGGTGGCTTAGCATATCTGCAAGCCTCTGTTTATGAGCTGTCGTTAGCCGCTGAAAAGCCCGCTGAATTCGTTTTGCCAAAACGGTTTAGAAACATAGCTATAGCAAGGCACCCTGACTATTTGCAAATGATGCGCATCGTTAATGCGCGAGTCTTGTTGGCAGGGATAGCAGGTGCAGGCACGGTATGTTTCATTTTGCTTGTAGGGGGGGTGGTGGCTCGCAGGGAGCGGCTGCAGCAAACCGGTGATCAGCACCGTCGAGGCAGCGAACTGGCGACACCCAGCCAGCTGGCAAAGGTGCTAAAAAAAACAGAGGGCCGGGGCGACATCAAACTTGGAGAGGTGATCCTGCCAAGGATAGCCGAATGCCGTGGAATAATGGCAGTCGGGGTGACCGGAGTTGGCAAGACGCAGCTGCAAAACCGCGTCCTCGATACTATCGTGGAGCGAGGCGATAGAGGGATCGTCTTCTCTGTAAAAGGTGACGATTATATCACCACCCACTGGCGCGACGGAGACGCCATTTTTTGTCCAGCAGACCAGCGCTGTCTTGACTGGAATTTAATGGACGATGTCACCGACCTAGCTGATTTTGACGTTATTGCCAACTCGCTCGTCGTGCATGATGACCGGGTGAAAACATGGAGCAACGGAGCCCGCATGATCGTGTCAGGGCTCCTGAAGTACTGCTACCTTTCTGGCCAGCGGACAAACCGTCACGTTGCCTCTGTTTTTGACCAGGATGTGACCGGCATGCGTGACTGCCTTCGGCAAGTTCCAGGCGTGTCGCAAGCGGCGGGTCTGCTCGCCGACCCTGCCAGTGCACCAGCCAATTCCTTCTATATAACTGTCTGTCTCTTTTCCCGGCCGTTCCAGTTCTTGAAACACCTGGAGGGCGACTGGTCAATATCGCGTTGGATCAAGGAGGGCAGCGGCAGAATCTATCTCCCCGCCACTCCACGGCTCAGGGAACAACTCGGAGGGCTTTATTCCGTGTTTTTCGACCTGGCTATTGTCCATCACTTATCTCTTCCAAAGTCTCCCGAACGCCGCATCTGGTACTGCATCGACGAACTCTCCGCCGTCGGACAAATAAGCCGGCTCCCCGAACTACGGAACGTCGGGCGCGATAAGGGCGCTGGTTCAATGGTCGGCCTGCAGAGTTTCCCTCAGATAGACCCAATCTATACTCCGGATGGCCGCAAGGCTTTATTTGGCGGGTTTGCCTCCAAGGCGATTTTCAGAAGTGACGAACAATACACGCTTGATGAACTTAGCAAGCAACTCGGCAAACACGAAGTCGAGTCAAGCCGTGAAAACCTGAGCACTAGCTTCAATACTGAGCGCGATGGTGTGACAAAAATGTCTGAGATTCGCGATGAAGTACTCGTGAAGCCAGACGAAATAAAAACACTCCAGAGCCTCCATTTTTATCTGCAGGTTGCGGGCTACCCAGCAACAAAAACTGAGGTTGAGTACCGGGACTGGCCAACCTTGATCGATGCGTATATTCCGCACCCAGCACTTAGTTTAGAAGCGTTGGCTGCAGAATATGCCCGACAAAATGCCCAAATAGACGCCATCAAAACAACAACACCAGCAGAAGAAACGCCCACGTCGAAACCAGTTACAGCAGCAGCTACTACCACGCCTGCAGCTATTGAGTGAGGCCTCCCATGAAAAAACACCCTTTAATTCTTGCCCTGCCGCTCCTCTTCCTCTTCCCGGCCCGCGCCTTGGCATTATCGCAGGAATATTACACCTGGGGCGGACATGATGCCGTTGTGAGCGCTTTCAACAAATCAGCCCTGATTTTTTCTGATGCAAGTTATTCGTCATTGGCTGCCACCCTTGCCACTGCCAGCCTGGCGGCACTGATGATCAGGGTAATGTACAACCTCATGGCCGGCGGGTTCAAAGGAGACGGTGCCGCCGTGGTTTTCCAGGGGGTTACCCCCTGGCTGATCACAGTCGCAATCTTTTTGGGAACCGTCATCCCTAAAGGCACCCTGCATATACACGACAAGACTGAGAACGAATATCAGGCGATCGGAAATGTCCCGCTCATCGTCGTAGTTATGGCCTCAGTCACCAATAAAATTGAACGCGTGATGGTTGAAGCCGTGGAAACCGCCGGGGATCCCCTTAGCTTCACAGGCCAGGCCGGCGGCAAGGGCTTCATGGGTCTGGAATCATTATCAACTACAAGTCTTCGCGCAACTGATTCAATGCTTTCTGCAAGCCTGCAAAACTACTTGGCCGACTGCGTACTTTTTGAAGCTGCGCGGACGCCAGGTCTTGTCGACGAGATAAAAACGGGGTCAACAAACCTGCAGACGACATTTGCGAAAGGGGTTAGCCCGGCCAACGTCACGACACTTTATTCCGCCGCCGGCTCCCTTGAGGGCCAGGTAGTGAGCTGCACCCAGGCCTGGACCGATATTTCAGCTCGCCTGAACCAGCCGAGCTTGCTCCTGACGAACAACCTTATTAAAACCTGCAGCGGAATGGGTTTTGACTCAGCAGATGCAGCACAGCGCAACGACTGCCTGCAGAAAATGACAGCGGTGGTTGACGCCCAGCTTGTACCCGGGTCCTCCGCCCCGGAGTTCGTCAAAAACCTGTATCTGAGTCAGCAGTTCGACGCCATGTTGGCATCTCCTGCCGCCGGTGAGGGGGTTGCAAACTTCCAGATCCTGAACAAAGCCTCCGGCGTCATGACTACAGCAAACAACTGGATCCCCGCAATCAGAGCTGTGATTCTGTCTGTCACTGTTGCCCTTACGCCGTTCATCTGCCTGCTGATGCTGACCCCGTTTTTCGGCCGTGCGCTCAAATTTCTGCTTGGATCGTTCATGGTTTTAACTGTTTGGAGCGTCACAGACGCAACGCTCCACCAGTTCGCGATCGACCACGCCAACAAGCTGTTGGCGGACGTCAGACAGTACCACTACGGCATAGACGCGCTGCGTCTGATGCCGGAAACCACCGGTAAAATTCTGGCCATGTTCGGCATGTTACGGGCAAGCAGTCTTGCTTTGGCCCTTGCAATTACATCAAGCGTCATCGGCCTTGGGGCCTCCGTTGCCGCTGCTGTCGGCGGTAAACTGGCGGCAGACGTGACACAAACCGGGGCTCAGGGGGAACAGCAGGTCCTGGACCCCGGGCAAAAGGCCGGATTGCGGCGGGCAAATCAGGGGGCCGTGCCGACCGAAGCCATGGCTAATCAATATTCTTTTTCTCAGCGCACCGGCACTGATTTTGGCAGAGAATCCGGGCAGCTAGAGAATATGCAAGGTAGCCTTGACGCCACCGGCGGCGCTAAGGGCTGGCAGCAGCTCCAGCATGGCCAAGGGTTCACAAACGCGTATCGTGGCCAAGGTGACGTTGGCTTGAACCAGGCATTCATGCAGCAAGCGCAAAACATGGGTATTCCTCGGGAACAGGCGCAGAAAATAGCGGCTGCAACAGTGAACCACGGAGAAGGCCTGGCCGAGCTGCGCCGGCTGCAGCAGCAGGGATTCACCGGACAACAGGCGGCGGATGCATACTGGCAGGGCAAAACCGTTGACCACATGCAAGGCAAAAGTGTTGGCCAAGAACAAGGATTCACGATGTACCGGCCCACAGAAGGGCAAGAAACAGGCAAGTGGGGCCAGGTGCAGGCCACATGGCAAAACGGTTCAATGGTTGGCATGCAGGGGAACACAGTCAACGTCGCATCGACAGAGCAACTGCGGTCGTCGTACGACAAGTCATACAGCAACGCAATTTCTGAGTCACACCGAGCTGATCAGAGCCTTGGGGAATCCGTTACAAAGTCATGGGGTAACAGCGCGACCTGGTCGCAAACTCAGGCGGCGGCTCAGCAGCTGTACACCGCGACCAATGGTTCTGTCGACTACATGCGGGCTGTCAGCTCAACAATGACAAACTCGTTCAGAAACAGCCAGATCGTTGACGAGCGGACAGGCCAAAACGTTGATAAAGCTGCGTTTGTTCAAGCAACAGTAGGAGCGGGTACGCCGCCGCAAATAGGCTTTCTGAAAGCAAATGCTGAAGGGGGCGCAAGCTGGCGTGTCACAACAAGCGACGGCAAGAGCTATGTCGTTAATCAGAGCGCTGAAGAAGCCCGCAGCATGAACGCTAACGTGGCTGAGACACACAGAACCACACTCTCAACTGTCAGAAGCGGACAGTACAGTGAAACTGCACAGAAGGCACTCTCTCAGATGGAATCTGTGCAAGGCAGCAAAACCGCAGCAGAAACCGCAACTATCTCATACAACCGGGCAAATGAAATGCGTGAAGCCAGGGGAGAGGCGCACAGTCGGGCTGCAGACGTCAGTGCAAACCTGAGCCGTGATTTTTATCACTATGTCGGAGAGAAACAGTTCGGCGGCGGGGTCCAGGGAGACAGGCAGGCGATCAAACACCTGGAAGGTCTGGCAGCCTCAGGACAGACAAAAGAGCTGGATGCGCTCAAGGCGCAGTACCTGTCTGACCGTAACATCAATATTCAAGCGCTGGGTGAAGGGCTGAAAAACGTCAAAGGTCCGGATCTCGACGAGGCGCCGGATCCTGAAGCGATGCGGGCAAAGATAGAGGGCGGCACTGCAGAGCTGAAAACCGAGCTGTCAAGCCAGCCGAATATCAAAGCCATTGACCCCACCGCCAAGGTACAGGAGGCTTTGAGACAGACGAACGTCGGTGCGGTGAATCCTGAAGAAATCAAGGCACAGCTTGCAGCTGACCGAAAAACAATTGCTGATGGAAAGGCAGGAATAGAGAGCAAAGGCGCTGAAATCAAGCAGGATTACACCGCTGGGGCGCTGCCGCTGGCAGCAAAGAAGACCGTCGGTGCTGTTGTTGATGCTGTGTCAGGCCTGCAGCAGTTAGTTACTGGTGGATACAACAATGGAGCGTATGTGACCGGGGCACAGGCCACAGTCGCACCGCAACAGCCGCAGGCCCAGGTACAGAATCCGGAGCCGGTAAAGCAACCGGTACCGGCACAGCCTCAGCAGGCACCGGCACAGGATCAGAAACCGGAGGTTCAGCCGGCAGCTCAGCCGCAGGCCTCACCCCAGCAGCTGGCGGCGGAAGTGACCGGGGATCAGGCAGCACCTGTTACACCACAACAGGCAGCGGTACCGGCACAGAATCCGGAACCGGTGAAACAGCCGGCACAACCGCAGGCACCGGCACAGATCCCGAAAGGAGTATTGAGGTGAAAATAGACATTCAAAAAGTATATCGCGAGCGTGTGCGGCAGAAACTGACTGAAAAGAGCAAAAGGCAGTGGAAGTGGCGCTTGCTGCTCCACCGATGACTGCTGAAGAGGTCAAGAGGCTGTTACAGCCTGCAGCGCAACCTGGCCGTTTTTCAGGCATCGTTGCACTACTGCTAACAGTCATGACTGTTTTTCTGAGTGCAGGAAGAGCCGAGGCGATTTGCAAAGGCAGCATTCTCAACCCGATTACAGACGTCTGCTGGCAGTGCATGTTTCCGATGTCGTTTGGCGGTATGAGCTTCGGTCAGGGTGCCGGAGGTCCGGCAGGTCAAGGGACAGGTACCACCATCTGCAGCTGCCCTGAACTGAAAATACCACTGGGAATGACGGTCTCATTTTGGGAACACGCGAGGCTTAACGAGACCGTCAAGGACCCATATTGCTTCCCTACTCTGGGAACCGGAATGAATGATGGTGGCGGTTTGAGCGCCTTGCTGGCTGGGTCTCAAAGGGGCGGTGATGCCGCAGAGTTCAGCGAATATTCATCACAGCAGTCCCACTGGTTTATCTTCCCGGTCTGGGTGTGGCTGAATCTCTTTACTGATTTTCCCTGTATCGAGAAAAAGCCGTTTGATGTGGCGTACATGACAGAGGTGGATCCTCTCTGGAATGATGATGCCCTGTCTTTTGTAATCAACCCAGAGGCGCTTCTGTTCGGTAACCCGATCACGCAGCTGTCGTGCGTAGCAGATACTGTTGCGGCAACCACCGGGTTGCCCATCAATGAAATGTTCTGGTGTCATGGTGCCTGGGGCAGTCCGTACCCTCTGTCCGGCAGTAAAGCCGACAGTCTTTCTCTGAGTACGAATGCCGGTCTGGCTGCCCGGACCATCTTCAAGCTCGGCCGGGAAGGGATCCTGTTTGACACCGGAATAGAAGAGTGTGCAACAGGCGGTATCATGACTCCGATTATGCGTAAAAACAATTACCGGTTCCAGGTTGCTCGTCCGGTGCGTGGCAACGACTGTGTACCGGTAGGCAGGCCGACCATGTTGTGGGGGCAGGGTAAAAACCCCGCTTTGGGCGCAGGTAGAAATTCTTCGGACAACTTTCTTTGGGTGACAACGAGGGCTAGAAAATGTTGCGTAGGCTATTCAGTAAAATATTGAAAAGGAGCATAACCATGAAACTTATCGTACTGATTCTTATCGTTTTTATGGGTACAGGGGCAGGCGCAGAAACCTGGAACGGCAGAGTACAGGTGACTGCCGGCGGCAGAGGATGCCCGACGTTGCCGTACAAATCGGGTGAGTATCCGTTGATCATGACCGATTCGGTTGAGGGCAATGCCTGGTCAGCAAAATTCGAATCTGATTTTCTAAAAGGCGAAGCAAAAGGTACTGCTCTCGGGGGTAACAGACATGCAGCGGGATTGTTCAAAGACGGCTGGAGTGTCAACCTGTACCCAGATCCGGCCGGCATCAAGATCAATGCCCGGCTCGACACAGTAGCAAGTACCTGCTCTGTTGCGGCTCAAGGGATTTTGAGAAGAGGCAACCCGAATGTGAATCTGGCCGGATTCTGGGGGATGAAACAGCCGGGTAAGCGGAATATGGAGATCTTCGGGATCATGATAACCCCTGACGACCCTGGGATTTGGCTTGGTGATATCAATGTTGCTCAGTTTTTCAAGCACGGCAAGAGGAGCGAACTGCCGCACGAACGACTGAAAGGCAGCTTTGCAGGCGGAATGTACGGCAAAACGGGCTGGAAAATAACAGTCTTGTGGCTGGATGAAGCAAGCAAAAAGATGAGGGTTGCGCTTGAGCGACCGGGCTACAAGGAATATCTGACTCTTGATTACCTGGGCGCGGGGTACTTGTAATGAAAGCGGCGAAGGTAAGCGTAGCGCAGGCAGAGGCCTATTATTACGACCGCGACGCAGTGTATTCCCAGAGCGAGAGCCGGTACCTCGGTACCGGCGCCGCTGCCCTGGGGATTGAGGGTCAAGGCATTGGGGAAGAGTTTTCCCTGTTGATCCGTGGATTCAGCCCCGAAGGTGAAAAGCTGGCTCAGAAGAAGAATCTTTCAGATGATAAAGCAGTGGCCGGAACTGACATTCCGCTCACCCTGCCGAAGTCTTTTTCAGTCCTGGCACTGGCGGATCCTGAGTTGCGGGCGGCAGCGCTGGAAGCGGCCAAGGCCACCGTTGCCGCTGTCGAGGCCAACGGCTGGATTGAAGGACGGCAAACGGTTGATGGAGTGACAGAGCGGGTGCAGGGCAAGATGGTTGCTGCGGTGTTTCCCCATTCCACAAGCCGCGAAAATGACGCACATTTTCATGTTCATTCTGTGTTTATGAACATGGCGCAGAGGCCGGACGGCACATGGAGCACGTTAGAGAATCATTCGCTGCTCCAACACTCAAAAGAAATCCGTCAGATATTCCTGTCAGAGTTCGCAGCCTCTGAAGCGGTTCAGAAGTACGGCCTGGATCTCTGGGTTGACCGGGGCGGTACTGTTATTCCTGAAGCTGCTGGGTTCACTCCGGAGATTATCGACCTGTTTTCAAAGCGTCAGAGCGAGATCCACAACGCATCTGCATTGCGTGAGCGGCTGCAGGAGAAAATGCCGCACCTGGCACCTGAGAAGATTGAAACCCTGATCCAGCTTTCTACCAGGTCAGCAAAGAACAAGGACATGACCGAGGCGGACCTGATCAAATCACACCGGGAACAGCTGGCAACGGCGGGCCTGCCGTCACTTGAGCAGCTGCGGGACAACGCTATTGCAATGAAAGCGGAGCAGTCAGCCGAGAAGCTGACTACAGCTGAGATCGTAAAACAGGCGGCAGAGGACCTGTCAGAGCATCAATCGGTATTCAGTCGCGCAGAACTGCTTCAGGCGGCGTTAAAGCAGTCTGTTGGACATGCAGCCCCAGGCGATGTTGAAAAAGCGATTCTGGAGTCAGCTGCAAAGTCCAATCTTGTCAGCTACGGCAACGACAAGTTCACTACTCCGGAAATCCATCGGATTGAGGGACAGGTTGCCTCTGTTGCAGTGGAACAGCGAGAGGCATTTTCCCCGTTGCTGTCAGACAGAGAAGTTAAGCTCGCGGTTGAGGCGTTTCAGGAAAAGAAGGGCTTTACCCTGACCCGGGGGCAGGCGGAGGCGGTCGGGTATGTGCTGCAGGCACCCTGGCCGGATCGGCGTGATCCAGGGGGACGCCGGCGCGGGCAAATCCTCATCAATGGAAGCGGTTGCGGACGTCATCAAGGCCATCGGCGCAGAGCAAGGGGTTCAAGTTCGCGGGTTTACGTTGCAAGGTAAAACCTCAGTACTACTTGAAGGAGATAGCGGCATATCATCGGGAACACTTGATTCTTTTCTGAACTCAAAATCAACCTGGGACGGCTCAAGCCGTCAGATATGGGTTGTGGATGAATACTCCATGGTTGACAGCCGAAGGCTCGGAGCGCTGGTTGACCGTGCTCAGGCCGAGAACGCCCAGGTAATCCTTTTGGGCGACAAGAAGCAGCTGGCAGCCATCGGCGCGGGCAGGCTTGGACAGGACCTTGACGAAAACGGGCTGATCAAGACCGTGCAGATGGATGAATCACTGCGGCAAAAGACAGAGTACGCAAAAGCTATTGATGCAGCGATGAAAGTCAAGGATGTTCGCCTTGCCCTGGAGATCATGGCCAAGGCCGGGAAGCTGGTGGAGGTGCAGGATCCGGAGGACCGGGCAAAGGCCATGGCCAAGGCGTATGTTGAAGCGGAAGGTGCAGCCAGAGAGGCAACAGGCGGTAAGAAAGGTGCTCTTGCTATGACTCTGACGAACGTCGAGCGTCAGGCGGTTATCAGGGAAATCAGGACGTTGCAGAAGGAAAACGGAGCCATTGGCCGGGAAGATCATTCTTTTATTACCCGGGCACCGGTTGCGCTCGATGCAGTGACCCGGAAGCTGGCGGCAAGTTACCGGGAGGGGATGGTAGCCATCCCCTCCCGGACCGTGGGAGAGATCAAGGCAGGCAGTGAGGCACGAGTGACGACGGTTGATACAGTTAAAAACACCATTACACTGTCGTCAGTTGACGGCAAGAGTGAGGTCCTGGATGCTCGCAAGTCCGGAAATCTGATGATGTATGAAGAGCGGCAGACTCAGCTTGCCGAAGGTGAAAAGATAACCTGGTTAAAGTCGGACAACAGCGAACAGGGAAAGTTCAACCGGATCAAGAACGGGCTTTCCGGAACGGTGGAGAAGATCGACGGCGGCACGCTGACAGTCAAGACCAAGCTGGGGCATACGGTACAGATCCAGGGGGAAAACGCTTACATTACCAACGGCCAGGTTTCGACCGGGCATAAAGCGCAGGGGGCCACGGAGCACACCGGCGTGCTGTCAGTTTCAGCCGGCGACAAGTTGGCCACCGAGAACATGCTGTATGTTCTGACGACCCGGCAGACCCATGACCTGGTTGCGTTTGTTGATGATAAGGAGAAGCTGATAGAGGCGTTGCGTCCGGAGATGAAAGCCTCAAGTCTTGAGGAGCAGAAAGAGCTTTTGAAGGCGTTGACTGAGCAGTTGCGGGCAACAGTTGAGAAAGAGAAGGCTTTTGTTGAAGGATTGAAGCTGACGGACAGTATTGAGGCAACCATGGGCGGTAGTGAGTTGGCCAGCGATCGGCAGCGGCGACTGGAAGCGGATAATCAGGCAGCAGATTCAGGGGCGGCAAAACAGCAGGATCAGCAGCATGCTCTGCAGCACCAGGAAAAGGTGCAGCAGCAGGATCATTCGGCGGGGATGGAGATGTAGGGCGTTACCCTGCGGGCCGCTCTGGAAGGCTACGCCCTGAGCCTCTAACGGTGAAGCTGTTAGAGTCTCAGCCCTGCGGGTTCCGGCCACTAACGCGAAAAGCAGCTCCACAAAACGCCGGTTGAGAGGACAACCGGCGTATTGCTCCGCCTCAAACCAAAACCGCACCACTGCTGCATTTCACCTGCACTTTCGCCCCAGCGCTACGCTGCCTGGGGCTACCGTTCCGGCTCCCATTCCGCAGTAGTGCCGACAATCCACAGGCAGCACGGCAAAACTTGTGGACAGAGAACCGCTGTCCAGCTGCCGGTGTGCGTCCCTTCGGTTTGCACAAAATATAGGCACCTCGTTTTCAGTTCACCCCTTCACCGTTCACGCCAATCTGTTCCGCTCCCAAAATAAAAATCCGGTGCCTCCCAGCTTCCGCGCTGGCGCTTGTGCAGCCGGTACCCTCCAGATTTTTACCGCTTCGCTTTTTGTCCTCTCCACAGATTGTCATTCCGGTTCAGGGCCTCACTGACACTTCGGCTTTTCGCCTGCGGCGTAGCTTAGTGCTCTTCCATGCTCTGTTTTTCCTGTCCCTGAGTTCGTACCCCTCAATCAGGGTGAAGGGGCGACGAACTCAGGGAACATCGGAAAAACAGAAAAGCATGCATGGAAGAACACAAGATCACATCAGCCCAGGGCTCAGAATCTTGGGATCATCGGAAGGAGAACACGACATGCAGACGGAACACGAGCAGCAGGACTTTGAACGGTTCATAAGCGGCCTGATTGACGCTCTACCGGCTTTTTAGCTGGCAAACCATACCAATACCGCAGGAGGAATTGAAATGAACGTGTACGAGATTATCACAGAGCGGATCACCACAATACTGGAGCAAGGCGAAATTCCCTGGAAGAAGAGCTGGAACGCCAGCACTCAGGCACCCCGCAACTTGTCCAGCGGCAAACTGTACAGTGGAATTAATGTTTTCGGCCAGTGCCCGGGAGAAAACCCGCGAAGCTTGGCGGATTTACATGTCAAAGTGGTTTGATATGGTTAGTGTCGAACAACAGTTGAACTACCAACAAAATGCTGGCGGCGAAGGGTCCTCAACATACTTTGAGGTTAAACCTCGTGTGAATATGCTTTATTCGGCTGCAGTGTTTTATGAACACCTGGCTCCCCAGTTGCTTACTAACGTAATGGGTGACTATGGAGAAGAAGACGAGAGGGGTATAGAGGACACTATCCACGAAAAGGCACGGAAGGTTGTCCACGCCAGAAATCAGAGCGAGCAGCGGCGTAAGCAGCTTGAACAGACTGAGCGAGTATTAAACGAAATGTCCAGGCTGGGTGAGGATGCTACCCTCATTTTTCAGTCTGAGGCTGAATTTAAGGTCGCTGCAGAAAGTTTCGCCTCAGAAATAACTGCTCTTCACACCGTTGTAATTGACAAACCAATACCAGGTATCCCAAGGAAGCCCTCATCGGACGTACCAGAGATTGCGAACTATCTGGTTTTGCATGATGGAGTTCCATTGTTGCCTGATCGTGCTTTTGAGATTTTTACCGGGGAAGAGGCAAAGCGGGTCAACGAACGAGCCACAAGAAACGAGATCAAGCAAGAAGAAGTACAAAAGTCGCAACTTATTGAAATTGCTTGCGACCATGGTGAGTCACATACAAACCGGAAACAGGGCGGTGGCCCAACATCCAAATTCTACAACTGTGATGCTGCCATCTCATTACTTAATGCTACCGAAAACTATCTCCCGGAGTGGGACAAAGGCAGCGCGATCCAGGCGGTTGAGAGAGCGTTTGAATGGGCCAAGGCTGAAGCTGATACCAACCCAGCCCGCCTGCTGCACAAACGTCTTGCGGCAGAGCCCCAAAATTTTATTTTAGAACGCGACGCTACCCTTGACACACTATATGAACTGTCAAAAGAAGCCATCGATCTACAGGAAGAACAAAAACATGTTGGTGTGAACCTAGCAGAATATCAGGGGATGCGTAAAAGCGGCTTGTTTTCAGAGTCCGAACTTGCAGAGCCTCAGAAAACCGGTGAAGCGGCGTCCAATGCGTCTAAAATTGCCAAAGAAGCACGCGATGAGCACATTAAGGCCGTTTCTCGGCAGGACAATGTATTTAAGGAGTGGCAGAAGTTTGTTGACGAATATGGACAGGATAGCGACCCGGGCCAAGTTCTGTTGTCTGTAAAAAATGACAGAGATGATGCAAAAAAAGTTGGGGTTTCCTGTTGCTGTCGGCCCGGTATCAGTCGCCCTACTGGCTCACCTTCAAGCAGGCCACCGAAAAGGGCGGCACGATCCGGAAGGGTGAAAAGGGCTACCCGGTTGTTTTCTGGTCCAAGACCGAGAAAGAGGACGAAAAGACCGGCGAGGTCAAAGAGGTCGGTTTTCTTCGTTACTATACCGTTTTCAACGTCGCCCAGGTCGAAGGCTTGGCCAACGTGCCGGCCACGGAAACATTCAACGTCAGTGAGGACGGCGCCGAGGCCATCGACGCGGCGGAAATGATCATTGCCAGCATGCCACACCGACCGCAGATCACCCATGGCCACACTCGCGCTTGTTATTCCCCGGCATGGGATCGGGTTGAAATGCCAGTTGCTGTAGCGTTCACTGGACCCGCAGAGTACTATTCAACCCTTTTCCATGAGCTGACCCATGCTACCGGCCATGAAAGCCGTCTGGGACGCCATCAGGCCCTTAAAAACCACTCTTTCGGAAGCACAGACTATAGCAAAGAGGAATTGGTTGCAGAGTTTGGAGCAGCGTTTCTGTGTGCCGAGGCTGGAATCAGCCCCGCTGTGATCGACAACCAGGCGGCCTATATTCAAGGCTGGCTGAAGGCCCTGAAGAATGACAGCAAGCTGCTGGTGACGGCAGCGGCTCAGGCCCAGAAGGCGACCAACTTTATTTTGGGGAGGATAGATCAGACAGTATAGCACCAGCGGTGAC
>DKFG01000249.1 GCA_002452325.1 Geobacter sp. UBA6802
TCAGGAAGGAGCGCATCTTGTTGACCCGCAAGGCCCGCAGGGCGATACGGAGTGCCTGGGCGAGGTTGTTCATGGCTGGAACGGAATTCCCAGCTGGGTGGCAACGGCCTGAAAGCAGGCCAGGGCAGGCTCACTGTACTGGATCAGGATGATCCGGTCAAAAGCCCCGGTCCGGGCGGCAGCAACCGATTCCTGCAGGGCAATGGCCGCCCCTTGCAGCATGGGGTAGCCGTAGACACCGCAGCTGATGGCCGGAAAGGCGATAGTACGCAGGCCGTACTGTCGAGCCAGCTCAAAGCAGTTGCGATAGGCAGCTGCCAGCAGCTCAGGCTCGCCTTTGCTGCCATCGGTCCAAACCGGCCCCACGGTGTGGATTACATGGCGGGCCGGCAGTTTGTAGCCTCTGGTAATGCGGGCCTCACCAGTCGGACAGCCCCCCAGCGTGGCGCATTCAGTCAGCAGTTGTGGCCCTGCAGCCCGATGGATCGCTCCATCCACACCACCGCCCCCCAGCAGGGTGTTGTTGGCGGCGTTGACAATGGCATCCACCGCCAGGGTGGTGATGTTACCTTTGATAATCTCGATTGTGGCGTCATGTTGTGTCATCTGTTTACCTTCCAGACCGCTGCAGCCGTTGCAAGGCATCAACGGCATCAGGCTCACCAAGCTCTGCGGCCTGCTCCAGATCGTGCTCAGCCTTGTCCCGCTCTCCAAGCTGCCGGTATGCCAAGCCTCTAAAATAGAGTGCCCTGGGATTTTTCATCTCTTGCAGCACCAGCACCCTGGTAAGCAGTTCAACCGACCTGGTCGGCTCAAATTTCATCAGGTGCAGCCAGCCCCTGTTGATGAGCACCACCGGATCATCCGGCGCTTTTGTAAAGGCCAGCTCAATCTGCGTACTACCTGCCGCTTTCTGTCCATTCATAAACAGGCTGACACCATAAAAGCTGAGGGCAACCGCATTGTCCGGCTCAACAGCACAGGCTTGGGCAAAAGCCTCCTGGGCAGGCTGGTACTGTTTCAGTCGTAACAGGGCCACCCCCACACCTATATGTGGCTGCACCCAATCAGGCGCCAGTTGCCCGGCACGCCTAAAGGCCGCAATCGACTGCTCATATTGCCGGTTGTTCCGGTAGGTGATCCCCTGCTCTAAAAATTCTCTGGCTGAAAGCTCTTGTATGGTCTTGTCGTAGGTGCGACGAATCGCCTGGCTGCTATGTTTCGATGCGGTCTGTGCTGGGGATGGTTGCTTCGCCAGGGCAAGCTGCTGCTTCAGCCGCTCTATCTCAAGCAGTGATTCGTTGGCCTGTTTTTTCAGCTTCTCAAGTTCAGATACCTTTTCTTGATCCTGCCTGATCAACGCAATAGACCTGGCCACCTCATCAGCATCGGCTTTGATTTTAGCCTTGAGAAAATAGGTCTGTCCGTCCCAACGTTCTTCAAGGATCACCGTCACCACCACACCGGCAGTATAGGTAACTATTTCATCTTTGGTAAGCCGGGAATCGTTGACTATGGTGTTGCTGACCAGATAGGTACCCAGCTCTTCCAGCAACAGCCGCTTGACCTGCTCAAGGGCAATAACCCGGCAGCTCAGCTTACTGTCGGCATCTCCTGCCGTATAGGTATAATCACGCACAAACTCGACCGGCTTTGCCCAGGCGACAGATGCCATACCGACCCAGGCAACCAGCGCGACAATGGTAAACAGCTGCCTTATGATCATGCGGTCCTCCCCTGTGCTGACAAGATCATGCCACCAGCCCCCGCAAGAGCTTCAGGTTCATCTGATCCAGCTCGTCATTATCCCCCTTGGGGGTCTCAAGTATCTTGGGGATGGCCGTAAAACGGGCATCATTCATGATAAAGCGGAACGGTTCCAGCCCCAGGGTTCCCTGACCGATATGCTCATGGCGATCCACCCGGCTGCCCAGCCCCTTCTTGGAGTCGTTCAGATGAAAGCAGTGCAGCCGCTCAAGCCCCAGGATCTGGTCAAACTGCGCCATAACCTCGGCATACCCTTCCGGTGTGGCGGTGTTGTAGCCGGCAGCAAAGGTATGGCAGGTATCAAAGCAGACCCCGAATCGGTCGGGGTAGCGTGAGCCGCTGATGATGATCTGCAGCTCCTCAAAGGTGCGTCCCAGATTGGTCCCCTGCCCGGCAGTGGTCTCCAGCAGCACCAGCCCCTGGTACTGCGGTACCTCGCAGAACAGTTGATCAAAGGCCTCAATCACCCGCTGCAGGCCGACTTCCGGTGGATCATTGGTGTGTGAACCGGGATGCATGACGATCTTGTTGATACCCAGCCTGGCGCAGGTGGCCATCTCATCGGCAAAGGCGGCCAGGCTCTTGTCACGGGTCTCGCCGGGGGGGGCGGCCAGGTTGATCAGGTAGATGTCGTGGGAAATCACCTCGTGCAGGCCGGATACAGCAAAGGTTGAGCGGAACAGCTCGGCATCTGCATCGCTGATCAGCTTGCCTTTCCACTGGTTGGAGGAGCGGGTGAAGATCTGCAGGGTGCCGCAACCGGCGGCCACGGCCCGTTCGATAGCCTTGTGCAGGCCACCGGCAATGGACATATGGGCGCCAAGGTAGTCGCTCATGGGGCCACCAGTTGTTCGCTGAACAGCCGCACGGCGATCTCATCACCGGCCTGAAAAGCCTGATTAGCCGGGATCTGGGACACGCCGTCGGCCAGCAGTGAGGTGCGCAGGATGCCGGTCTCCT
>DKFG01000147.1:0-201 GCA_002452325.1 Geobacter sp. UBA6802
ACGGTGTGCAGATTCCGGCCCGCTACGATCAGGTGGCCGATACCCGCCTCTCCACCCTGATTGCCAGAGATGGTGTTGGAGTTTCTACGATAGAACACCTGATGGCAGCCTTCTACTATGCCGGGGTCACCAACTGCATGGTCTACATTGATGGCCCTGAGGTGCCGATCCTGGACGGTTCTGCCTGGGAGTTCTATCAGG
>DKFG01000147.1:273-397 GCA_002452325.1 Geobacter sp. UBA6802
AATACCCTGGATATCACCATGACCATTGAATTCCGCCAGCCGGTAGGACTGCAGCGCCGCCGCGTGTCGGATGTGGAAAACGCCTTTTCCATCCTCAATTCCCGTACCTTCACCATGCTGGAGG
>DKFG01000147.1:457-7262 GCA_002452325.1 Geobacter sp. UBA6802
AGCTGGTCAACCACAAGATCCTTGACCTGATCGGCGACCTGTACACCAGCGGCTACCGGATTCTGGGCAAGGTGGAGGCCCATAAGACCGGACACCATCTTAACAACCTGCTGTTGAAACAACTCTTCGCTGATCCTGCCAATTACCAGATCTACTGACGATACAGACCCTGATAGATTATTGATCGGCCTGATGCAGCCAGCAGTTGCTGCCGCAACGGCCACAGGTCAGCATGCGCTGAATCTGGTGTACCGTTGCACCGGGATGGTTATTGGGGCTGTCAGTCCCGGCTATACAGTTGGCCGGTGTCACCACTGCCTTGACCATCATCCGGTACTGACCGCTGCAGAGACAGCAGGTTGAACCGCGCCAGTCAGACAACAACCGTTGCAGAAGTTTGGTATCACTTTTTACAACACTGGGTAATGCCAGCAGGTAGCTATGGCGTTGACCGGTTGCATCCAGCAGCAGATTGGCCAGTATGGATGCGGCCTCGCCCAGTGCGTCCTGCAGGTAGTTTTTGGCAGTAGTGTCCGACTCACCCAGCAGGGTGTCGGTCAGTCGCTGTGCCAGTGTCTCAGAGCAACTGAGAGCCAGAAAGCCCCGCTCAGCCCCGCTGAAGCCGATCAAGGCGGTGTAGCAGCGGTGTGCCTCATCCGGCTGTCGGCAGCAGACCACAGGTTCAAGCTCAATATCTGCAGCCACGCTGAACAGTTGACGCGCACCGGCTGAAAGACGCTGGTGCAGGTCAAGGGCGGCTAACGGTATCTGTTGGGTTTGGCAGTTATCCATTGCATCACCTTCTGCTGTACTCATTGCGGAGTTTGATCGCTGTTTTGCGGTGACACCGCCTTGGGACGTTCCTGCTGATTACCCAGTACAACTTCACCGGTGTTGGTAAACAGGCGTACCGGCAGCTCAAGAATTCTTCTGAAGATATCAAAGGTGCCGGTTGCCAGGGTCTGGACCGGTACGGCGGTGACTTGGGGATCATCCCAACTGCCCTTGGCATCAAAATAGGTAGTGATCAGGCTGCCGTCCCCACCGGAAAGGATCCACCCCACCACCGGAATCCTGCTGACGACTTTGTCAACGGTCTGCAGCGGCTGTACCCCGATCTGCATGTCAAGGGTCTCCTTGACCAGGTCGATGCTGCCGACCGTGGTGACATGCATGACGTTACTATCGATGAAGAAATCCCGGGTTGTCATGACGCCGTTGGTGATCCCGATTGACGCGGTGATGCGGTTAAACGGCATGCCGTCTTTGGCCATGTCCGGCAGGCTGAAACGGAGCAGTTGTGACACGTTGATGATGGAGATCACTTTGGACAAGGTGTTGAACCGTTTCAGGGTGCCTCGCTCAACGGCAAGGGTGATGACACCGTTGGCGGTCTTTTTGATCGCGTCCAGTTCGCTGCCAACGGCGGTTATGGTGCCCTGGGCCATGGTCTTGCCTTTGATCTCACGACGGATCCCCAGCAGTTCCAGCACATCGCCTGCCCTGGCCTGCTCCAGCAAGAATGTGGTGTTCCAGCGCGGCGGCTGTCCGGCAACCCTGGTCAGGTCACCTTGCAGGGACAGTTTACCGCCCAGGATGTTGGTGTTCAGTCCCTTCAGATGTAGCACTCCGGATTCGGTTGCCAGGTAGGAGGTCAGTTTGCTGAGCGGTGCGCCGAGATAACTGCCCTTCTCTGCAGTTATGTGTGCTTGCAGATGAAATGGGGCAGGAGCTGCGTGGATGTCGCTGTCTGCCGGTTTGGCAGGAGCCAGCAGCGGGATGATCTCGTCCACATCCAGGTACGAGCAGGCAATTCGCAAATTAAAATCCGGGGTAGAGGCGGTGTTGACCGTGCCGGAAGCACTGATGACCGATTTGGGCAGCTTACCGCTGATGTTGCGGATGGTCAGCAGGTTGTCCTTTAAGGCCAGTTGTGCGCTGAACTGTTTAATGGGCATCGGTTGTTCCGTAGTTGGCAGTCCAAAATCGACCGGGTTCAGTTCCGGGGAGGTAATGTACAGCTCTGCCTCGGGGTTACTGAGGTTGTTGATCCTGCCTCTGATCTGCAACGGTGTACTGCCGTAACGGATTGCCATGCTTGAGGTCTGCAGTGCCTGCCCCTTAAAATCGATCCGGGTGCTGATGTTGGTGACCGGATCAAAGTTCTGGTGGGGCTTGAACGAAAAGCCGGTCAGCTTGACGTTGCCGGAAAACTGCATGGTGTTGATGCTGCGGGGGTCTCCGGCCCCCATCAGGTGAGCCTGGCTGGCGCCATGCAACTGGTACTCCTTCCAGGTGGTCAGGATCGGCAGATGGTGGTCAAGAAGGAACTGATTGGTGGCAAGATCAAAAGCCAGATATGGTGCCGGATCAGTGTAGCGTAGCAAACCGTTGCCGGTAATCTTGAGTGGCGGCAGCTGATAGGTGATGGAGGTGAAGCGGGTGTCATCCCTGCCCAGCACAGCACTGAACTGCAGGGTGTTGGCCATGCCAGCCGGTTTGCTGACCACCGCCGGATAGCTGTAGGCTGCCTGATTGAGCTGCCAGTCGCCGGAGACACGGTAGGCCTTAACCGGGCCATCTCCCTGCAGCTTCAGAGTGGTGGTGGAGCCTTGAAACTGTAGTTCCTCGACTCCTGCATGTCCGGCAACCCAGGCCACTTCACCCGGTTGGGGTGTGATGGTCATGCTGAAGGGATAATGGGATGACACCCCTTCGGTTGCATAATCGGTAATGCTGCCGTCAAGGGTAAAGGGAGCATCGCCAAAGTTGCCGCTCATGCCGACTAGGTTGAAGTTGTGCCCCTTCATCTCCAGGGTGCCTTTGATCTGTCGGAAAGTGGGGGTGGTTTCACCATACTGGATGACGGCTTGGTCTGCCGTGCCTTTGATGTACAGGCTGTTGGCATTGTCGCCAATGCCAAATTTGGCCAGCTGTGAAAAGCGTCCGTTCAGGGTGCCGGTGGTCAGCCTGAAGATTCCGGCCCGGATACGCTGTTCAATAAAATCGGCAGCATCTTCGGCAATGATGCCAAAGGGAATGTAGTGCTTCACCTTCTGGTAGTCGAACGGTTCGGTGACCGCCTCAACGTTGATGGATGGATCTTTGCTGTTCAGGTGGGCCAGCCGTAGATTGCCCTTTAAAGAAAAATTATCCAGGTCAAGTTTCAGCTTGCTGAGTATCAGTTCGGTTGCAGTCCATTTGAATGGACTGCCCACGGTAACGGTTCGTGATGAAACTGCCTGACGGAAGACCGTGGGCCAGATAACCCTGGGCTGCTCTGCTGCCAGCCAGACCTTGCCCTCCAGGTCGTGCCAGCGTCCTTTGAGAGTGAGACGGGTGCTGATGGTGCCGCCAGGGGAAGGGAAGGGGGCTCGGTTGCCCAGGTATGGCCAGAAACGCCAGTATTCCAGACGGTCAAGCTCACCTTTTACGTCACAGTCAGTCTGATGCAAGAGACTGCCGGTCTTGGGCAGCCTGAAGCTGCCGCTGCTGCTGATCCGGTTGGGGCTGTTACCTTCTACCACTGCCGATAGCTTGAACGTGCTTTTTTTACCCCGTTTCAGGCGATCGATCGTGAAGTTGATGCCGGAAAGGGTGACGGTAAGCGGCGTGGCGCCAATGCCGGCATCCCGCCAGAACAGGGTGCTGTTGACAATCCTGATGCTGCGCGCCTCAAGGTCGTAGCTGTCACCTGTTGGCTTGATCAGGTCATCGATGTTCAAAAGCCCTTCTTTGGAGCGCGATAGTGAGATGCGGGCACCGTCGAGGACGATTTCACGCAGTTTGATCTGCTTGGTCAACAACGGCAGCAAAGCGAGCCGGAATGAGATCCGTCGGGCGCTCAGAAACTGCCCTTGTCCGTTGCGCTCCTGAATAAGGGGTTCATCAAAGCTGAAAGCAGGGCCCCTCACCCAGGTGAAATGACTGTTACCCAGATGTACCGGGCGATGCAACTGAGTCTGCAGCAGGTTGGTCAGCTGTGTCTGATAGCGGTTCAGATCAAGCAGGCGGGGGAGTATGACCGAGAGGCCAAAAACGATGATACTGGCCAGCAACAGGAGGGCAAAGACAATTCTGAACAGGAGTGGGTGTGATCCAATGCGCATCATGTCGATCAATTACGTGCGGGCTGAGGGGGCATCAGCCTGGTGCACTGCCTGGGTCAGCGGTATGATTCTGACCTGCAGTACGGCAGTGCGGGTTACCTGTTCACAGACCAGCAGAAAGCCGTTCCACTGGGTTGTCTCACCCTGATCAGGCAGATGCCCCAGTTCGTCAAGCACCAGTCCGGCCACGGTTTCGTAGTGGGGGGCCTCTTCCAGCTTGATGCCCAAAGGTTCTTGCAGGTCAAAGATCGAGATCAGGCCGTCAACCAGCCAGCTGCCGTCTGACTGCGGTTGAATCCTGCCGGATTCGCCCGCATCATGCTCATCCTCAATCTCTCCCACCAGCTCTTCCAGCAGGTCTTCGGTGGTAACCAGGCCGGATATGCCGCCGTACTCATCCACCACTAAGGCCATATGGTTGCGTGTTCGCTGCATCTCCTTCAGCAGATCGTTCACCTTTTTGCTCTCCGGCACAAACACCGGTGGGCGGATGACCTGTTCCAGCTGCAGCTCATCCCCTCTGACCAGTGCCCCCATGATATCTTTATCATGCAGGACACCAACGATCTCCTCGATATCCTCCCGGTAGACCGGGTAGCGGGAATACTGGGCCTCCAGAATGATCTGTACCAGCTGCTCACGGGGTAGCAGCAGGTCCAGAGCGACCATCCGGGTACGGGGAGCCATCACTTCCCGAACACAGGTGTGGGTAAACTCGAATACATTCTGGATATACTCGTTTTCTGCCTGGCTGAAGACGCCGCTTTCATGGCCTTCCTGCACCATATGCTGCACCTCTTCCCGGGAGATAAATGCGTTCTGTTCGGTTTTCATGCCGATCAGACGCTGTACCGCCTTGCTGGAGCTGGTCAGCAGCAGTACGGCAGGGGCCGTGATCCGGGCAATCAACTGCATGGGACGGGCCAGCCGCAGGGCAATCCGGTCGGCGTACTGCAGGCCGATCGCCTTGGGTACCAGTTCACCGATGATCAGGGTGATATACGAGACCGTGACCACCACTGCTAGCGCTGCCAACGGCTCTGCGGCACGTTGGATTATCGGCCAGGGTAGTGACTTCAGAAAGGGACGTAACTGCTCAATGGCAACAATGCCACCAACAGTGGATGCGGCGGAGCCGGCTACGGTAACACCGATCTGGATCACCGCCAGCAGTACATGGGGGTCTTTCTGGTAGGCGTCAATGATCATGGCCCGTTCGTCGCCATCGGCAACCAGCTGGGCAAGCCTGCCTTTACGGATGGAGATAATGGCAAATTCGGCCATGGAAAAAAAGCCGTTCAGCCCGATCAGCAGTAAAATAACAAGTAATTCAAGGGTAATGATATCCATAACGCGGTATTTTCCCTTGGAATCAGCAGAATGTCAATCATGGCAACGGTTTTGTAACAAAAAAGCCGCCAGTCAACAGGGGTGTTGTGGTGGCGGTAACGGGTGGTGTCAGGTTACTCAGGTATGCAGTGTTTCTCTGCGGTTGCCTGTAGCTTGCTGCTGCAGGGCGACAGAAGTCGTTGCTGCCATTTCCTGCTTTACTTTCACCGACGTGTTGATTATCCTTCCAAATTCTAAAATCGCATCTACAGAAGTAAGTGAGAGTTCATGGAAATCAGCAGAATTCGCAACTTTTCAATCATTGCACATATCGACCACGGCAAATCAACCCTGGCTGACCGACTCCTGGAGTATACCGGCGCGCTGACGGCCCGTGAGATGCAGGACCAGTTTCTGGATAAAATGGATCTTGAACGGGAACGGGGTATCACCATCAAGGCCCAGACCGTTCGTCTGGCCTACATCGCTGATGATGGTAATGAGTATATCCTGAATCTGATTGATACGCCGGGACATGTTGACTTTACCTATGAGGTCTCCCGCTCGCTGGCGGCCTGTGAAGGTGGTTTGCTGGTGGTGGATGCCTCCCAGGGGGTTGAGGCCCAGACCCTGGCCAATGTCTATCTGGCGCTGGATAATGACCTGGAGGTCTTTCCGGTACTGAACAAGATCGACCTGCCAGCTGCCGAGCCGGAGCGGGTCAAACACGAGATTGAGGAGATCATCGGCATTGACGCCCATGATGCGGTGCTGGCCTCGGCCAAAGAGGGGATCGGTACCCGTGAGATCCTTGAGGAGATCGTCAAGAAGATTCCAGCCCCGAAGGGTGATGTGACTGCCCCGTTGAAGGCACTGCTGTTTGATTCCTGGTATGACCAGTATCAGGGGGTTATTATCCTGGTGCGTCTGTTTGAAGGTACCCTGAAAAAAGGGGACAAGATTCAGCTGATGTCCACCAACCGCGCTTACGAGGCGTTGAAGGTGGGTGTCTTTGCGCCGGTTATGGTTGAAGTGCCGCAGCTGACTGCCGGTGAAGTGGGGTTTGTGATTGCCGGTATCAAGGATGTTGCTGATGCCAAGGTGGGTGATACGGTAACCCTGCTGCATCGTCAGTGCGACAGCATGCTGGGGGGATTTAAAGAGGTCAAGCCGATGGTGTTCTCCGGCCTCTATCCGATTGACACCTCTCAGTACGAGCAGTTGCGTGATGCCCTTGCCAAGCTGAAGCTGAACGATTCTTCCTTCTCCTTTGAGCCGGAGACTTCGGTGGCGCTGGGATTCGGTTTTCGTTGCGGCTTCCTGGGGCTCTTGCATATGGAGATCATCCAGGAACGGCTTGAACGGGA
>DKFG01000147.1:7353-7491 GCA_002452325.1 Geobacter sp. UBA6802
AGGAGCCGTTCATCCTGGCCCATATTCATGTCCCTAACGACTTTGTTGGTGGTGTGCTGGCATTATGCGAAGAGAAGCGTGGTGTGCAGCGGGAGATAAAATATCTGACCACCACCCGGGTGATGATCATCTATGAGC
>DKFG01000147.1:7501-7781 GCA_002452325.1 Geobacter sp. UBA6802
CGATCACCAAGGGCTATGCCTCGCTTGATTACGAGCATCTTGATTTCCGGCAGAGTGACTTGGTACGGATGAACGTGATGATTAACGGCGATGTGGTGGATGCTCTTTCTCTGATCGTCCACCGCGATAAGTCTTATTACCGTGGTCGTGATCTGGTTTCCAAGATGAAAGAGCTGATTCCGCGTCAGATGTTTGAAGTGGCGATTCAGGCGGCGATTGGTAACAAGATCATTGCCCGCGAGACCGTCAAGGCGCTGCGCAAGGATGTGTTGGCCAAGTG
>DKFG01000147.1:7852-8040 GCA_002452325.1 Geobacter sp. UBA6802
TCAAGGTTGACGATAAATAGGAAGGATGATGATGGAAGAACAGTCAGATACCCCGCAGCCGCAGGAAACTCCGGCAAAAAAGAGTCTGTGGCGTGAATATGCCGAGTCGATCATCATCGCAATACTGCTGGCGCTGGTGATCCGTACCTATGTGGTGCAGGCATTCAAGATCCCCTCCGGTTCCATGG
>DKFG01000218.1 GCA_002452325.1 Geobacter sp. UBA6802
ACATTATCTGTCGGAGTAGTACTAACCGATACACAATTATTGCTCGCACTCGGCATTGTTCCCATCGCCATGACATTTGCCGAAGCTCTTTCTCCGCACACATGGGATGGGCCGTTTCTGTATCTTGTTGGTGGTGTATCTGTCATTGCCGTCAACGATGGTGCCCTGAGTATCTTCTTTTGGCGCTCAAGGCGTCCTAAGAGCCGTGAACCCAACCCGGCGCTCAACCTCGCTCCCTTCGGTCGCTGGACGCTGCGCGATAAGGCTGCGCAGCGCCGCTAGCTTACGTTAGAAGCTGAATAGAAATGAATTCCTACGCATGTTTTTCATATTGTTATTTTGTATCCACTCGATTACACTCAAATCATGTTCATACTCAAAACAATCCCTGAATTTGACGCTTGGCTTGACGGCCTAAAAGACCGCACCACTCGCCTGCGCTTAAGTCGACGCCTTGACAAGGCTCAGCGTGGCAATTTGGGTGACATAAAATCGGTTAGCGACAGTGTGTTTGAAATGCGTGAACATTTTGGTCCTGGCTGGCGTATGTATTACATCCAGCGTGGCAGCGTGATCATCGTAATGCTAGGCGGCGGCAACAAAAGCACGCAGGCTAAGGACATAAAAAAGGCCATAGAACTTGCTAGCACCCTGGAGGACTAAACAAATGAAAAAAAAGACAAAAATTTCAGACCTGCCCAATTTTGACATGGCAAAACAGCTAAAAAGCGAAGAAGATATTGCTACTTATGTAACTATGGTTATAGAAGAGGGAGACTCTTCCGAGCTTGCCCATGCCCTTGGCGTAGCAGCCCGTGCCCGCGGTATGAGTGAAATTGCGCAGGCCGCTGGCATTACCCGAGAAGCCTTGTACAAAGCTCTCCGCCCGAATGCTCATCCACGTTTCGACACAATCAACCGCGTATGTGCAGCCCTTGGAGTGCGCTTAGTAGCTCAACCTGCTCATATGTAGCCTTGCTTCTAATCGGGTAGCCGGGGGTTTTTCTCCCCCAGCCCCCACACCACCCGGCATGCGGGTCCGCACCGGGCGGTTCGATAGAATTACCGGGCCGTAGCCGGGTAATGAAGCTTCACCCACAGGTCTTTGACAGATTTGAAATCGGCTATTCCGGTAGCGAGATCGGCCATTATCTCCACCTTGGTTCTTCAGGGGTAAGTTTGGCGGCAAAACGAGGCGAGAAGTTTTTGAAGAACAATGTGGAGTTAATGAGACAAATTATTGTCTCAATAGCAAAATAACAAGCAGCGTCCCCCGAGTATCCCCCAGAAGAGAACAACTTGCAAACTGTCTCACAGAGTGATACAGTTTCAACATGAGAATATTTAAAAACAAGTGGTTTAACCACTGGGCAAGCAAAGAAGGTATTTCGGATGCTGTATTGCTCAATGCAGCAGAGGAAATCGCTTCAGGAAAGGTTGACGCTGATCTTGGCGGCTGCTTGTTCAAGAAACGTTTGCCACGGACTGGGGCAGGAAAACGAGGCGGCTACCGTGTTGTTGTGGGATACAAAAGGCAAAATA
Source organism: Geobacter sp. UBA6802 (assembly GCA_002452325.1). Lineage (GTDB taxonomy): Bacteria > Desulfobacterota > Desulfuromonadia > Geobacterales > Pseudopelobacteraceae > Trichlorobacter. The sequence continues at coordinate 1,543 of DKFG01000218.1, forward strand.
CGGAACGAATCGTTTTTCTGTACGCATTTGCCAAGAACGACAAGACCAATATTTCCGTGAAAGAAGAGGCCGCTTTAAGTCTTGCCGCGCAATCTTTTGTTGCAACTACAGATAAACAGATTCAAGAGCTTTTAGCAACTGGCTCAGTTTGGGAGGTACAATACCATGAGTGAAATACTGAATATTGCACATGAGATGGCTCAAGATATGTTTAAGGTCGGAGCTATGGACGAAATCACTATGCGAGAAATGGACAAGCTTTGCTTGACACCAAAAGCACCTATTCAGGCTGAAGATGTCCGACGTATCCGCACGGCAAACCATGTAAGTCAGGCAGTGTTTGCGGCAATCCTTGGCATTGGCAAGACAACAGTTCAACAGTGGGAACAAGGACAGAAGAAACCAAGCGGCCCAGCACAACGCCTGCTTGATCTGATTGACCGCAAGGGATTGGCCGCACTTGGCTAACCACCTTGAAAAAGAAGAAAATCAGAGAGTCGCGTCTCAGCTTCGGACAGTAAAATGAAGTTGAATACGCGACTTTTTCTTTTCTGAAGAGAATGTCCAACTTGCGGCACGACCAGCCCGCCCGGAAAAACTTGGGCGGGCTGGTCAGCCTTATGGCGTCAGAGCGTAAATAAAGGAATGATCTTGAAGTACTTCTATGGTGTCTTATGCATTTTAGGTGCGTTGCTACCCTACGGGACGTTTGTTCCGTGGGTCATAGAGAATGGGATTGACGTCAGCCTCTTGGTTGCAGAAGCCGCGTCAACGCGCATAGGCGCATTTGCCTGGCTAGATGTGCTCATTTCAGGGGTGGTTTTGATAGCGGACAGGGCAGTTAGGGGTGGACACCGGAGGCTGGACAGTCTGAAGCCACCATGTACACCATCTCGTCCGTTAACTGGCCGGTTCTGGTTTCTACCACACAGGGGCTTCTGTTCCCCCGCAACCAGCCCAAACGGATACTACCGACAAAGGAGATTTCATGAGCGAACCGATCCTGATCGCCAGAAACAGCACAACTGACCTGCACCTGCTACCCAGGATGGCCAATCGACACGGACTGATTACCGGCGCCACCGGTACCGGCAAGACCGTAACCCTGCAGACCCTGGCCGAGCAGTTTTCCAGCATGGGTGTCCCCTGCTTCATGTCGGATGTCAAGGGCGACCTCTCCGGCCTGTCACAACCGGGAGGCGGCAACCCCAAGGTTGATGAACGGCTCAAGCTGCTGGGAATCAGTGAACATCCATTTAGGAGCTTTCCGACTACCTTCTGGGACCCGTTCGGTGAGCAGGGACATCCGGTGCGGGCCACGGTCTCCGATATGGGGCCGCTCTTGCTGGCCCGCATGCTAGAGCTGAACGACACCCAGACCGGCGTGCTGAATCTGGTCTTCAAGGTGGCCGACGACAACGGCCTGCTGCTGCTGGATCTGAAGGATCTGCGGGCCATGCTGCAGTTTGTGGGGGACAACGCCAAGACACTCACCACTGACTACGGCAATGTCTCGGCCGCCAGTGTGGGGGCAATCCAGCGGGGGTTGCTGGCGCTGGAGAGTCAGGGGGGCAACCTGATCCTGGGCGAGCCGATGCTGGATATCAATGACCTGATGCAGACGGATCGTGGCATGGGAGTGGTCAACATCCTGTCAGCCGACAAGCTGATGGGAAGCCCCAAGCTGTACGCCATCCTGCTGCTATGGCTGCTGTCCGAGTTGTTTGAGAACCTGCCTGAGGCCGGTGATCTGGACAAACCCA
>DKFG01000311.1:0-7887 GCA_002452325.1 Geobacter sp. UBA6802
CCGGCTTACGGCCTGCTCCAACCAAACCTTCATGTGATAAGGAATCGCTACGCTATGCTTATGGAATCTGATCTCGTACTGGTACATGTTGATGACAAGCCGGGCTTTTACGCACGCATTGAAGAGATCTGCCCCGACCCCAAAGGGGGGTGGTGGCAGGTGCAGCTGCTGGTGTTGACCTTTCCACTTCAGATTTTCACCTGGGTTCTGGATGAACAGCAGCTTGATGAAGCTCCTTTTACCATGGGCGGCACTCCCTTGCGCCTGGAGAAGCTGATTTCACCCCTTGAAAAATCGCCGCCTGAAGAAGAACCCGCAACACCTCTAACAAGAGAACGGCCGGCTGATGCCGGCCAGAAAGTAGTTTCACTCGCAGGCCGCCGCAAAAAGTAGCCTACCCTCTATCGGAACTCTCGAAAACGCCCTCATTGCAGGGCGTTTTCTGTTTCTGCCTCCTGCACAAACGTACTTCTTTGTACTTGACAGCGTCTTGACTGCTGGTATAGTTTGCCGCAAAGTGGAAAAAAGTGGGAATTAGTGGCAAGCAAACCCATTCGACGGGACTAAGCTATGTTCAGCGGTGAGAGCCTGACAACCATCGACGCCAAAGGGCGTACCAGTATCCCCTCCAAAATAAGGGAGTTGCTGATAACCGCTTTTGGTGACGATCGTTTTGTAATCACCAAGGCATCGCCGGTCGGCTTTACCGACGGTGGTTTTGGCAGGGGGCTGTCAGCCTACCCACTGCAGGAGTGGCGCGTTATAGAGAAAAAGATCCTGGCCAATGAAGGTGGCCTTTCCCTGACACAGCTCGATGGCCTGAAACGTCTCAAGCTGGGACCAGCACAGGAATGCAGTGCCGATAAGCTGGGACGTGTGCTGATCCCCCCATCGCTGCGGCTACATGCCGTATTGGAGCGAGACTTGGTAGTGGTCGGCATGGGAAATCATTTTGATATCTGGTCGGCCGAGATCTACGCAAGAGTCAATGCCCAGGATGAGCAAAATTTCCCGCAGGACTCTGCAGCGTTGGCTGCACTAGGTATTTGATGTCAACCTTTAGCCACCTGCCAGTACTGGCTGCAGAGGTTCTGGAGTTGCTGGCCCCCAAGCCGGGCGGCATCTACCTGGACGGGACGGTTGGCGGGGGCGGTCATAGCGAGTTGATTCTTGAAAAGATCGGTCCGCATGGCCTGCTGGTCGGCATTGATCAGGATCCGGCTGCCCTGGCTGCAGCAACAGTACGGCTTGCCCGTTTTGGCAGCAGCTTCAGGCCGGTAGCCGGTCGATTTGGGGATCTGGAGTTGTTGCTGAAACAACAGTCTGTTGAGACTGTAGACGGTATTATTCTCGACTTGGGGGTTTCTTCGCACCAGCTTGACTCGGCAGCGCGTGGCTTCAGTTTTCGCCTGGATGGTCCGCTGGATATGCGCATGGACAGCAATGCTGATACGACAGCCGCTGACCTGTTACAGCGGTTGTCGGCAGGCGAATTGGAGCGGATTATTCGGGATTTGGGTGAAGAACGCTGGGCCAAGAGGATTGCGGTACGCATTGAGCAGGTACGGCAGGAGACACCTTTAACGACCACTCTTCAACTGGCTGATCTGGTGTCACAGGCCATACCACGTCGTTTTCACGAAGATCGGATCCATCCGGCTACCCGCACCTTTCAGGCCCTGCGGATTGCCGTGAATGGTGAGCTTGAGCAGGCTGAAAACGGTATCAGGGCTGGGCTTTCCCTGTTGCGGACTGGCGGCAGGATGGCAGTCATCTCGTTTCATTCATTGGAAGACCGTTTGGTAAAACAGCTCTTCCGTGCAGCAGCAACCGGCTGTATCTGCCCTCCCCGGATGCCCTACTGCGTCTGTAATCAGAAGCCACAAGTGAGGCTGATCACCGGAAAGCCGGTTGTTGCCAGTGAAGCAGAACGGGAGTGGAATCCACGGGCACGTAGCGCCAAGTTGCGGGTAGCTGAGAAACTGGGCATGAACATTTAAAAGGAATACGCCATGGGCATGGTAAAGACAGGCAGCACAAAATTAACTTTTCCCGGACATATCGGGACCGACCTTGCTCCAAACCGGCTGGATATCGTCAAATTTTTGATGGTCTGTATGGTGCTCTTGACGGTGGTGTCTACGTTTCATGTCTGGTCGCGTTTCCGTCTGATCGAACTGAACCTGCAGATTGGCGAGGCAAGCAGTCAGCTGAAAGAGCTTGAGCAGGCCCATAAGCGGCTGAAACTGGAAGCTGCCGCCCTGAAGACACCGGCAAGAATTGAAACAATTGCCAAGCGGGATCTTGGCATGATTGTGCCAAAGGATGACCAGACGATTCTGGTGAAATAGAGCAGTTGTCCGTAAAGGCGGGGGTGTTTGTGAAACAGGACCGGGAAAAATGGGCCAGAGTCAGGATCATTATGGTCTCCTGCCTGTTTGCCTGCGGTTTCCTGGCGGCCATAGGACGCAGTTTCTACCTGCAGGTGCTTCAGCATGAGCAGCTGGTCAAACGTGCTGAGCGCCAGCATCACCGGACGATTCCGATCACACCGGCCAGGGGTGGTATCTTTGATCGAACCGGGGCGCCGATGGCGGTATCTCTTGAGATGGATTCGCTGTATGCAGAGCCAAAGCGGATTAACAACCCTGGTGCAACTGCAGCCGCTCTTGCACCGCTGATCGGGCTGCCTCAGCAGGAGTTGCACAGGAAACTTGATTCTGAGCGCAGTTTTACCTGGATTGCCCGCCAGATGACGCCGGAAACGGCTGCACGGATCCGCTCTTTGAAGCTTCCCGGACTTGGGTTCGTGAAGGAAAGCAAGCGTTTCTATCCTAATTTTGAGATAGCCTCCCATGTCTTGGGCTTTACCGGCCTGGATCCCGAAGGACTTGAAGGGCTTGAACGCCGCTATGATGCTACGGTTCTGGGTAAAACCGGCTACCTGTTGACCGAGCGGGATGCCCTGGGAAGAGATGTGTCGCTGCGGGAAGCGGTTGTACAGGATGCGTCGCCCGGCAAGAGTCTGCACCTTACTCTTGATAAAAACATTCAGTATTTCACTGAAAAAGAGTTGGCCAAGGCCGTGGTTGGCAGCCGGGCCAAAAACGGTATGGCGCTGGTGGCTGATCCGGCCACCGGAAAAATCCTTGCCCTGGCCAATTATCCAACCTTTAACCCGAACGCCTTCAGACAGTATCCAACCTTGCACCTGCGTAACCGTGCCGTATCGGACAGCTTTGAGCCCGGCTCGACCTTCAAGGTGTTTCTGCTGGCAGCTGCGTTGGAAGAAAAACTGGTCCGTCCGCAGGACGGCATTAATTGCGAGAACGGTCGCTATGCGTTTGGCGGCAGAATCATCCGTGATGATCACCCCCAGGGGCGGCTGTCCATTGCAGAGGTGTTGAAGTACTCCAGCAATATCGGTTCGGCCAAGGTTGGTCTGAAACTGGGTGATGATCGGTTGTATCGTTATCTGAAGGCATTTGGCTTTGGTGAGAAGAGCGGGATCGATCTACCGGGTGAGGCGTCCGGTGGTTTGAGGCCGATCAACCGTTGGTACGGCACCGACATCGCCACCATATCGTTTGGGCAGGGAGTTTCTGCCACCGCTATTCAATTGGTGGCGGCTACCTCTGCAGTGGCTAACGGCGGTCTGCTGATGAAGCCCTATCTGGTGGAGCGGATCACGGACAGTAACGGCCAGGAACTGCAGCGTTTTGAACCCCAGACGGTCCGTCGGGTCATCTCCAGTCAGACCGCCGGTACCATAGCCCGGATGATGGAAGGGGTGACCCAGAAAGGTGGCACCGGAACCAACGCAGCCATTGAAGGGATCAGAGTGGCAGGCAAGACCGGTACGGCCCAGAAGGCTGACCCGGTTAGCAAGGGCTACTCGGCAACCAAACGTACCGCTTCTTTTGTGGGGTTTGTCCCGGCAGATAAACCGTTGCTGACGATTCTGGTGGTGATTGACGAGCCGGCTACCAGCCCCTATGGAGGTGTGGTAGCTGCACCTGCCTTCAGGGAAATAGCCTTTAACACCCTCTGCTATCTCAAGGCCAGTGGTGTTGGTGCAGCCTGTGAACTGCCAGCTCTGGAGCAGATCGACAAGCCGGGAACGCTGCCAACGGCCCCTGTGGCCTATACCGCCTCAGAGATAGCTGAAGGGGGCAACATAGAGACTGTCGGCACCGGGACTGCAATGCCTGATTTTCGTGGGATGAGCATGCGGCGGGTGCTGCAGACGATGGAAAAACGGCAGCTTAACCTGCAGCTGCGTGGAAGCGGCAGGGTGATTGAGCAGCACCCTCAGCCAGGCCAGGTCATCCGGGGTAGCGACGAGATCTGGGTCAGGCTGGCGCCGACGGCCTAAGGAGAGAACGTGATGCACCTCAAGAAACTGCTGCAAGGTATAGCGCCACAGATTAATGTCAATGTTCCTGACAGTGAGATCACCTCGCTTACCTGTGATTCGCGACACGTTGGTCCCGGTACGCTCTTTTTTGCCCTGTGCGGCAGCAAGACAGATGGACATCGCTATATCCCCCAGGCCGTGGCAGCTGGGGCTGCAGCAATTGTACTTGAGGATCCGGCGTTTGCACCACAGGGAGTGCCCTGGGTGCAGGTCGCAAACGGGCGGGTTGCCATGGCGCAGATCGCAGTACGTTTTAATGGATCACCCACCCAGGGGCTGCCGCTGATCGGTATCACCGGCACCAACGGCAAGACCACCACAAGCTACCTGATCGAAGCGATATTGCAGGCAGCAAGCAAGCCTACCGCAGTCTTGGGAACCATCAACTATCGTTTTGGCGGCACCAGGATTGAAGCCAGCCATACCACGCCGGAGTCAACCGAACTTCAGGCAATATTCAGGCAGCTTGCCGATGCAGGTGCCCAGGCCTTTGTGATGGAGGTCTCATCCCACGCACTTGAACAGCATCGGGTTGATGGCTGTGACTTCAATGTCGGGGTGTTTACCAACCTGACCAGGGATCATCTGGATTATCACGGAACCATGGAAGCCTACAGCGCTGCCAAGCAACGGCTGTTTCACGACCTCTTGCAGCCGGGAGTACCGGGTGACCTGCACTGTGCCGTGATCAATATCGATGATCCGGCTGCCGTCGATTTTATCAAGGCTGCCGACTGTAGGGTTATACGGTACGGTGTGACTGCTGATGCTGAGGTGACGGTACGGGATGCCTGTTTCTCGGTTAACGGTATTACCGGTCGGCTGGTTACCCCACGGGGTGAACAGTCTTTCAGCTCCCGTCTGGTAGGCAGCTACAACCTGTCAAACATCATGGCTGCTGCAGCTGCCGGGGTTGCACTTGATTTGCCGCTGGAAATCATCGTGCGTGGCATTGAACAGCAGGCCACGGTGCCGGGGCGTCTGGAACGGGTTGACAACAATTGCGGCGTTACCTGTCTGGTGGATTATGCACATACCGGTGATGCCCTGGAAAATGTACTGAGTACCCTGCGTCTGCTTGCCACCGGCAGGATCATCACCGTCTTTGGCTGCGGCGGAGACCGGGACAACGGTAAACGACCGATCATGGGCAGGATCGCCGCAACCTACTCGGATCTGGCAATTGTCACTTCCGACAACCCCCGTATTGAAGAGCCGCTGTCGATCCTGGCTCAGATCCGTAACGGTATCCTGCCGCTGGGATTGCGCGAGTACACAGTCCCGGAGCTCACTGGCGGCTGCTTGAAAGAAAAAGGTTTTGTCATGCTCGAAAACCGTCGGGAGGCGATCAGGTTGGGAGCCAATCTGGCGCAATCCGGAGATATCCTGCTGCTGGCAGGTAAAGGCCATGAAGACTATCAGATCATCGGCACCGTAAAACATCACTTTGATGACCGTGAAGAGGCCACAACAGCCTTCAGGGAGCGTAGCTGAGATGTTCACTGTTCAGGAGATCATTGCCATCACCAATGGCACCCCCACCGGCCCTGTAACCGGTACCGTCAGCGGCATATCCACCGACTCTCGCACGTGTATGCCGGGTCAGCTCTTTGTACCGCTCAAGGGAGAACGATTTGATGGCCACGATTACCTGACAGCACCAACCGCCGGTATTACCGTATGTCTGTGCAGTACGGCCTGGTTGCAGCAACACCGTTTGCCGGAGCGGATCACCGGCATTGCAGTACCTGATACCCTGCGTGCCCTGGGTGATCTGGCCGCTGCCTGGCGTAAGCAATTTGCCCTGACCATGATCGGTGTTACCGGTAGTAACGGCAAGACCACCACCAAAGAGATGCTGGCAGCCATTCTCTCGAAGGTAGACAGCGGACTCAAGACCAGCGGCAATCTGAATAATCTGATCGGACTGCCTCAGATGGTGTTCCAGCTACGCCCAGAACACTGCTGGGCTGTACTGGAGATGGGCATGAGTGAGCCGGGTGAGATCAATCGTCTGGCAGAGATAGCCCAGCCCTCAATCGGTATTGTGCTGAACGCCTTTCCTGCTCATCTGCAGAGCATGGGCACGGTTGAAGCCGTGGCAAAGGCTAAGGGTGAGTTGCTGCATCGGATTCAGGACGGCGGATTGGCAGTGGTAAACGCCGATGACCCACGTATTGCCGCGCTGCCCCAGAATCCATCGGCCCGCAGGGTAAGCTTTGGCATCAAACGCGGGGAAGTCCGTGCTGCATCGATTGTCACACAGGGAGTCAATGGTCAGCGGTGTACTCTGATAACCCCCAAAGGGACCACAGAACTCCAGCTGCAGGCACTGGGGCAGCACAATCTGTACAACGCACTGGCTGCAACTGCGGCCCTGCTTGACAAAGTAGAGCTTGAAACCATTGTGGAGGGACTTGCCTCATTTACCCCCTACCACGGTCGTTTCAGACCTGAACCGCTTGCAGGTGGCCGCCTGTTGATTGATGACAGCTACAATGCCAACCCGGCCTCCTGTGCTGCTGCACTGGCAACGCTCAAGGAGATCAGGCAGCAGCACCGTGTTGTGGTGGTGTTGGGTGACATGCTTGAATTGGGTGATGATGAGCGAGAGCTGCACTGTCAGCTGGGGAGACAGGCGGCGGCTGTGGCTGACCAGCTCTACGTGCTGGGAACGCTTACCCGGGAGACCGCCGCCGCAGCCCGGGAGGCCGGTATGTCTGCCGAGGCGGTCTGTCATGCCGGCAGTCATGCCGAGATTATCGCGGCTCTCACAAAGGACGTTGAGGTTGGTGATCTGCTCTTGATCAAAGGGTCTCGTGGGATGCAGATGGATAAAATCGCTGCGGCACTCCGTGCAGCAGCACATCAGGAGGGTTAAGGCCGATGCTCTTTCATCTGTTTTACCCGCTGGCTTCAGATCTCAAGATTCTGAATATATTCAAATATCTTACTTTCAGAACCATCTATGCCATGATTACGGCCCTGATCGTCTGTTTTGTACTGGGGCCCTGGATCATCCGCAGGCTTGAAGGATTGCAGGCCCGCCAGGTCATCCGTACTGACGGACCTGAATCACACCTTGAGAAGCAGGGTACCCCCACTATGGGTGGTCTGATAATCCTGGGCGCCATTATTGTGCCGACCCTGTTATGGGCCGACCTGACCAACCGCTATGTCTGGCTGACCCTGCTTATTCTGATGGGGTATGGTCTGATCGGTTTTGTGGATGACTATCGCAAGGTGGTGGAAAAAAATACCAAAGGGCTGTCGGCACGGCAGAAGATGTTCTGGCAGATCCTGCTGGCTGGCGGGGTGGCTACCTATCTCTATCTGATGCCCGGTTTCAACACAATGCTGTATGTGCCGTTTTTCAAGAACTTCCACCCTGATCTGGGTATCCTGTTTATTCCGTTCGTCACCCTGGTGATCGTCGGGGCAAGTAATGCCGTCAACCTGACCGACGGCCT
>DKFG01000311.1:7914-8121 GCA_002452325.1 Geobacter sp. UBA6802
CCACCCTGTCGGCCTACCTGCAGATACCGCGGGTGCCGGGTGCCGGTGAGCTGGCCGTGATCTGTGGCGCCATGGTGGGAGCCGGGCTCGGGTTTCTCTGGTTCAACTCCTATCCGGCTGAGGTCTTTATGGGGGATGTGGGGTCGCTGTCACTGGGCGGTACTCTGGGGATCATTGCCGTGCTGACCAAGCAGGAGATCCTGCTGG
>DKFG01000311.1:8145-12221 GCA_002452325.1 Geobacter sp. UBA6802
GCAAGCGGATCTTCCGCATGGCGCCAATCCATCACCACTTTGAGCTGAAAGGGGTGGCAGAACCCAAGATCATTGTCCGTTTCTGGATTATCACTATTATTCTGGCGCTGGTGGCCATCTCCACCCTCAAGATGCGGTGATATGGAACTGACCGGAAAATGCGTCACTGTCATGGGCCTTGCCAAAACCGGCGTGGCGTCTGCCCGTTTTCTGGCACAGCAGGGGGCGAGGGTAACGGCAACGGATCTGCGGGATGCAACCGCACTGGCCGGAGTGCTGCAAGAACTGTCCGGCGCTGATATCCGTTTTGTGCTGGGACGGCATGACGAGGCTGATTTCCGGGACTCCGACCTGATCGTGGTTTCCCCCGGCGTACCGATGGACCATCCGTTGCTGCAGGTTGCCCTGGCAGCAGGACGAGAGATTATCAGCGAGATAGAGCTGGCAGCGCGTTTCATTGACGCCCCGCTGGTGGCTATCACCGGCACCAACGGCAAGACCACCACAACCACGTTGACAGGAGAGCTGTTTAAGGCCAACGGCTTCAGCACGTATGTTGGCGGCAATATCGGCGACCCGCTGTTGGATCTGCCAGCTTCAGGGGCGACAGTGGAGCGGGTTGTGGCAGAGATCAGCTCCTTTCAGCTGGAGTGGAGCAGCACATTCAGGCCAAAGGTTGCGGCGTTGCTGAATATCACGGAAGACCACCTGGATCGCTACCCAAGCTATCAGGCCTATATTAATGCCAAGCTGCGGATCTTTGAAAACCAGATTGCTGACGACTATGCCGTGGTCAACCGGGATGACGAGATAGTCTGGCAGGCAGCCGGTTCACTCAAGGCCCGTCTTATCCCCTTCAGTCGGAAGCTGGAACTTGAGGAGGGCATCTTCTGCCTTGGTGAAGAGATCGTGTTCCGGCACCAGGGTGTTGAGTGCCGCTTTCCAGTTGGTGGCTTCAGACTGCAGGGTGTGCATAACCTGGAAAACATCATGGCTGCCATGGCCTGTGGACTGCTGCTGGGGTGCCGACCGGATGCAAGCCTGGAGTTGCTGAACCGCTTTGAAGCGCTTCATCACCGGATGGAATTTGTGCGAGAGCTGAACGGCGTACGCTACTTTGAGGACAGCAAGGCCACCAATGTGGGCAGTGTTGCCAAAGCGCTGGAGAGCTTTCAGCAGATTACCCTGATTGCCGGTGGCAAGGACAAGGGTGGTTCCTACACGCCGTTACGCGAACTGGTACGTGAACGAGTTGACCATCTGATCCTGATCGGAGAAGCAGCTGACCGGATGGAGCAGGAGCTTGGGGGACTGAGTGATATCCAGCGGGCCGAAACCCTGGAAGAGGCGGTACTGATGAGTGCCGGGCTCACTGAAGCGGGCGGCGTGGTGTTGCTGTCACCAGCCTGTTCAAGTTTTGATATGTTCAGAGATTACGAAGAACGTGCCCAGCGTTTTGTTGCTGCGGTTAAGGGGCTTTGAACCATGAGCGGTTGGCTGCGCAAACCGTTTAAGCTGGCCGAGTATGATCTGGTGCTGCTGCTGATGGTGGTGGCGCTGACCTGCTTTGGTGTGGTTATGGTTTACTCGGCCTCGTCGGTCATGGCTGCCAAGAATTTCAACGACGGTGCTTTTTTTCTGAAGCGGCAGGCGATCTTTGCGCTGCTTGGGTTTGGAATAGCCCTGGCGGCCATGCGGATTGATTACCAGGTCTGGCGCAAGCTGGCTGTGCCACTTCTGCTGCTGAGCCTGGTCCTGCTGGTGTTGGTGCTTATCCCCGGTATTGGCGGCAAGGTCAAGGGGGCCTCCCGCTGGATCAAGTTGCCCGGGTTCAACCTGCAGCCATCGGAATTTACCAAGATAGCCCTGATCATGTACATGGCCTATTCAATTGACAAGAAGCAGGACCGGATCCGTTCGTTAACAGCCGGATTCCTGCCGTACATGGTCGTACTGATGGTGCTGCTGGGGCTGTTGCTGAAGCAGCCTGACCTGGGCGCTGCCCTTACCCTGGCAGCGGTTACGGTGACTATGCTGTTTGCAGCCGGAACCCGGCTGGTCTTTATCCTGGGCAGTGCCATGGTGGCCCTGCCGTTTCTGATTTTTCTGGTCACACAATCAGCCTATCGGTTGAAACGGATCAAGGCCTACCTGAACCCGGAACAGGACCCAACCGGCATCGGTTGGCAGATCACCCAGTCTAAATATGCCTTTGGCGCCGGCGGCTTCTTCGGGCAGGGGTTGGGTGAAGGCAAACAGAAGCTCTTTTATCTGCCGGAGGCCCACACCGACTTTATCCTCTCGGTGGTTGGCGAGGAGCTGGGATTCATCGGCGTACTGATCATCATCGGCATGTTTTTTATCCTGGTGCAGCGTGCCATGCGGATTGCCATGGCTGCCCAGGACAGTTTCGGGCGCTTCCTGGCCCTGGGTATTGCCGTGCTGTTTGCGGTGGAGGCTACGGTTAACATGGGAGTGGTGACCGGCATGCTGCCCACCAAGGGGCTGGCACTGCCGTTTTTAAGCTACGGCGGCAGTTCGTTGGTGGTCAGTCTGTTTGCTGTAGGGGTACTGTTGAACATATCAGCAGGTCTGAAGCTGGCCCCATTGGTAGGGAAGGACACAGCATGAAGATGATTGTAGCCGGTGGCGGTACCGGCGGACACCTGTTTCCCGGTATTGCGGTGGCAGAAGAGTTCCTGTCCAGGGACGCTGCCAACCAGGTACTGTTTGTCGGTTCGGAGCAGGGTATTGAAGCACGCACCATTCCACGGCTCGGCTACCGGCTGGAACTGATCTCCGCTGCCGGTATCCGTGGCAAGGGGAGTCTGGCCAAGTTGAAAGGGGCTGCCATGTTGTTGTACGGCTATGCCCAGTCACGAAAAATACTCAAAGAGTTTAAGCCGGATCTGGTGTTGGGTGTGGGCGGCTATGCATCCTTGCCGGTGGTGCTGGCAGCACGGGGTATGGAGCTTCCCCGGTACATCCACGAGCAGAACGCCCTGCCCGGCATGGCCAACAAGGTCCTGGCACGGGTTGCATCCAGGGTGTTTATCTCTCTGGAGGAATCAACAAAATTCTTTCCTGAGGGTTCAACACTGCTGACCGGCAATCCGCTCAGGAAACAGATACTGGAAAACTTGGGGTCAAGGGTCAAGGGTCAAGGGTCAGAAGATCAGGAGGAGGCCTTTCACCTACTCATCTTTGGCGGCAGTCAGGGAGCTCATGCGATAAACATGGCGGTTCCCAAGGCAGTTGAGCAGCTTGATCTCTCTGCACGTCAGCAGCTGAAGATTACCCATCAGACCGGTGAAAAGGATCAGCAGGAGGTTGCCGCAGCATACCGGTCAATCGGTTATGAAGCTGATGTACGTCCGTTCATCGATGATATGGCGGCTGCCTACCACCGTGCAGACCTGATCATCTGTCGGGCCGGGGCCACCACCATTGCCGAGGTCACCGCCTTGGGCAAGGCCTGCCTATTTGTGCCATTTCCCCACGCTACTGATGACCACCAGCGTAAAAATGCCGAGGCGCTGTTGAAAAAAGGGGCCTGCGAGATGATGTTGGAGCGTGAGATGAACGCCGTCAGTTTGGCGAAGGAGATCAGACGTCTGATGACCGATCGGAGCGCGTTGCAGGGGATCAGTGACAACGCCAGGGCGCTGGGCCGCCTGGATGCTGCCCGGATAATTGTGGATGAGATGCTGAAAGGACAGGCGCCATGTACGGAAACATAGAAAAGATCCACTTTGTAGGTATTGGCGGCATCGGCATGAGCGGTATTGCCGAAGTGCTGCTGAACCTGGGGTACCAGGTATCCGGTTCCGACCTGCGGGAGAGCGATACCACTGAACGGTTACGCAGCCTGGGTGGTGAGATCTGCATCGGCCACACCGCAGAAAATCTGACCAACGTGGATGTTGTGGTCACCTCAACAGCGGTGCAGAGTGACAACCCGGAGGTGATCGAGGCCAAGCATCGCATGGTACCGGTCATCCCGCGGGCAGAGATGCTGGCAGAGCTGATGCGGATGAAGTACGGCATTGCCATTGCCGGTACCCACGGCAAGACCA
>DKFG01000135.1:0-137 GCA_002452325.1 Geobacter sp. UBA6802
CCATCCATATCCATGTCCCCTCCGGCGCCATTCCCAAAGACGGCCCCTCAGCCGGGGTTACCATGGTCACGGCCCTGGTCTCGCTCCTGACCAACAAACCGGCCCGCCGCAGTGTGGCCATGACCGGCGAGATCACC
>DKFG01000135.1:156-2712 GCA_002452325.1 Geobacter sp. UBA6802
CGGGGTCAAGACCGTGCTGGCCCCCACCCGCAACCGTGATGATCTGGAAGATATCCCGGACAACGTCCGTCAGGAACTGGAGTTCATCTTTATCGATGAGGCGGCCCAGGCGGTGGAGGCGGTGCTGTAGGCAATGTTCAGACTTTCTGCCATTGATCAGCGGATGTTGTTGTTCTTTGTCCGCTTTCAGGCCTTCTTCCAGCTGGCATGGCAGGCCTTTGTCCGTATCTTCCACAGGCCGTACTACTACCGGGATTTTGCGATTCAGTTCGACAAACTGGGGTTCTCCTCGCTCTTTATCTGCGTACTGACCGGTCTGTTTACCGGCATGGTGATGGCCTTGCAGGCCCTGATCCAGCTCAAGCCGTTTGCCGCCACCAGCTATGTGGGCGGTATGGTGGCGGTCACCATGATCAAGGAACTGGGGCCGGTGCTGGCGGCCCTGATGGTCTCGGGCCGGGTAGGCTCCGCCATCACCGCCGAGTTGGGCACCATGGTAGTGACTGAGCAGGTTGATGCCATGCGGGTGGAAGGGACCGACATCATCCAGCGCTTGGTAACCCCGCGCCTGAAGGCAATGTTGCTGGCCCTGCCGCTTCTGACCATTGTTACCGATGCCGTTGCCATGCTGGGCGGCTTCTTCATCGCCTCCGGCTATGGAATAAGTCCGATCATGTACCTCTCCACCTTTACCCAGTTCATGGTGCCGCTTGACTATCTGGAGGGGGTGGTCAAGCCGCTGGTCTTTGCCTTTCTGATTACCATGATCGCCTGCCAGACCGGGCTTAACACCGGCGGTGGCGCCGAAGGGGTGGGTAACGCAGCCAAACGGGCAGTGGTGATCTCCTCGGTGGTGGTGCTGATGGTGGACTTTTTTATTGCCAAAATCTTTGTGGTGTTCAGGTAAGGCGTGGATTGCCGACTGGCTGGCTCTACGTTTACAATTGCAGCGGTCGTGCTATAATGTAGCGAAATTCACTACAGAGGTGTGCTATGCGATCCGTTATGTCAGTCAGCTTCCCTGAGCAGATCTCCCATGAGCTTGAAAACTTTGCACAGGAAACCGGTCGGAGCAAAAGCGATATCATCAAAGAGTCGGTAGCGCTCTATCTTTGGGATGTCCGCTTTAACTCCATCAAGAGAAGTTTGACCAGCCGGGCTAAAAAGGTCGGTATTGTTACTGAGGATGATGTTTTCAAGGCGCTCTCGTGAGGGTTGTTTTTGACACCAATGTCTATATTGCCGCCTTTGTTGCAGACGGTATCTGCGCCAGGCTCGTCCGCCGCGCCCGCAAACGAGAATTCGAGCTTTCCCTCTGCCACATTATTCTCCATGAATTCTCTTCCAAGCTGAAGGTCAAGTTTCGCTGCAGTTCCAAAGAGATTGAACAGGCATGTACATTGATTTCAGAAGCGGCCGCCGTTGTATTGGACGGGGGAACTCTCTCTGCCCCTGTCTGTCGCGATCAGAAAGATGATCCGATCCTGGCCTGTGTCCAAACCGCCGCTGCCGAGTATCTGGTTAGTGGAGATAAAGACCTGCTGGTTCTGGGGCAACACGGGAAATGTAAAATTTTGTCTCCCCGGGATTTTGAGCTTTTGTTTGGATAGACGATACGCTGACAAGGACATATGTATGAATGCAGAAACAAAAGAACCGCTTGTCCGTGAAGACGCCGCATACTGGACAGCCATGTCAGAGGCATCGCTTCATAAGGTGTGGGATAACGAGGAGGATGATATCTACCAATAGTTTCATGGAACTTCAAACATATCGTCAGGCAGGAGAAAATGAAGGCGTATAATCAGATTAATCTGTTGAACGGGTACGGCATCCTTACCATTGTTTCGCCGATGGAGGTGGCAATAGATGAAGAAGACTGAAAAATCTTTTGACTGCATGGCATTTAAACGTGCTGCCCAGCTGTCAGTGTACGATGAAATAAAAGAGATAACCCACGAAGAAGAACTCACCTACTTTCGCTCCAAGGCCCAAAACGGCCCACTTGGTGAATGGTGGAGCCGCCGAAAAGGTCACGATGCGCATATACCGTACTGTGCTGAACAAGGTGAAGAGTATCAGGCACAGAAATCTTAGGGAGACCAACGCCGTGAGAGGTATTGCCCAGAGACCTGCTAAAAAAGAGATTATCTCAAGACACAGCACAAGCTGTTTCATGGGATGAGTGTGGATGAATTATATGATCGTGCGGCGGCCTATTGCGCCGAGGGTGGAGCGGAACATAGGGGGAAGAAGCCCTGATTTGTGGATGTTGAATAGAGGAAGTGTCCGGCATTTTGTTGGCTTGAACAAAACAGCTTGACATAAGTTGCGTACGCTGTCCCCGGAATTATCGAAATTACTAGAGAAAAAAGGAATGAAAATGAAAGTGGAGTCTTACGAAAGCTTAAAAGAGCGAATGGCTAAAATGTCTCATGAGGACAAGCAAGAGGCTTATTCTGATTTCAAAAACAGATTCCGCCTTCTCGCCACAAAACAACGCAAAGTTGTTGTTAATACGTTATCGAATATGCCTCTTCCGCAGAATGTGTGACG
>DKFG01000184.1 GCA_002452325.1 Geobacter sp. UBA6802
TGCAGATGGTCAAAAAGTTTTATCGCAATGCCATGCAGGATGAGGTAATGCGCCGTCTGTATGAACAGACCCTTTTTCCGGCACTGGATGAGCACAAGCTCGAGCCGGTTGATGCTCCGATGATCGATGATATTGCCTTGGTAGAGGAGGGGACTCCCTTCAANNAGATTATGCCGCAGATTCTGCTTGGCGAGTACAAAGGTCTGCAGGTCAAGAAAGAGCGTTACGTTGCTGACGAAAAGGCGGTTGAGGGCGAAATCGAGCGGATGCGCGAGAACATGGCCCAGCTGGCTCCGGTCGAAGAAGGGACCGTTGAAAAAGGGATGGTTCTGACGGTTGATTTTTCCTTTGCAGTTCCCGGTTATCCCGAGGAAGAAACCAGTGGCAAGGATGCCTCGGTAGAGGTCGGCAACGGGCGTCTGCTGCCTGGGTTGGAGGAAGGGCTGCTTGGCATGGCGCTGGGCGAGACCAAAGACATTACGGTTACTATGCCTGACGACAACCCTAATAAAGAACTTGCCGGCAAACCGGGAGTCTTTACGGTAACACTGAAAGAAATCAAGAAGAAGGAACTGCCTGAACTGAATGATGAGTTTGCCCAGCAGTTCGGCGACTTTGAGACCTTGGCGGATATGCGCGTTAAGTTGGCAGAGATGCGTGAGCAGCAGGAGCTGGAGCGAATCAATACCGAGCTAAAGGTGCGGGTGATTGATGCCCTGATCGCCAAAAATCCCCTTGATGTCCCTGACTCGATGGTGCGTCGTCAGGTCGAGTTTATGCTGGAAAACATGAAGCAACGCCTGCAGAGCCAGCGTCTTTCCCTTGAAATGATGGGACTCGACGAAGAGAGCTTCAAGGCTCGCTACTGGGCGGAGGCGACCCAGAAGGTTAAGGGCGGTCTGCTGGTAATGGCACTGGTTGAAAAGGAAGCTATCGCCGTGGCCGATGAGGATCTGGAAGCCCGCTACACCAAAATTGCAGCAGGCAACGAGGATATGCTGGGTCGGATTCGTGAATTTTATGCCGGACAGGCCAATGCTCGTAACTCGTTACTGGCTGAACTGAAGGAAGAGAAGGCGATCGCCTTTTTGCTGGAGCAGGCTCAGGTTTCCGATGTTGATGCCGCAGAGCTGGCTCAAGAAACTGCAGCCTAGAGGAGTAGCCTATGTATGTCCCGATGGTGGTGGAACAGTCCGGTCGTGGTGAACGGGCTTACGATATCTATTCCCGTCTGCTGAAGGAGCGGATTGTCTTTCTGGGCGGCGAGATCAATGATCAGGTGGCGGATCTGATTATCGCCCAGATGCTGTTTCTGGAGGCCGAGGACCCGGACAAGGATATCCATCTGTATATCAACTCACCCGGTGGGGTGGTTACTGCTGGTATGGCGATTTTTGATACCATGAATTATATCAAGGCTCCGGTCTCCACCATCTGCATCGGTCAAGCAGCCTCCATGGGGGCTGTGTTACTTGCCGCTGGTGAAAGGGGCAAGCGTTTTGCCCTGCCCCATGCCCGTATCATGATCCACCAGCCTTCCGGTGGTTCCCGAGGCCAGGCTACAGATATCATGATTCAGGCTGAAGAGATCCTGCGGATGAAGCGCGAGTTGAATCGTCTGCTGGCAGAAATGTCAGGTCAGCCAGTGGAGCGGATAGAGGCAGATACGGAACGTGATTTTTTTATGTCGGCTGATGAGGCGTTGCAGTACGGTCTGATTGACGCTGTCATGGCACGTCGTCCTGATGGAGGAGAACAGCGTGGGTAGAAGAGAAACCTCGCAACATCAGCTGACCTGTTCATTCTGCGGAAAAAGCCAGGATGAGGTCAAAAAGCTGATTGCCGGACCAGCGGTATATATTTGTGATGAATGTATTGAGTTGTGTAATGATATCATCGCTGAAGAGATTCGGATGGAGGATGCACTGGGGCCTGATGTCTCTAAACTCCCCCGTCCCCGTGAAATCAAGGAGTTTCTGGACGAATATGTTATCGGTCAGGACACTGCCAAAAAAGTACTTTCAGTTGCGGTGTACAACCACTACAAGCGGATCGAGCGCCCGATTAAGCCTGGTGATGTGGAGATGCAGAAGAGCAACATCCTGATCCTGGGCCCTACCGGTTCAGGTAAGACCCTGCTGGCCCAAACCCTGGCCAGGATGCTGAAAGTACCGTTTGCCATTGCTGACGCCACCAATCTTACCGAGGCCGGCTATGTGGGTGAGGATGTGGAAAACATCATTCTCAGCCTGTTGCAGGCTGCTGATTATGATGTAGAGCGAGCCCAGAAGGGAATCGTCTATATCGATGAGATCGACAAGATCGCCCGCAAGTCGGAATCTCCCTCGCTCACTCGTGATGTGTCAGGTGAAGGGGTACAGCAGGCGCTTTTGAAGATTATTGAAGGTACGATTGCCAGCATCCCTCCTAAAGGGGGCCGTAAACATCCCCAGCAGGAGTTCCTGAAAGTTGACACCAGCAATATCCTATTTATCTGCGGCGGTGCCTTTGCAGGGCTGGATGCGGTGATTCAGCAGCGGATCGGCAAGAAGACACTGGGGTTTGGTGCTGATGTCAAGAAAAAGCAGGAAAAGAAGGCAGGAGAGCTGCTACTGCAGGTAACTCCTGAAGACCTGCTTAAATATGGTTATATTCCAGAGTTTATTGGCAGATTGCCGATGCTGGCCAGTTTGACTGAGCTTGATGAAGAAGCCTTGGTGCAGATATTGACTGAACCTAAAAATGCCCTGACCAAACAGTACCAGAAACTGTTTGAGATGGAAGAGGTGCGTCTACGCTTTACTGACGGTGCGTTGGTCAGCATTGCCAAGGAAGCACTTAAACGCAATACCGGTGCCCGTGGTCTACGGGCTATTCTGGAGGGGGCCATGCTGGATATCATGTATGAGATTCCTTCTCAGAATACCGTGCGTGAGGTGGTCATCAGTGAAGATGTCATCTATCGTAAAGAACGGCCTTTGCTGGTTTATGATCAGTCAATTGCTTCCGCAGTCGCTTAAAACCTGAAAAACTGCTTGACAGTTTTTAAGAGCATCTGGTAAAGACGTCTTCTGTTTTGATTCAACCAACCAAACCAACCAATCTCTGATGGAGGTGTAACGTGACAAAAGCT
>DKFG01000070.1:0-22466 GCA_002452325.1 Geobacter sp. UBA6802
GACGGATCGCCCTGCAGTTTGCCAACCAGTGGGTTGGCAGTCTGCTGCTCAAGCAAGCCGCACAGTACACCGGAGGAGGAGGCCGCCATGCTGCGTAAGGCCCAGATCGGCGATGTGAAAGGGATCCAGAAACTGCTTACCGTTTACGCCAGCAAGGGGGACATGCTCTCCCGTTCGCTGTCTGAGCTGTACGAGGCGTTGCGTGATTTCTATGTTGAGGTGGATGATGACGGGCGGCTGCTGGGAACAGCGGCCCTGCATATTGTCTGGGAAGACCTGGCCGAGGTTCGTTCTGTGGCGGTGGCCGAGGACGCCGGCCGCAAGGGGATCGGCAGCGTCCTGGTGACCGCCTGCATTGATGAGGCCCGCCAGTTGGGGTTGAAGCGGATCTTCTGCCTGACCTACAAGCCTGAATTTTTCGGCAAACTCGGCTTTGTGCTGGTGGACAAATCAACCCTGCCCCACAAGGTCTGGGGTGATTGTATCAAGTGCCCCAAGTTTCCTGATTGCGATGAAAACGCCATGATCCTGGATCTGTTATAACGTTGCCGTCATGATTGTTGTTGCTGTCGTGCCGCGACCTGGTTTCGTTTGTATCCAGTAAGTGTCTTCAAGACCGGGCAATCAAGGTAGTTGGTGCCGCAGTACTTGATGGCATCGCTCACCTTGCTGCTGGTGATATCAACACAGTAACACTCCTTGTGATTGGCCCGGAGGTAGGGGCAGTTTTGCAGCATACGGTGTTGCTGGTTGTGCGCCATAGTGCTGTTCTCCGTAATAAAGACGATCAGTGAGATAGGGGCATCGTCCGTTATCTGCCCGTTACCGGCAGAATCAGACCTTGAACCTGCTGATCAGGGATTGCAGGTCCTGGGCCTGCTTGGCAAGCTGCGAGGCTGCTGCTGCGGTCTCTTCGGCGCCGCTGGCGGTCNNTGGTGGTGGCGGTCTGCTCTTCTGCAGCCGTCGCTATCTGGCTGACCTGCATCGTCACTTCACTGATCCGTTGCAGGATCTCCTGCAGTGCCTGGCCTGATTTCTGTGATGAAGCGGCCCCTTTCTCAACTTCATGGACACCCGACTCCATTGCCCTGACCGCCTCCTGGGTCTCTTTCTGAATGGCCTTGATCATCTCGCTGATCTCACGGGTGGCCTTGGTGGTCCGTTCCGCCAGGGNNGCAAAGCCACGCCCCTGCTCGCCGGCCCGTGCCGCCTCAATGGCGGCGTTCAGCGCCAGCAGATTCGTCTGGTCGGCGATATCTTCAATGGTGCCGACAATATTGCCGATCTGCTCTGAGCGTGAGCCCAGGGTTGCAATGGTGCTGGCGGTGTCACGCACATGCTCGGCGATCACCTCCATGCCGGTGATGGTCTCCTGCACCACCGCTGCGCCACTTTGCGCTGCAGCGGTTGACTGCTGGGATGCCTCGGCCGCCATGGTGCAGTTCTGGGCGATATCGTTGGAGGTTGCGGCCATCTCTTCACTGGCCGTGGCTACCGTGCCGGCCTGAGCCGCCACCTCTTCAGCGCCGGTGGCGATCTGTTCGGCTGTGGCATGCAGCTGGTGGGACGCCGAGGCGATGCCGGCCGAGACATCCACCGTCTTTGCAATCAGCTCTTGCAGGCTCTTCACCATTGTCTTCATGGCTGCATAGACACCGGTTGCAGGCTGGTCGTCCGTTGCAAAACGGATGGTCAGGTCGCCGCTTGCCACCTGCTCGGCGATGTCCGAGATATAGGTCGGCTCGCCCCCCAGTTGTCGCGTCAGTCCCTTGGTGATCAGGATGCCAAAGATGATGCCGAAGACGACACTTCCCAGCGAGAGCAGGATCAGGAAGACGCGGCTCTTCTGATACAGGCTGGTGGTGGCGTCTGAAAACTCCTGGGCGTTCTGTTCTTTCAGCTTGGCAAGTTCTGACATCAGATCGTCCAACTGGTACAGCTTTTCACGGGCAATACCGTTGGAAAGGGCCACGGAGCTGCGGCTCTGCTGGAGCTCTTCAGTGAAGGCCAGTTCGGTTACCCTGTTGCTGTGGGGCAGATACTCATCCCAGGCAGCATTGAATTTTGCCAACAGCTGGCGTCCGGCCTCGTAATTTAATAGCGGCTTGGCCTTCTCAATATATTCCAGTAACAGTTTGCGTTCTGTCTCGATCCGGTTGCGGAAGGCGATCCGCTCCTTGTCATCCGAGACCAGCAGCATGTTCTTCTGGGCACGGTCCATGGCCTGCAGATGGATGTTGGCCTCCTTGATGTGGGAGATCCCCATCAACTCATTTTTATAGATATGATCAGCCATGTTGTTCATCCGGGCCATATCCCAGACACCAACCCCGCCCACCACGGCGGTGAGTCCGGCCATGATCATAAATGCCGACAGCAGTCGTACGCCCACATTCAGTTTGTTGAACCATTGCATATACAAGCCCTCCATTCGGTTTTGTATCTATCAACATTTGTTTGAGATGATACACGGCAAGGCAAGTCTTTGCATTCAGGCAGATGGTAAAACAAGGTTCCGAAAATCCTGATGCGGTCATCAGGATTTTCGGAATGAGGGGGGATCAGAGGGATTTGTTGGGCAGAGTCAGATCTGTCAAGCCCTGCTGCAGCGCGTATTTGGTCAGTTCGGCAATGCTGTATAGCCCCAGCTTTTTCATAACAGCCGCCCGCTGGGACTCCACCGTTTTGGTGCTTACCTCTAGTCGGCTGGCGATCTCCTTGGTGTTGAGGCCGTTGGCAAGCAGCTGCAGTACCTCCTGCTCTCGCTCGGTCAGACAGGGGGGCGGTTCCGGCTCCTGACCGTTCTGCATGCCGTGTACCACCAGGGTGGTGGCCTGGGAACAGAGGTAGCTGCCGCCGTTGTAGACGGTCCGCACTGCCTGCAGCAGTTCATCAGCGGCACAGTCCTTGACCAGATACCCTTTGGCCCCGGCCTTGAGGCACTCCATGACGCAGCCCTGCTCCATCACCATCGAAAGGGCCAGCACCCTCGCCTCCGGCTGTTCTGCTATAATCCGGCGTGTGGCCTCAATGCCGCTCATCTTCGGCATGGTCAGGTCCATGGTGATCAGTTCCGGCCGCAGATCACGGGCCAGCTTGATCGCCTCCTGTCCTGATGCAGCCTGGGCCATGACCGTGATGTCGTCGGCCTGTTCCAGCAGCGACTGCAGCCCGTCTCGCATAATCTTGTGGTCATCAACCAGAAGTACCTTGATCGGTTCCATGCCTTTCTCCCTGTCGGGCGCTGCCCGGTTGTACGGGGCGCTCGTCCTTTTTTCACGGTCATGATCAGTCATTATTATTCGAGGTGGCCGTCACCATAGGCAGCCTGACCGTGATAACAGTCCCCTGCGGCTCGTTACTGCCAACCTGCAACTCCCCCCCCAGAAACCGGATCTGGCGCATCAGGTTGAACAGGCCAAATCCCCGCATCTTCTCCGGCCTGTACAGTAAGGCCGGGTCCAGACCGATACCGTTATCACGAATCACCAGCCGCAGCAGGCCGCTGTCGCTGCCGAGTTCAAGCCATGCCTCTCCGGTATCGGCATGTTTTGCAACGTTGATCAGCAGCTCGCGGGCCGCCTGATAGGCAATGGAGCGGACCACTTCGCTCAGTTGTTTGTCGCTGCCGTCGTCGCTGAAATGCACCAGGAGATCGTAATCTTTGGTGATAGTGCGGCTGAGCCATTCAAGGGCCGGTCCCAGACCGGCTGTTGCCAGGATCGGCGGGCTCAGCTGCATGGTCAGGGATCTGACCTCGGCAATCACCTGATCCAACAGGGGGCGCAGCTCACGGCAGGCGGCCAGCGTGGTCGGCTCCGATGCTGTCATACTTTCAAGGCTCCCCAGCTTCATCCGTAACAGCAGCAGTGACTGGCCGATCTGATCATGCAGTCCGGTGGCGATATTGAGCCGAACCTGCTGGTCCAGCAGTGAGAGTTCAGTGGCCATATCGGCCTGACGTTGCTGTACGGTGACCAGCTCCTGCTCCATCTGACGTCGTACCGCGATCTCGTTGGTCAGGGCTGCTGTCCGTTTCTCAACGCGTTGCTCCAGGCTGTGGTGGAGCTGTGAGTTGGTGCGGGTCAACAGCATCAGCGCCAGCGTTGCCGCGCCAAAGAGGCTGCCGTACAGCAGCAGGTGCTGTTGCCAGGTGGCCTGGATGCTCTGCAGGCTGACGCCGTACAGCAGGGCCAGGCCGAACTTTTCAAGGCGCTTGAAACCGTAGATCCGTGTGGCGCCGTCGTAGTATGAGGGAGCGGTAAAGGTCCCCTGTAGTGAGCTGTTGATCACCTGCAGCTGCGGGGAATCAGGCGGAAGCTGCAGGCGGGTCGGCTCAAGCGCCGGTTCCCGCGCCAGCAGAACACCGTCCTGGCGGAACAGCAGGGCCGAGGTTCCCGGTCGGAGCACCGCGCCGGTCCAGATGGTGTTAAAGTAGTCCGGCAACAGACTTATGATGATAATACCGCTAAAGCTGCCGTTGCCACGTCGGAAACCGGCATTGAAGGTGTGTTTATTCGTGACCCGATGGGGCACGATGGCGCCGATGCTGAAGGGACGGGAGCCGTTTTTCAGGTTCTGAAAATAGTCGCGGTTATAGACGGAAACCGGGTGCTGCAGTAGTGGTCGGCTGGCATTGCGTATTTTCCCCGTGGTGTCGGCCAGCCAGATGGACTCCACCTGGGGGTACTGTTGCTCCAGCCTGCTGAGCGTTGCCTGCAGCTTCTGTGAGCGCTCGACCTGCTGCCAGCTCATCTTGTCAAGCTCGACATTCACCCGTTCTGCAACCAGGTGCACGGTTTCAAACAGATGTGCCGTGTGCTGTTCAAGGATGATTGCAGTGCGGATCGCCTCTTCCCTGTTCAGGCGCAGCAGTGCGCGGTAGTCCAGCCAGGCGGTCAGGATAAACAGCACCAGCGGGATCAGCAGGGTCACGGCGGTGAGTAACCGGTAGTTGGAAAGGCGGGGCAGCTTGATCATGGTGGTTACAGCTCGATTCTGAACTCGGCGCCGTTGTCAACATTGCGGGCGGTTAGTCGGCCCCCCATGTTGCGCTCAATCAGGGTGCGGGCCATGTAGAGGCCGATGCCGGTGCCGGAGGCAGGCCCCTTGGTGGTAAAATAGGGATCAAAGATCTGCGGCATGATCCCGACAGGGATGCCGCCGCCGTTGTCGCGCACCGTCACCACGGAACGGCCCGCTTCGCTGAAGATGGCGATACTGATCTGCGGATCGGCCACCTGCCGTTCCAGCAGGATATCACGGGCGTTGTGCAGGATGTTCATCAGGGCGTGGGAGTACTCGTTGGAGAAGCCGACGGTGCGGATATCGTAGGCTGCCTCCAGTGTCACACGGATCCCCTGCTCCTCAAAGAGGGAACGGGAGAGGCCAATGACCTTGTTCACTACTTTTTCCACCACAAACTCACGCTTGATCGCATCTCGCTGAAAAAAAGTCCTGAAGTCGTCGATGGTGGCAGACATCTTGAGGAGAATCTCCAGCATCTCGGCGATATCCTGATCCATATCCTCCTGCGTCAGCTCGCCGCTTCGGCTCAAAAACTGTATCTTCTGGATGTAGACAGCGATGTTGTTGAGTGGTTGTCGCCACTGGTGGGCGATGCTGGTCAACAGCTCTCCCATGGCAACCAGACGGCTCTGGTGTATCAGCAGCTCATCCTTTTTGCGCAGCTCGGTGACCGTGGCGGCAATCCGCTCCTCAAGGGTGTTGTTGAGCAGGTTCAGTTCTTCCTGGGTACGCTGGCGCTGGGCGATCTCATCCTCTAGCAGCGCTGCCTGCTCATGGAGGGTCCCCTCCATCCGCTTGCGTTCCTCAATTTCATCCCGCAACTGCTCTTCGATTTGCAACCGCTCACAGATATAGCTGCTCAGCTGTTGTTGCATCTGGTTGAAGGCCCCCACCAGCAGGTCCAGCTCGTCCTGCCGCTGGTTGGGATGGCTGGAACGATGTAACTGCAGCGGCTGATCAAGCGTGTTGATCGTCACCTCTCGGGTATGGTGGGCCATGTCACGCAGATGCCGACCGATCAGGTAGTAGAACAGGAAGAAGATAAAGGCGGCTACTACGGAGATCTGCACAAATTGAGTGATCAGGATTAACAGGGCTCGCTCCTGCATCCGTTCATAGGCATAGTCGCCACTGGCGGTGATCTGCAAGGTGCCGAGGTGTATATCGTTACCTCTGTACCGGTGACTTAAGGGGATCTGGTGAATGATCTTGCGTCGCGCTTTAACCTGCCCTACCTCGACCGGTTCCCCGTCGGAGCGATCAAGCCGTACTGCTTCGACCATTGGCAGCCCCAGCATCCCTTTCAGCTGTTCTTCTATGCCACGGTCGTTAAAGAGCCAGATGTCGTTGATCAGGCTCTTCTGGTGGCTGGTTTCCAGATAAGAAAGCTGTTCCGTGATTGCGCGGTAATCCTTGCGATAGTCGATGTAGAGCTGCAGGCAGGTGCCGACCAGTGCCAGCACGGAGCTGAACAGGATAATGGCGGTAATGAACTTTGTGGCGATGCCGCTGGGTTTGGTCATGGTGCGGGTTTGTTGCTACTTCCTGATAAGGTGTGGCGGCAGATACGGGGTCAGGGTCTGGTTAAAGATGGCATTGTAGGTGCCGTCACGCTTCATTTCTTTTAACACAGCTGTCAGTTTGGGCACCAGTTTTTCATGTTTATTGTTGAGGTAGAGGAACATCTCCATCGTGGCCAGGGGAGGGTGCGCTATGGAGAGGTGCGGCAGGTTGAGGGTCTTCATCAGGTAGTAGCCGCCGTACAGCTCGGCAAAGGCCAGCTCGATCCGGTCGCTCTCCAGTACCTTGAACAGGCTGGTGCGGTTTTCCACCACGGTAATCTCTTTGACGTCCTTGATGTTTTGCTCGGCAATCAGCCAGCCGCGGACATAGCCAACATGGTAGGGCCTAAGGCTCTCCCAGTTGGGGGTCTTCAGTTGACTATCCTTTGAGAAGATCACGAATTGCACATCAATGATTTTTTCCGGCACCCGCACCAGATGGGGGTACTTCTTGTCGAACCCCTTGATCCGCAGGAAATTGCCGTCGTCAACACCCCGCTCCACATTGCTTAAGGAGCGGGCTGAGGAGACCGCCACGATCTGCACCTCAATCCCCAGGCGTCTGCAGGCCTCTCTGATGACGCGGTCGGAGAAACCCTGATGGTCTTCGGTGGAGAGTGGCGGACGGTCGGCAGTAGCCAGGACCAGAGGTTCGACTGCATAGAGCGGCGATAGCAGCAGGCATGGTAGCAGACATGACAACAGCAGGGTGCAGAGCAGGTGCATGGGTGATCTCTCCTCCCTCGTTTGAACGGCAATCTATAACGGGAGCATGATTTGCGACAAGGGGGTACTGGCGCTTTGCGCCGCCTTCATGGAATATCCAAGTTCAACTCAACTATAGACGGTTCCGGTATCTTGTCAAATCAGATGTTTCGGGGCAGCAAACTGGATACATGCTTGACGTGGGCATCCGGCGCGTTAGTATGCCGCTATGTTTGGTCGAGCCCTTTTCATTTTTGTGCTGTGCGGCGCAACGGCAGTGACCGGGTTGGTGCTCTGGCTTGGTGTGGCCAATTACCGTAGCGCCGAGCCGGTGGCCCGTTCGATCCTGCAGGGGCTGGCCTTGTCGCTGGGGCAGGCCATTGAATCAGTGGCGTCACGTGATTCCTCCCTTAACTTGCTGGCCGACTTCAGATCCCGGGATATTGCCTATTTTGCCGTGTTGGATCGCCACGGGCGTTTCCGTTTTCATAGCAATACTGATTTGATCGGTGAATCTGTTGATGATCGGCGCTATCTGCGGTTGTTTGAGGCTCAGGAGTTTGTTGAAGAGCGGATTTGGCTGGGTACCGGCGAGATGGTCTACGAGACCCAGCAACAGCTGCACCTCCCGGGAGAGACGCTGGTACTGCGGCTGGCGCTGCATACCTGGCAGGCCGATCAGGTTATCCGCCGTGCCCGGACCGGTTTGACCATGGTCCTGCTGCTGCTGGTTGGCGCCTGGCTGCTGGGGGTGGTCAGCTACCGGTTGGTACGGCGTGACCAGCGTCGCAGTGAGGAGTTGGCCCGACAGGAGCAGCTGGCTCAGCTGGGTGCGCTGGGGGCTGTGATGGCCCATGAGGTGCGTACTCCGTTGGCCGGTATCAAGGGGTTTGCCCAGTTGCTGGGGGAGCAGTTGGCCGATCCGAGGCAGCAAGGATATGCAGCACGGATTGTGGCTGAGTCGGAACGCCTGGAAGGGTTGGTGAACGACCTGTTGCTCTATGCCCGCCAGGAGTCGTTAGCAGCGGGGCATGCTGATCCGGCAGCCGTGGTGCGTGAGGTGTGGGAGGGGCTAGCAGCACAGAGCAGGGTAGCGCTTGAACTGACCGGTGCTGTTACGCGACCGGTGGCCTGCCCGCCTGACCGGTTACGGCAGCTGGCGCTGAATCTGCTCACAAACGCGCTCCAGGCAATGCCCGATGGCGGTACGATACGGGTGGCTCTGTCGGATAACGGTCGGATAGCACGGTTCATTATTGCCGATAACGGCCCCGGTTTTTCCGACGAGGCTCTGCTGCACGGCAGTACGCCGTTTTATACGACCAGGGCCAGCGGCAGTGGATTGGGGTTGGCGATCTGCCGTAAACTGGTTGAAGGGTATGGGGGCACCATGACTTTGCGTAATGGAGACGGTGGCGGAGCAGAGGTCTGCCTGCTGCTGCCGCTGGTAAAGGAGTAGCTATGAGTAACGCTACACGGATACTGCTGGTGGAAGATGACGCCACCTTTCGGGCACTGCTGGCTGCCATCCTTGAGGGGGAAGGGTATGAGGTGGTGGAACGTGAGGATGGTAAGGCCGCTCTGATGATGCTGCAACGCCAGTCCTATGATCTGGTGTTATCCGACCTGCGGCTGCCCGGTCTGAACGGGCTGGAGCTGTTTCGGACAGCCACGGTCCAGGGTATAGCCCCGCCGTTTGTACTGCTGACCGCCTTTGGTACGGTGGAGGAGGCAGTGGCAGCCATCAAGGAAGGGGTGGCGGACTTTCTGACCAAGCCGCTCAAGACCCCGGACTCTTTACGGCTGCTGGTACGTCGTATCCTTGCTGAATCTGGTCGTGATCGAACACTGCAGGTGCTGCAGGAGCGGGAGCGAGCCGGTCTGCCGCCGGAGGCGGTGCTGTTTGCCGGTACGGCCATGGAGCAGGTACGGCAACTGATTGCAGATGTGGCACCCACCACGGCAACGGTCTTGATCAGCGGTGAGTCCGGTACCGGCAAGGAGCTGGCAGCACGGGTGATTCATCATACCAGTCAGCGTGCAGCTGGTCCGTTTGTCGCCCTAAACTGTGCCGCTATCCCGGAGACACTGCTGGAGAGCGAGCTGTTTGGTCATGAGAAGGGGGCCTTTACCGGTGCCACCCAGGTAAGACAGGGCAAGTTTGAGTTGGCTACCGGTGGTACCCTGTTTCTGGACGAGATTGGTGAGCTGCCGTTGCCTTTGCAGGCCAAGTTCCTGCGTGTCCTGCAGGAACGGGTCTTTGAGCGGGTGGGAGGCAGCAGGGAGCAGCGGACCGATGTGCGGATTGTGGCTGCCACCAATCGTGACCTTGGTGTCGAGGTGCGGGAACGACGTTTCCGTGAAGACCTGTTCTACCGTCTGAACGTCTTTCCGATAGCGTTACCGGCCTTGCGTGAGCGTCGTGACGGCCTGCCGCTACTGGTGGAGTACCTGATGGGCAGGGCTGCCGCACAGATTGGTCGTCCGGCGCCGGAGATTACAGCTGAAGCGTTACAGCTGCTTGTCGGCTACGACTGGCCCGGCAACATCCGTGAACTGCAGAACGTACTGGAACGGGCAGTTATCCTGAGCAGGGGGAGTATTACCAACGCCAATCTGCCTGACCTGAGCCCTGCCGTGCCGTTGGGAACCCCGGCTGTAGATCCGGTTGGCAGGGGGCTGCGTGAGCTGGAGCGGGATGCCATCCTGGATGCCCTGGCACAGTGCGGCAATAATCGGCGCCTGGCTGCCGAAAAGCTGGGGATAGCAAAACGGACCCTGCAGTATCGCCTGAAGGAGTATGGCCTGGTGGAGTAGGCCGCAGGTGCATTGTTTGCAGTGTTGAAGTGCAAAACATGCACTTCAGGGTATACGATGGTATGGATGGAGAGCATCAGTTGCTACTGATTTCATCTGGTTATTATTGTCTGCGGGTGTTGGCATGATTACTGGAAAGGGTATGGATACGAGAGCGCATCTCATATCAAATCCAGTTTGTGAAGGAGTAGTAACCATGAAAACACACCGTATGTTGATGATCGCAGCAGTCTTGACCGCAGTTCTGGCCTTTGGCGCAGAGTCTTTCGCCCGTGGCGGTGGTAGTGGCGGCGGCATGGGTGGCGGCCAAGGCAGTCAGTATCGTGGTCAATCTGCCGGCCAATCCACAAACCAGGTCCGTCCGGAAGGCTCGCAGCGCCGTGACGGTACCTTCCTGCAGACCGGCACCACAGCCAGCGGCGCCACCAGCCGTCCCGGCAAGGGACGCGGCGTGATGGACGGCACCGGTGTCAATGCAGCAGCCCCGACCGTACCGGCACCACCGTCCGTCCAGTAGGCAATTTGAAGATAGTCAGGGAGTCTAGATCGTGCGTCGTTTTTTTACAGCCATAGCAGTCGTGATTGTGGTGGTCATGCTGCACGGTTCCGCCTGGGCGTTCTGGGGCCTGGGTGGGTCACGGGAGAGCGGCAGCGGTCTTGATCTGGTGCAGGGGTATGACCGCAATACGGTGGTAACGCTTACCGGTCGTGTTGCGGCCAGCCCCGATCCGGCGAGTGATCCGGTGACTATGGTGCTGCTGGTGGGGACTGAAAAGGTAACGCTGGTGCTGGGGCCCCGCTGGTACCTGCAGGATGATACCCTGGAGTGGAAAAACGGTGATACGGTTACGGTCCGTGGCTCCAAGGCCCAGGGCAAGGATGGCCGTACCTATTTGCTGACCCAGTCGATCAACACCCCCGGCAGCGGGCAGATGATATTACGAAACGAGAGCGGTCGTCCCGGCTGGTCGGGCGGCAGCGTTGGCGCACAGGGTGGCAGCGGCGGGGTACAACAGCGCAGTGGTGGCGGCGCAGGCATGCGACGTGGTCGCTAACAGGAGGGGTTGCGTGGTGAGAGGTGGTACGAGGGAGCGGTGGCTGGTGGGGGTACGGTATCTGTTTGTGATGGGAATCTGGTTGCTGGCTGGTGCTGCAGGGGCCGAGGCCGATGACACGGAGCATCGTCTGGGGCAGGGGGTGACGGTTGCAGCCGGTATCGGTTTTGATCTGACCCATGGTGATTATGGGGATGGTGCAGATGCAACAGCGGTGACCATGCCGGTGACGGTTGCGATCAACCCCTCTGAAACGGTTGACCTGACGCTGCAGATTCCGCTGGTGTATCAGACCAGCCGGGTGGGCAGCAGTTTTGTGGTCTATCCCTCGGGAGGCGCGGGCCGTCGGCGGAATGCTCCCAACGTAGCCCAGGGGGCCATTTCGACAACCAGTACCTCTACCGTTAGTGAAGCCGGACTTGGCGATATCAATCTCTCAGCCGGTTGGGCTGTGGTGCATGAAGGTGATCTGATCCCCCGGATCAGGGCAACGGCTTACCTGAAGCTGCCCAGTGGTGATAAGGATCGCGGGTTGGGCACCGGCACCTTTGAGGGTGGACCAGGATTGTCCGTTTCCAAGTGGTTCGGCGATGTTCAGCTGTTTGCCGACGGCTCCTACATCCTGCAGGACAGCACCTACAGCTATCAGGGCAGGAACTACCTCAGCTACAGTGTCGGCGGTGGTCTGCAGACAACGGATCGGCTGTTTGTCTCCCTGTATGCCAAGGGATCGTCAAGCCGTGTTGATGGCGGCACAGCGCCGGTTGAGGGACGTCTGAAGGTCAATTTCCTGCAGTCGCGGCGGGTCTCCTGGGAGGTTTACGGGTTGGCCGGTTTTACTGAGGCCAGTCCTGCAGTTGGCGGCGGGTTGCTGGTGCTGTATCAGTTCTGAAACAGATGCGTGCGAGAGCAAGCAGGCAGAATAACCAACGTACCTATCAAGTGAACATTTTGATTGTTAGTATTCAACAACATACCAAATACAGGAGAAAAATATGAAAAATATGAGCCGTGGCAATGGGGTTTCTATTTGTGACGCAGTACATCAGGGCAATGGAGCCGGTCTGCAAATGCCCGCAGAAGAAAGGATAGGGGGCAGCAATGGACAGCAGTTCAAAGGAACCGGTGATTGTCTGTTACTTTCGTCTGCTCCCGATGGAAGCATTACCTTGAGCGCTGATGCTGCAGCAAGCTTGGTCTACATGATAGAAGAGGAAAAGATGGCCCGTGATCTGTATGACGCCTTTTTCTCAGCCATAGGCAGCACAATATTTGACAGGATATCCGTTTCTGAGCAGAAACATATGGACACTCTTTTGGCCGTTGCTGACAAGGCGGGAATTGATGTTTCCGGTCTGTCAACAACTGCAGGTGTTTTCACAAATTCAGATATTCAGGCGCTTTACGACAGTCTGCTGCAGCAGGGAAGCGCATCTCTTGATGCCGCATATGGTGTAGGTGTTCTGGTTGAGCAGACTGATATTGCGGATATTCAGGCAATTATCGCTTCCGGTGATGTCGGAATTGTGGGGATTGTCTATAGTAATCTCATTAATGCCTCAGAACACCATCTTGCGGCGTTCACCACCTATGCTGACCTTGTCTGAAATATGACAGAAAACATCCGGTAGAGCTCGTGCAGACGCTTTGCGCCGCTTCATGGCATATCCGGGGTTATACTGTGTGCTTCAGCTTATCCATGCTGCCGCTGCGGTAACCGGCAGGATCAAGTTCTATCTGTTCAAAGCCTGCGGCTCTGCAGGCAGCCTCAATAGCGGGGAGCAGGGCATCTGCCCGCTCCCCGTTGTCTGTTTCTATCCTGGCCAGGTTTCCCAGGCTGCGTACCCGCACCACGGTAAATCCCAGCTGTTGTAGTGCTGTTTCGCTAGCTTCAACCCGTTCGAGTTCAGCCCGGCTGATGGTGTGGTGATAGGGAAAGCGGGTCAGCAGGCAGCTCTGGGCCGGTTTATGCCAAGTGGTCAGTTCCAGGGTGCGGCTCAATTCCCTGACCTGATCCTTGGAAAATCCCGCTTCGGCAAGAGGGCTGCGGACTCC
Organism: Geobacter sp. UBA6802; assembly: GCA_002452325.1. Classification (GTDB taxonomy): domain Bacteria; phylum Desulfobacterota; class Desulfuromonadia; order Geobacterales; family Pseudopelobacteraceae; genus Trichlorobacter. Next base: position 13,223 of record DKFG01000070.1, read on the forward strand.
CAGCTCCTGAAGTGCTCTACGTCCGGGGCGGTGGACGTGCTGGTCATCCAGGGTGCTGCCGTCTACCAGGGTGAAGCGTGGATCAAGCTCTGCCAGACAGTGTTCCAGCAGGGCCTTTTTACAATGGTAGCAGCGATCAGGCGGGTTTTTCAGCAGTTCCGGGAGCTGGGCGGCGGGGTCAAACGTAAGGAGCAGGTGCGGCACCTGTAATTGCCGGGCCAGTGCTGCGGCATCGCTCAGCTCCTGACGAAAGTGGTAGGGGGCATCAACCGTTACGGCGCAGCAGGTGCTGCCGAGGGTGTCTGCAGCAACCTTTAGCAGCAGCGAGGAGTCGACGCCGCCTGAAAAGGCCACCGCCACCGGGGCCAGTTCCTGCAGCAACAGCTGCAGGTGCTGATAGTTGCGGGAACGGCGCACTGCATCAGTCGGCTGGCCTGAGTCTGAAAATATCAGAGGTCGGCCTGTCGGCGGGAAAAGCTTTCTTTGGCAACCCCCATGGCCGCACCGCGCTGGCAGAGGGTCTCCAAGGTCAGGGTGTTGAACAGTCCGTCAAGGAGATCACTGGCCTCTTTCCAGACCGTCTGGGTAACACAGTTGCCTTCAAACGGGCATTCGTTCTTGCGGCGCTTTTTTTTCTTGGCTTCACCGGCACATTCAACCATCAGGGCATCCTGTTCAGTAGCCTTGATGATCTCAAGCAGGGTGATCTGGTCCGGCCGTCTGGCCAGAGTGTAGCCCCCCTGGGGGCCGCGCTTGCTCTTTAGAATGCCGCATTTCTTCAGATTCTGGAAGATCTGCTCCAGGTAGCGGGGCGAGATCTCCTGTCGCCTGGAGATCTCATGGACCTGGGCCGGTTGGTTGTCGTTGTTGTAGGCGATATCAAACAGGGCGCGCAGCCCGTAACGGCTTTTGGTTGACAGACGCATGCAGCGGTTCCTCCTCGTGAATGTATACGGAAAACGGTATAGGTCAGCGTCGGACCGCTGTCAACAGGTTTTACGAGTGCCGTGCAGTAGTTTACGGGGCATGGGCAACGGTTACCGCTGTTACCTGTTCACAACCGGCCTGCAGCAGGGTTGTGGCGCAGGCGGCAAGGGTGCTGCCGGTGGTAAAGACATCATCCACCAGCATGATGCGGCGGCCCGATATCAGAGTGCTGTCGCGTACCTTGAAGGCGCCTTGCAGACTGGTCAGACGTTCTGCACGGGTAAGCTCCATCTGGGGAATGGTGGCACGGGTACGTTGCAGCAGCTGTCGTTGCAGCGGGATCTGCCACTGTTTGGCCAGTAGCTCGGCTAACAGCACTGATTGGTTAAAGCCCCGGCTGCGCAGACGTGAGCGGTGCAGTGGCACCGGTATCAGCAGGTCGGGCTGGTGTACCTGTCTGAAGTCGGCTAAAAGTTGTGCGGTCAGTAGCCCCAGGGGACGCCTCAGGTGGCTTTTACCCCGGTATTTGAAGGCGTGGATCAGGTCGCGGCAGGCCCCTTCATGCCGCAGGGCAGCCCGGGCTGCCAGGTAGGGGGGTGGTGTGGTGATACAGCGGCCGCAGGGGTGGTTTTCACCCGCTCCCTGCAGCGGTATGCCGCAGACAGAGCAGAGTGGGGGGCTGATGATCGGCAATCCTGCATAACAGCTGTCGCAGATATGCAGTGCCCCGCTGCCGGGGATCAAGACGCGGCAGATGTGACAGCGGGGCGGCAGGAAGATATCGAGTAGGGCGTTCAGCAGTGCCGGAACCATGGCAGGGTCCTGTAACCGTGTGTGATGGGCAGACCGATGTCGGCAGCATACCTGCTTTGCATACGGCAGGCAATCCCGGTCTGCTTCGTGTCTGACAAAAAACAGCCGCCCCGGTGATCCGGAGCGGCTGTTTCAACTGATGGAGCGTTACGTCAGTGTCAGGTTACAACTCCCAGGGCTTTGCGCCAACCTTCACGGTCATCCCCTTCTTTTCAAAGGCAGCCTTTTCCCAAGGCCAGATGGCAGCCCAGTCGGCCTCTTTCTTGGCATCGCCGTCCTTCTTCAGGGCCCAGTGGTACTGGGAAGGATTGAGGGCGTATGAGCGGCCCTGCTCGTCAAAGTTGAAGACGTGTGACCGGGGGGCTGCACGACCGCCTTCACCGCCCCACTCGCCGTACTTGTACTTGGGCCAGCCTCTCATGCCGTCCAGCACGGTCAGCATCTTCTCGGCATTGCCCTGGTGGCAGGCAGCGCAGGTCTCAAGCGCCGGCTTCTTGAGGGTCTTGCTCTTTCCGGCGCCGCTGGCGCCCACCTTGTGGGAATCATGGCAGTCCAGGCAGGACATGGCAGCATGCACGCTGTGGGTACCCTTGATGGTTTCGGAGAGCCGCATATCCATATCCATCTGGTGGTCGCGGCGTCCCTTGCCGTCTGCTGATACGGCGCGGCTGCCTTTACCCCAGGCCGGACGCACATAGTCGGCATGGTCCATGTACTGATCGCCGATCCGGTAGCCGCGCAGGTCGTTGGCCCCTTTGTTATGCAGGTTCTTGGCGGTGCGGGTATGGCACTGCTCGCAGACCATCTTGCGGGCCTCAATATTGGTGATCTTGGCCGGATTGATGATGTTGCCTTTTGAGGGTGCTTTGGCATGCACGGCACCCGGACCGTGGCAGGCCTCACAGCTGATCAGGTGATCGGCCACATGCAGGTCTTTCAGATCCTTGCGCTTGCCGACTACAAAGTCAGCCTTGGCAGCGTTCCAGGCCTTGGGATCAAAACCGGTGGTATGGCAGCTGATACAACGCTCCTGCCAGGAGTAGAACTCACCGTAGTTGTTCTTGTTCTGTTCTTTTGGCTTAAACTCAAGCGCCAGGAACTTCCAGCCGGCCCGTTCCTTGTTGCCGGGGTATTTTACCACCTGGCTCTTGTCAATGGTCCAGGAGATGCCGCCGTCCTTGGTGGTCTGCAGGTAGGCATCCACCGGAGAACCGTCGTAGTAGACTGCGTAGCGCTGCTTGCGCACCGAGCCGACCGAGTAACCCACTTCCTCAAGCGCATACTTCTTGACCGTAACGTAGTTGGTGTTCTTGTCCTTCTGGTCAAGGATCATGTGGGTCTCAAACTTGTCCCAGTCTTTCTGGACATACTCGTAGACGTTCTTGAGGTACTCCTTGCCAAAGGCCGGACCCTTGCGGGATTTTTTGGTGTGGCGGGAATCAGCCCAGCTGTTGTGGACATCGCTGTGACACATTTTGCAGCTGTTTGCCCCCACATAGCTGCCGGTCTTGGCGATGTCGGCCTGTTTCTGGTCCGGGTACTCTGCAGCCATAGCCGGTGCTGCCGCCAGCAGCAGGGTTGCAATTGACGCTAATACGGTTTTGTACATGTGTTTCCTCTTTTGTTTGATGCTTTCTACCGCGTACCGCGAGCTGATAGAGCAAACTCGTTATGGTCAATGATTACCGGGAAGGTATGAAAAGCACAACTGACGCTTTCCTGACATCTTTGTCAGAAATTGCACGGGGGGCTTGACGATGGATTATGGGGTGTTACGCAGTTGATCAGCCGGAGTGAAATAGCCGCGATACCCCTGCAGCAGGATCAGGAAGGCGGTAATGGCCACGGCGGCGGTAATGGCGCACATGATGGCGATCTGGTAGCGTACCGCCAGCATCGGCTCAGTACCGGACAGGATCTGGCCGGTCATCATACCGGGCAGGGCCACGATGCCGGTGGCGGCCATGGTGTTCATGGTCGGGATCAGGGCGGCCTTGTAGGCGGTGCGCAGGGCCGGTTCAGCTGCCTGACGGGCGGTTGCCCCCAGGCAGAGGGCCGTCTCCAGCTCATCGTGACGTTCCCGCATCTCTGCAGCCAGACGCTCGGCAGCCAGACTGGCGCCGTTCATGGAGTTGCCGATGATCATTCCGGCCAGGGGGATCAGGTAGCGCGGATCATGCCAGGGGGTGTACCCCACCACCAGCAGGCAAAAGTAAAAGGTGATGCCGCCGCAGCCGATCAGGATGGAGCTGCCCATGATCCGGTAGAAACCGGGCATCCGCTGTTTGATCCGTGAACCGACGATCTGCAGCGAGAAGCCGGTCATGGTCAGCAGGATCAGGATTACCAGCAACGGTGATCGGACCGTAAAGATCAGCTGCAGCAGGTAGCCGACAGCCAGCAACTGCACCACCATCCGTAGCGAGGCCCAGAGCATCTGGCGCTCCTGGCCGATCTGCCGGAAGCGGGCCAGGCTGACTGAAAGCAGGATCAGGGCATAGGCGTAGACCAACTGCAGCAGGTCCAGATGTATCAATGAGTTAGTGTCTGACATAGAAAGATCCTCAAAACCTGACTCACGCAACGGCGCAACGACGCGACGAAAGGCTACACAGCAGGCATCCCGTTTGCAACCCGTTTGATGCCATCTTTCAGAAGGTTTTCGCCGAAATTGATCAGCAGGCCCAACTTGCAGCCTGTCAGTCGAAGATAGGTCAGGAGCTGTTTGCTATGGACAGGTTGCAACCGTTCAACAGATTTCAGTTCAACAATCAATTTCTTTTCCACGATCAAGTCTGCCCTGAACCCCTCATCAAAAGAAAGCCCCTGAAAGATAATAGCAACAGGAACCTGTCGTTCAACGGATAACCCCATGTCTGTAATCAGTTTTGTCAATACAACCTCGTAGACACTTTCCAGCAGGCCTGGACCAAGCTCACGGTGAATCTGGAAAGCCGCATCCATGACTTTTGCGGCAACCTCATTTTCTTGCATGATCTCACCCTTTGTTTTTGATTTTCGTTGCATCGTAGCGCCGTTGCGTGAGTCAGGTTTTTTCAGTTTCCGGTTCTGAAAGAAACGACCGTAGCCCCTCGCTCTGTGGTCGTTCAAACAGTTCAGTGGTTCTACCGATCTCAACAATCCGGCCCTGCTCCATGTAGAGCAGCTGATCACTGATCCGCTCTGCCAAACGCAGATCGTGGGTCACCAGAATAATCGCCAGCTGTTCTGATCGACAGAGTTCCTGCAGTGTCTGGCCCAGGCTGTCGGTGGTGGGGCGGTCAAGGGCACTGGTGGGTTCATCCAGCAGCAAGGCCTGGGGCTGACTGATCAGGGTGCGTGCCAGACTGACCCGTTGTTGCTCGCCGCCGGACAGGGTGCGGGCATCCCGCTCAAGAAAATCCGGTGTGAGCCGGGCAAGGGTGAGGCAACGGGTGATGTGGGGATCATCAGGGCCGGGTAGCGGCTTTTTGCGATAGCGAAACGGCTGCTGCAGGTTGTCCAGCACCGTCCCTTCAAACAGATGGGCCTTTTGAAGCATCATACCGATCCGCTGTCTGAGCAGGGGAGGGGCCAGCTCACGGATATCCTGTCCCTCCAGCAGGATTTGGCCCTGCAGGGGATCGTCCAGGCGGTTGATCAGGCGGATCAGCGAACTCTTGCCGCTGCCCGAGGGACCGATCAGGGCGGTCAGTTCGCCCTGACGGAAGGAGCAGCTGACAGCCGACAGTACCGTCAGTGGGCGGTTCTGCGGCCCCGGCCTGACGCTGGTCAGTTGTTCAAGCTGCAGTAATGGTGAGGTAGTGGTGGCTGGCATGGACAGGGTTATAGCACGGATAGTTGCCGGTTGGTTATGGTTCTGCCTGAACAGGGGCAAATCGTACCCGGAACAGCGTGCCGCCGTCTGGATTGGTATGGATGCTGACTTCGCCGCCGTGGGCTTCCACCGAAGCCCTGGTGATGGCCAGGCCCAGACCGGTCCCCCCTTTTTGGCGGCAGCGACCGTTGTCGATCCGATAGAAGCGGTCAAAGACCCGCAATTTGTCCTGATCCGGGATGCCTGGTCCCTGGTCAGCCACCTCAACCACTGTGAAACCGTCAGTATGGCTGTAGATGCGGACCGTGATGACAGCCTGCTCCGGGGAATATTTGACGGCATTATCCACCAGATTCAGAAAGGCACGGCGCAGCATGCAGCTGTCTGCCTCCAGCTGAAGGACTGCCTGACGCTCAAACCGGATCTGCTGCTGTTTTTCCTCGGCCAGTACCGACAGAAACTCAACCACATCGGCCAGCAGGTCGCCCACCTCTACGGGTTCCTTCAGCAGTGCATGGCTGTCGGCACGACTCAACAACAGCAGCGACTCCACGGTCTGCACCAGCCGGTCGGTTTCTTCCAGCATACTGCCGATGGTCTCTGCAGATTCAGGGTTGACCCGTTGTTGTTGGAGCGCGGTCTCGCCGATACTGCGGATGGCGGTCAGGGGAGTGCGTAGTTCGTGGGAGGCATCGCTGGTGAAGCTGCGCAGTCGTTCAAAGGCATCCTCCAAACGCTCAAAGGTCTGGTTGAAGACCTGCGCCAGGTTGTTGAACTCATTGTCTTCATTAGTGACCGGCAGCCGTGCCGCCAGGTTTTCGGCATTGATCTCACGGGCTTTGGCGGTAATGGCAGCCACCGGCGCCAGTACCCGTCCGGCAATCAGGTAGCCCACCACCAGTGAAAGGGCGATGGAAACCGGCAGGATCAGCATGATGATCAACGCCAGGGTGTTGAGGGTGCGCTGGTAATTGCTCTGTTCGTGGGCCACTACGATCTGGTAGAGTTTTTCCTCCAGCGGCAGCAGGCTGCTTTGTATCCGGTAAAGCCGTTTCTGGCTGGTGTCAAGCAGGATGGGGGAAGGAGCAAAGTCGCCCCCGGACACGTGCTTGTCAAGACCTGCAATGACCCATTCCTGTGATGTGATCAGGGTGCGGTTGCCGTCTCGAATTCTGAACAGGTGTACGGCCCCAAAATTGGACAGCTTCTGCAGCCCTGCCGGATCGTTGCGCAGGTATTTGCTGACCGTGGCAAGGTCGCTGCGCAGATGGTTGTCGATCTGGCTGATCAGCAGTCGCTGGACAAAGGTATAGATACCGAGGGAGAACAGCAGCACGATGACGATCAGGGCAACACCGTACAGCAGGGTGAACTTGAGACGCAGGTTACTCAGGCGGGGTAGTTTCATCGTCGAGTGCGGTTGCCATAAACCCGACACCACGGATGGTGCGGATCAGCTTGCGGGAGAAAGGGCCGTCCACCTTGCGGCGCAGGCGGGCGATGTTGACGTCGATCACATTGTCAAGCGGTGTGGAACGCTCCCGCACCTTCCAGACATCGTGGGCCAGCATCTCGCGTGAGACCACATGTCCCTGGTGACGTAGCAGGTATTCCAACAGTTCAAACTCGCGGGAGGTCAGATCCAGGTGTTGGTCGCTGCGTAGTGCCTGACGAGTGGACAGGTTGAGTTCCAGATCGGCCAGAGTGAGCCGTATCGCATGTTCCTGCTTGCCCCGTCGCAGCAGCAGCCGTATCCGGGCCAGCAGTTCAGGGAAGGCGAATGGCTTGACCAGATAGTCATCAGCACCGCTGTCCAGCCCCACCACCCGGTCTTCAACCGTATCGCGACCGGTCAGCACCAGCACCGGCAGGGTAAAACCCTTGGTGCGCATGGTCTTGAGTACCTCCAGGCCGTCACGACCCGGCAGCATCCGATCCAGCAGCAGCAGATCAAACGATTCACTGTTCAGGCAGAAGAATCCCTCTTCACCGGTGGCGGCCAGCACCACCTGGTATCCTTCTGCCTCCAGCCCCAGTTTGAGGGCATCAGCAATTTTTCGTTCGTCTTCCACCACCAGTACGCGCATGGCCTACCCCACTTGAGCCTGTTTGTAGCAGGATGGTCTCCAGATGGCAACTGAAGGTATTCTGACATTTCTGTCAGGATACGGTAGCCTGAGCCTCAGAATGTGGTAGTTGAATCAGAAAACAGGTTCCTGTGCCCGGCGTGCTGGTGACGTCGATGCTGCCGTTGTGGGCCTCCACCAGTTCCTTGACAATAGCCAGCCCCAGCCCGAGGCCGCCGTCCTTGCCCTTGTAGAACCGTTCAAAGATGTGGGGCAGCTGGTTGGGGGGGATACCGCAACCGGTATCCATAATCTCGACGGCAATGCTGCGGGCTGCCGGTCTGGTCACCAGCAGATCAAACCGGCCACCGTTCGGCATGGCCCGCAGGGCGTTGCTGACCAGATTGATGATGATGCGGGAAAACTGATCGGGGTCGATCAGGGCCTGCAGTTCCGTGTCGCCTTGAATGCTGATCCGTACCTGTTGTTCTGTGGCCTGTCGTTCAAAGCGGGCAACCACCTGTTTAAAAAAAGAGACCAGACAGACCGGTTGAAGATTCAGGCGCAGCCCGGCGGCCTGGGCGCGGGTCAGCTCATCAACGCCGTCCAGAATGGCGGTCAGCCGGGTGGTTTCATCGTGCAGCGACTGCAGGGCCTCTGACGTGGTAGGGAGCAGACCGTCCATCATCCCCTCCAACTCACCCTTGATCACCATCAGCGGTGTGCGCAGCTCGTGGGCGGCATTGGACACTAGCTGACGCCGCAGCCGTTCCTGGGCGGCAAGGGTCTCAGACATCCGGTTGAAGGTGGCGGTTAGCCTGCCGATCTCATCGTTGGAGGTTGCGGTTACCTGTTCGCCCGGCTCCCCGGAGGCCAGTCGTTCAGCTGCCGTGGTCAGCTCCTGCAACGGTCGTGAAATACGTCGGGCCGCCAGAACGCTCAGCAGCAGGGCAAACAGGCCGAGCCCGACAACGCTGTAGGCCAGAAAACGGTTGGATGAGCGGATAAAAAACGCCTCATGTACCGGGCTGGGCAGGCGGACCTCAAGGTGGCCGATCTCGTCACCCTGCAGGAAAAGGGGGTAACTCCGGAGTTCGTCGGAGAGTGGCGGGAGCGGGCGACGACCGGTTGAGGCCAGGATACGCTGCTGCATGGTGGGGGAAAGCGATGCAAGGGCCTGCTCGGTGTCCAGCACCAGTTGGTTATCACTGTTGTAGAGGCGCAGTTCAATGCCCTGCAGCCAGGCCCAGACCAGATCATCGGCAACCAGCTCGCGCTGCCAGCTGCCCCGTTGTTCGTAGCGTCCCTCTAACACTGCCTGAATCTGGTAGAGACGGTCCAGCATCCTGCCTTCGCCAAAGGCCTTGAAGTCGCGAATAACCAGATTGCGCAGCACCAGTGAGGAGGAGAGGGCGATCAGGATTACCAACCCCAGCAACACCAATAATTTACGCTGCAGGCTAAACCGCATCCCGTTCTCCTGCAAAGAGGTAGCCGATACCGTAGACGGTCTTGATAAACTCAGGTTTACGGCTGTCCTGCTCAATCTTTTGGCGCAGGTTTTTGATATGGGCATCTACGCTGCGTTCATACCCTTCAAACTGGTAGCCCAGGGCCTTGG
>DKFG01000070.1:22475-28854 GCA_002452325.1 Geobacter sp. UBA6802
CAGCAGCTTGAATTCGGTGGGGGTGATGGTGAGTGGTTCGCCACGGCAGGTGACGCTGTGGCGGCGGCTGTCAAGCAGCAGGGTGCCGTTATTGAAGCTGACCGGGTGACCGGCAGTGCTGCCGGAGCCGTCGTACCGTTTCAGTACTGCCTTGACCCGGTAGACTAGCTCACGGGGGGAAGCTGGCTTGACTACATAATCATCGGCCCCCAGGGCAAAGCCGGTGATCCGCTCTTCTTCCGATGATTTGGCGGTCAGCATGATCACCGGAAAATTGCCCAGCTCCTTCAGCTCCTGACAGAGCTCTTCACCGCTCATATCCGGCAGCCCCAGATCGAGGATCACCGCCAGCGGAAGTTCTGCCTCGGCCCTGATCAGGGCGTCGCGAGCCGTATCAGCGTGTACGACGCGAAAATCTGCCCCTTCAAGGTAGGCCTTGATGATACGGGCAATCTTGAGATCATCTTCAACGATCAGGATTGGTGGTTGCATCAAGTGGTGTCCTGTCAGCGGGTGGAGCGTATTCTGCCGGACCATTTGTCGATGATCACCCGGTCAGCCGGCGATCCGTCAGGATTGAGAATGTCGATAATAAAGCCGTTGCGGCGTTCTTTATGCGGTTGCACCCGTTCAGGAGGGATGCGGTAAAAACGGGCCAGCCGCTCAATGGCCTCGTCAACACTGCTTACCGGCTGCCGGGCCCCGTAGTGGTCGGCGTGGCGGCGGGGGCAGTAATCGCCAAACGGGGGCGGTGAACCGGGACCATCATGCTGTCCGCCCCGCCAGCCCTGCCCCCGGCCCGGTTCAGGCCCTTCTGCTGCTGCCGGCAGGGCCGAGAACAGTACCAGGAGTGACAGGATATATTTTAAGAGATGACACTTCATCAAAGGCCTCAGCACATTTGAAACACGGAGCAACAGAGCAACGGAGGAAAAAACTGATCATCTTTCTTCAGGTTTTTGACCTGTTCAATCGCTCCGCTGCTCTGTGTTTACCGTAAAAATTACTTTGCCGCAGCCGGAGCTACTTTTGGGCAATTCATTTGCATCATACTCATGCAGCCACCGTGCATGCCTTTATGGCCCCGCTTGCCTTTTCCCATCTTTCCCATCGGCAGGCCGGACTTGGCGCGGGCGTCCATCATCTTTTTGCGCAGTTCAATCATTTCTCCCTGCAGTTTGGTGATTACGGCGTTATCCGGCTTGTCCTTGATCCACTCTTTTTGCAGTTCGATATGCTTCTTGTGCATCTCTTCTCGGATCGGCAGGGTCTCGGCAATAAACTTCTTGTGCTGTTCAGTGTACTGTCCCTGGGTGGCGCAGGGGCCGGCACCCCTGCCTGGGCCCATACCGGCACCGGGGCCTGCTCCTGGACCCATGCCGGGCATGGCGATGGCTGATGCTGCGATTGAAAGTGCTGCTGCTGCGGTGAGTGCCAAAATTGATTTTTTCATAGTTCTGCTCCTCCGTGTCTGGGTAGTGGTTGATCAACAACCTCGTTTTGATGGTTCCACCTTACCAATCCGTTAAGAAGAGGTTATGAAGAGAATATGAACAATTATGAATTTTTCAGTGCATCCTGTACCAGGGTTGCCAGGCAGCGGATAAAGGTCGGTGAACTGTTGAGCGACTCGGTGCGTCTGAAGCTGCTGATCCCCAGTTTGTGGGCCTCTTCGGCATATTCAATATCAATCTCGTGCAGGGTTTCGATATGGTCCGAGACAAAGGAGAGCGGCACCATCAGCACGTCTGCGCAGCCCGCTGCTGCCAGTTCCTTCAGTTTGTCATCGGTGGAGGGCTCCAGCCATTTGACCGGTCCGGCCCGTGACTGAAAAGCCAGGTGATGACTGACATTGTCAAACCGTTCCATCACCAGCCGGACTGTGGACTGGATATGGTCGAGATACGGGTCGCCTTCATCTATGAACGATTGCGGTAGAGAGTGTGCTGAAAACAGCAGCTGTACAGCGCTGCGGTCAGGGAAGGAAGCCAGGCCGGTCTCGATCTTCTCTGATACTGCCTGAATGTAGAGCGGGTGATCATAAAAATGAGGAATCCGCACAACCTCAAGGTCACTGTCCTGGTCAGCCAGACAGCGGGTCAGATCATTGAAACTGGAACCACTGGTGGCGCGGGAATAGTGGGGATACAGCGACAGTGCCACCAGCCTTTTGATGCCGGTTTTACGTAATTGGGGCAGCGTCTCTGCAGTAAAGGGGTGCCAGTAGCGCATCCCGACATGGCAGGGGATGCCAAGCTCTGCGGCAAGCGCATCTGCCTGGGCCTGGGTCAGTTCACGGATGGGGGATTTACCGCCGATCTCACGGTATTTCTCAGCCACCTTGGGGGCGCGGCGTCTGACAATCATCCGGGCGATAAACGGCTGCAGCCAGGCCGGTCCGATCTTGATGATTTCCCGGTCTGAAAACAGATTCAGCAGAAACGGCTTGACCGCTTCCAGAGAATCCGGTCCACCCATCTGAAGTAACAGTACGGCGGTGTTGTTCATGGCGTTGCCTTTATGGTTATCGTTTTACCAGCCAAAATAGTGCCATTGTATCTCCACAAATAACAGTAGGTGGTGGTCTCAGGCGATTAAAAAAACAGATCATGTGCCGCCTAGCCGTTGTGACGTGGGAACGATTTAAGTCACATTATGGGCAGCTCCGGTCGGTCTGATTGATGTTAAGACAATTGTCTCCATTCGTATCAATGGCATTTGTATAACTGACGGCAAGCAGATTGTTTGTGCAGGTGCTGTTGCTGTACGTAGAGAGCGTACCTTTAACTGTCAGTGGCGGGAATTCGGTCCCTGATGCGACAGGTGCGGTTGAGCATGGTGTGGTGCTTGTGCCGTTATAGTAGGTATACCAGCGGGAAATACCACTGTTATTCCATATCCGGTACGGTAGAGCGGTAGTGGTGTACAGTGTTTGTACCTGAGCATCAGTTAAGGCTACTTTGTAAAACTGGACATCATCAATCGGCCCCCAGTAAGGGAAGGCATAGCTTGATCCCCCGCCATGTCGCGCACCGATGGTAAACTTGAAGCTGTTGTCAAAATTAAGCGCTGTTGGGGCCGTGTACTGATAATCATTGGTGGTAACAGTTTGTTTTACGCCATTCAGGTACATCTTTATCTGATCTGTAGCAGGTGATGCCGATCTGTCAAGCATAGCAACAACATGAATCCAGCTACTACCTGAAATCGTATCGTCAGAGTAGACGTAATGAATATCGGTATTGGCGGGATTGCGGAGCTGAAACGCTACCTTGTAGTTGCTCCAGGCACCACAACCGGATGTGCATGAGGTGCATTGCCGGGTTTGGGTGACATACATGCCGTAGCCAATGGCCGGATAGAGGAACCCTTTGCCTGCAATGGCGCCAATGGCCATATCTACTTTGCTTACCGGGTCACACCAGCTTTGTTTGGGCATTCCGCTGAAATTAACCCAGGCAGAGAGGGCTACATTTCCGGTGCCAATGTTGTAGTAATTTATGTCGTTGAAATAAATGTAGTTATTGGTGCCGTCCAGAAAAAGAGAGAAACCGCCAGCCCGTGGAACCCAGTTAGCCGTACCGGCAATAGTTCCAAGAGTAGAGCCGGAACCGATGGTGTTGCCGCTGCCTTCGTTGAAGTTCCAGGCTGCGGTGGGTGTGGGGAGTGATCCGCCACACGAGTTGATTGTCAGTGTCAGGTTTTTCTGAACCGAAGTAGCTGTCGGTGTATGGCTATCGGTAACCTGTACGGAAACCGGGAAGCTGCCTGTGGTTGTGGGGGTTCCGGTAATGTTGGCGCCTAAGGCTGAAAGTCCGGTACCAGTCAGACCGGTGATGGTGTATGTCGGATAAGGGGGGACACCGCCACCAGCAAAAATGGTTGCGGAGTATGGAGTGCCGTTGCATCCCTTGGGCAGTTCATTGTTCAGGATTTTTAGCTGCCCCTGCGTGTTGCCATAGCATCCGGCACGGTTTTTTAGCTCTTCAAGGGTGACAATTTTGAAGAGATCACCGGTGGCAAGTGTGGCTGTCGTACCAAGTGCGGTTGCAGGGTAGGTGAAAACAGTTGTGCTAAATGCCGGTACTCCTGTCCAGGTTGATTGAAATGCATCTCCAGCCGTGCTGAGTAGTGCAAAGGCAATGTTGGGTGTTCCGTTTACCGTCAGGTTGGTTGATGTCCTACCGCAGATGCCGCCGGTTGCTATGGCTGTAAGGTTGTTGTCAAAGAGGTAGACTACAGTGTTCCCCCAAGGGTCCAGAGGATTACCGCCAGTGAATACTGTTTGAAGGGTCGGAGGAAGCGTTCGTGAGGAAGCAGACCAGAGTACGACTGCATTTGCTGTCGAATCCAGAAATTTTATTGCTCCTACTGTTTTGGCTCGTTGCGTTGAGGAGGCCAACAACAACATGCCGGCGCTGAGCAGACCAACAATAACAAACATAGTCAGGATCAGCGGCATCATAGTGAAGCCGTATGGTTTGTGGATAAATCCCATTAGGGGTTTACGGTAAGTACAAACGCCTTTGAGGCGATATTGTCGTTGGTACCTGATGCGTCATTGTTGTCGCGTGCATATAAGGTGAAATTGTAGGCTCCCTGATTGTTAATGATAGGAGTGCCTGAAATGCTGAGGGTTGGTGATAAGATCCAGTTTGCTTCAGGTAGAGGGTTTGCTGCATTACAGGTGTTGGGAGCAACTCGAATTGCTCCGGTCAGGGCAGGAGTAAAAACAAGCCCCGCAGGCAGTGGGGTGGCAGAGGGGGCTTCTATGCACCAACGTAGCGTTCCGGGCGTTGCTCCGCCGTCAGTGGTTATGCTAAGTACTGACCCAGCTGTGGCGTTTGGATATTGAGCAGCAACGGTGGCGGGTGGCAGCTCATTATTCACAATCTTTAGTTGTGCTCCCTGACAACCAATCTTGCTGCGTAGTTCATCCAGGGTGACCCAGCGAACGATGTCACTGACATTCGGATCAAGTGTGATGGTACCGCTTGCTGTCCTTGAAATAGTTATGGGGCCATCGGTTGCAGTTGTATTTATCTGGGCATCTTCACCCAAGCTTAAGACAAGATAGGCAACGTTAGTGATGGCTGCAGCCGGGCTAACACCGTTGTTAATAATGGTGAGAGCGGTGGTTTTGCGACCGCAGATGGTGTCTTTGGTTGGTGCGGCCGCATAGAGGGTATTGTCAAAAAGGTAGATAACATTACGTGCCCAGGTATCGTTGGGGGATTTGGCAACTGACGTAAACCCGGCCGCATTAGGGAGCGAGTTGTTACTTGCCGCCCAGCTGTTGACTGACTCGACCGTTGCACCAAGAAGCTCTTTGGTCTCACGGGTTTTTGACAGGTTTGTCAAGGGGCCGATCATACCAGCGCCAATGCCGATCACAATGCCAATGACAACCAGCACCAGCGCCATTTCTACCAGGGTAAAGCCCCGTATATTACCTGCTCGATTTTCCATAGGATCTGTATAGCACATTTTTTAATAAAAAAGGGAGGCTGCGAAGCCCCCCTTTGATTTAGGTGTGTATCTGACTAGAACGGACGGTCAAAGACCCAGACAGCGCCGCTCTGGCCGGCAATTGCCCATTGAGCGGAGTTTACCGGTGTGTCAATAGCCCGGTTCAAGGGGCTTGAGTTGTTGAAGACTGCATTTGCCCGGTTACCAAAGGCTACCGCAAGAGCGTTATATCCACCCCCGTTTGCCATGGCCCTGACCCGGCCAAGGCCTGCATCGGCGGTTCCGTCAATGGCGGTATCCAATGCTTGCAGGATAGCCATTGAGTCGCTTGTCAGGGCAGTGTTGCAGTTAACGCTTGGGCAGATGTAGATCGCGTTTCTTTGTCCAACTGTCGCATTGACATAGCCAAAATAGATCCAGAATGCCTGACCGCCGATCATAACCGGGTTTTCCGGTGCATTGGACATATTGGGGGTCGCGGCTGTACCAACAATCTGGTCAATGGCTGTTGCACCGGCAGCGCGCTCGGCAGCAGCGTTACCGATAATGCCGTCCGAGGTGCCTACGGCAACGCCGGTGGAAACGTTTGTACCGCCATCGCCGGGGAAGTGGCCCATACGATCCATATAGGTGTAAGCCAATATATTCCAGGTGTTTGCAGCACTGATCAGTTTCTTTGAACGGGCGTTTACTATCAGATCCTGTCCCTTAACCACTGCTCCTAAAATAATACCAATAATAATCAGTACTATCGCCATTTCTACCAAGGTAAAGCCTTTGTTGCTGCGCATGTCTGACCTCCTGTATTGTTTGTTTTATCGCACCTATGAATTTAGACAGGTTTCTTAATTCGGCTATTTGTATAAAAAAATCAAGTAAAATAGGCACTACTGTCCGGTAAATTTTGATA
>DKFG01000248.1 GCA_002452325.1 Geobacter sp. UBA6802
TGCCGAACAGCTCTTCCTCGGCAATCACCGCCAGCCGGGCAGCAGGGAACCGGCAGCCTCGCGATAGCTCTCCCAGGGCCAGCACCAGATCAGCTGACGGGCCGTCTCCACTGACCGCCTGACTAAAACCGGTTACCCGCTCAGTGGAAACACTATATGGCCCGAACAGTGCCTCCAGCCGCTCAACCTGCGCCAACTGGTGACAGACAATCATGCTGCGCCACCCATCCGCACGCCAGCTCTTCAGGCGATCTGCAAAAGGGCCCAGCAGGTGATGCTGATCGCCGCTCAGACTGATCCGCAGATCACTGTTTTCTTCTGTCCGGATCGACAGGATATGCTGTTCGCCGGGAGCAGAGACCGCAAGCCGGTGCAGCTCAACCGTCTGGCAACCTGCTGTTAAAGCCGACAGTTGTTCCGGCGTCAGGTACAGCTGGTCCGGAGTCGGACAGAGGCGGGAGTCAGCCACAGCCTGATCAAGGCCTGCCTCAATTGCAGACTGAAAGGCAGCGGTTGCTGCTGTCAGCTGCTGAGGCTCAACCAGAATCAGCAGTGGCTGCTGCAGAAAGTCGAACAAGGTTGCCTGCTGTGGGCAGAAAAACGGCTGCAGGAACTCACTACCCGGTGGATAGCTGGTTGCCTGCAGGTCGGCAGTTAACTGACGACGGCGGTCAGCCGGGATATCCAACTCATCGGCCCGCCGCTTCAGGCGGGCAATGCCGGGTTGAAACGCCTCAAGAGGAATGATCAGCTCCCGCGAAGGCAACAGCAACAGCTCATCAAGCGACTCTGCCGAACGCTGGGTAAGAGGGTTGAAACAGCGCAAGCTCTCAACCGTATCGCCAAAAAACTCGATCCGAACCGGTAACGGCAGGCTGGGAGGGAACAGATCAAGGATGCCGCCACGCACCGCAAAGCTGCCCCGTTCTTCCACCAGCGGGCATGACAGATAACCGGCCCGAACCAGGGTTTCAAGCAGGCTGTCCCGATCAAGATCATCACCGATACGGATATAGAGTGCAACCTGGTCTAGCAGTGACGGCGGCGCTACCCGCTGCAGCAGCGCCGCTACCGGCAGCACCAGGGTACCGGGACCGCCCTGACGCAGCCGATGCAACGTTGCCAGTCGGGCACCGCTGATATCGGCATGGGGAGATGCAGCTTCAAAAGGGGCTACATCCCAGGCAGGAAATGGTGTCACTGCCTGGGCGTCAAAAAAGGCCAGCTCCCTGGTCAGCTCATCTGCGGTCTGCTGGTCAGCGGTCACCACCACCAGCTGACGCTCAGTAGCAGTAGACAGCTCGGCAATCAGCAGTGCCGCTGCAGCGCCGTTCAGTCCGGTAACAGTCAGGCGGGCGGCCTGCTCAAGAGCAGCAGCAACGTCCTGGGCTGGTGTAAAACGGGTTTGGGATAATGTTGGTACGGGCATGATATTGAGTGGTTGTGCTGCCTTTATTCGTAGGATTTTTTTGGTTTGATGCCGGCCTTGATCTTGGGCTTACCCGCTTCAACCACCACCCGGAAGCTGATCTCGTCAGTGCCCAGCTTCTGCATCAACTGCGGGCGCTGTCGCTCAAGGGTAGCAGCCAGCTGTGTCCGATCCATGCTGTCTGTCGGCAGGTTACAGCTGCGTCGCGCCTCAATCAGTTCGTTAAAGATGCGGTCAAGTTCACGGTCACCAGACCGGTCCGGACGTTCTCGATCCGGGGAGGCGGGTGCGCTGCGCTGCGCTGCACGGAGATCCGCCCTGAAGCGATCCCGGGAATAACGCCCTTCCTCTATCTCACGCAGAATCCGATTCCAGTGCTGGCGATAGCTGTTAAAACGGGCCACCAGATTGTTGTAGCGATGTTTGTACATCGTGTTATTAATGCTGGTGTTGGTATAACGTCTCACCAACCGTTCAAACTCTTCCAGTAGCTTGAGCGGTTCACGCTTTTCAAGCCCCAGAAAATACTGCTCGTATCTGGTGATCAGCTCCTTCAGCTGTACTTCAGCTATCTGCAGATCTTCTGCTATGCCCATTGGCGCCTTTATCCTGTGACAATGTTTACAACCTCGAAACTATAGGGTGAAATACCGGTACTGTAAAGCCCGGATATTCTGATAAGAGCTTGACGCTACTGATGCCTGCGGCTATAAATCTTAGATAATTTACCTTCTGGAGAGAATGTATGTCGGTAGCAGCAGCCCTGATCCTTGCGGCCGGTAAGGGTACCCGGATGAAATCAAAATTGGTGAAGGTACTGCACCAGCTTGCAGGCATGCCGATGCTTGGTTGGCCACTGGCTGCCGCACGCCAGGCAGGCGCAGAACGGGTGGTACTGGTGGCAGGCCATCAGGCAGATCTGGTGCAGCAGTATTTCTCGGCAGACAACAGTGTCGCGCTGGCACTGCAGGAGGAGCAGCTGGGCACCGGTCATGCCGTATCCTGCGCCATGGAGCACCTGAATGGGTTAAGCGGCTCGGTACTGATCCTGTGCGGCGACACCCCGCTTCTAACCGGCGACACCCTCCGCCGACTGGTTGAGACACACGTTGCGGCATCTGTCGCAGTCACCGTATTGACGGCTCGCTTTGCCCAGCCGTTCGGCTATGGTCGGATTGTGCGTGACGCCGACGGCAGGGTACGCCGGATAGTAGAGCAGAAAGACGCCGCACCGGCAGAACTGGCCATTGATGAGGTCAACAGCGGCATCTACTGCATGGATCTGGCGTTCCTGCGGGCCCATATCGGTCGGCTGGGCAGCGAAAACGCTCAAAATGAGTACTATCTGACTGACCTGGTCGGGATCGCCGTGGCTGAACATGCCGGTTGTGCAGCGGCTATGGTGGACGATCCTGAAGAGATCATGGGGGTCAACGACCGGGTACAGCTGGCCCATGCGGCGAAACTGTTGCGGCAGCGGATCAACCGACAGGTTATGTTGTCCGGTGTAACCCTGGTGGATCCGGATCAGACCTATATTGATGCCGATGTACAGGTGGGGAATGATACAATTATCTGGCCCGGCTGTGTCCTGCGTGGCGCTACCAGCATCGGTTCCGGCTGCACACTGGAGAACAATGTCCGGGTCAGCGATTGCGTGATTGCCGACCGGGTCCAGCTCAAGGCCGGTAGCGTGCTGTCTGAAGCACAGGTCGCTGAAGATGTCTCGGTCGGCCCGATGGCCCATCTCCGGCCCGGGTCGGTGCTGCAGGCCCAGGTCAAGATCGGCAACTTCGTGGAGACAAAAAAGGTGGTGATGGGGACCGGTTCCAAGGCCTCCCACCTGACCTACCTGGGGGATGCCGAGATCGGCAGTGACGTCAATATCGGTTGCGGTACCATCACCTGCAATTACGATGGCAGGCACAAACATAAGACCGTAATCGGCGATGGTGTCTTTGTGGGCAGTGATGTACAACTGGTGGCGCCGGTGACAGTAGGGGCCAATGCCTTGATCGCTGCCGGTACCACCGTGACGCAGGATGTACCGCCTGATTCCCTTGCCATAGCCCGCACNNAAGAGAGACAATGGCTGATTCTGATGGCCACATAACCAGCGGGATGATCCTGATTGTTGAGGATAATATCCCTTTTGGCGAGCTGGTTGCCGGTACCCTGCGGGAAGACGGGTATCAATGCCATACCGTATCCACCGGTGCCGCTGCCCTGATCTGGCTTGCAAGCCATCCGGTCAATCTGCTGTTACTGGACTATACGCTGGTGGATATGACCGGTGAGGCATTTATTGCCGCCATGGCTGAGCAGGGCAGTCAGGTCCCTTTCGTGGTGGTGACCGGGCGGGAC
>DKFG01000153.1:0-1910 GCA_002452325.1 Geobacter sp. UBA6802
GGAAAACGTCCTGCTGTTCATCAACAGGGTCAGCGTTGGCACAACTGATCCGGTTATCGGCAAGGATATCGGTTTTTACCTGTTCAGCCTGCCGCTACTGGAGATACTCAGGGGCTACCTGAACTTCATGCTGCTGGCAACGCTGCTGGTAACGCTGCTGGTCTACTACATCCGGGGCGGTATCGCGTTAACCCTGCGTGGTCTGCTGATTGCCCAGCAGGTACGCCGACATACGGCAATCCTGCTGGCCCTCTTCTCCTGTGTGATTGCCGCTGGTTTCTATCTGGAAGGGTTCGGCCTGCTGTACGGCAACAAAGGTGCCTTCTATGGCGCTGGCTATGTTGATGTCAATGTCCGTCTGACCACACTCACCACTTTGGCCTTTATTACCCCTGTGGCAGGTCTGCTACTGGCATTCGGGCTCTGGAAAGGGACCTGGCGGCTGGTGCTGCTGCCTCCGATTGTTGTTGTGGCAGCCTATATGATCGGCATGCGCGGCTATCCTGCACTGCTGCAGAAATTCAAGGTGGCCCCTAACGAGCTTGCCCTTGAAACCCCCTACATTGAGCACAACATCAACTTTACCCGCTTTGGCTATGATCTGAAAAAGATCGAAACCGTACCGTTTGATGTTGACACCAGGCTTTCAGCTGCCGAGATCGCCAACAACGACGCCACCATCAAGAACATCAGGCTCTGGGATCATGCCCCGCTGCTCAAGACCTACAGCCAGTTGCAGCAGATCCGTACCTATTACAAGTTTTTTGATGTAGACAATGATCGCTACATGGTTAATGGCCAGTACAGCCAGGTCATGCTTTCCCCCCGTGAACTTTCCTACGCTGATCTACCCAGCAAAAACTGGATCAACGAGCGGTTGATCTTTACTCACGGTAACGGCATCACCATGGGGCCGGTCAGCCGGATCAGCAAAGAAGGGTTGCCGGAGTTCTATATCAAGGATATTCCTGCAGTCAGTCTGGCAGACATCAAGGTCACCCGCCCGGAAATCTACTTTGGCGAACTGTCCAACGACTACGTCATCGTCAAGACCAGGGTGCCGGAATTCAGTTACCCGACAGCCACCGGGAACATCAACACCACCTACAACGGCAAGGGCGGTGTAGCGGTTGACTCTCTGCTGAAGAAAGCGCTTTTTGCCGCCCATTTCAGAACCGAAAAGATTGTGCTGTCGTCGGATATCACCAGCGAAAGCCGAATACTCTACAACCGGAACATCAGCAAGCGGGTCAAGGAGCTGGCGCCGTTTCTTCGTTTTGATGCTGATCCCTACATGGTGGTGGACGACAAAGGCAAGCTGAAATGGATCATTGATGCCTACACCCACTCCAACCGCCTGCCCTACTCCAAGCCGCTGAGAGGCGGCATCAACTACATGCGCAACGCGGTCAAGGTGGTGGTGGATGCCTACGACGGTCGAGTTGATTTTTACATCAGCGACCCGGACGACATGGTGCTGAAGGTGTACGCCAAAATCTTCCCCGGTATGTTCAAGCCGATGGCAGAGATGCCGGACGGCCTGCGCAGCCATGTGCGCTATTCTCACCAGTTCCTGCAGATGCAGGCCGCCATGTTCAGCACCTACCATATGACCGACCCGAAGGTGTTCTATAACAAGGAAAACCTCTGGGAAATACCGGTGCTTGGCGAGAAACAGATGGAGCCGTACTACACCATCATGAAGCTGCCGGGNNTGCTGCTGCCGTTCAGCCCCTCCAAACGGGACAACCTGGCTGCCTGGCTGACGGCACGCTGCGACGGCGACAACTACGGTAAGATCCTGGCCTACACCTTCCCCCGTGACCGGCTGATCTACGGCCCGAAGCAGGTGGATGCCCGAATCAACCAGGATTCCTACATCTCGCAGCAGCTGACCCTCTGGAGCCAGC
>DKFG01000153.1:2046-3724 GCA_002452325.1 Geobacter sp. UBA6802
TGCAGCGGATCTTTGGCGGCAAGCGCAGCCCGGCTGCTGCCGCTGAAACCACGACAACAACGGTAAGCACGGCCTCACCGGCAGCCCTGGCCAAAGAGGCGATGGCTATTTACGAGCGTGCTCTTACCATGCAGCGTCAGGGCAACTGGTCTGCCTATGGGGAAGAGCTGCGCAAGCTGGAGCAGGTACTGAGACAGCTGGCCAAATGAGCAACCATTCGGACACCACGTTGAAAACACGCCTGCAGCAGCCGGAAGGTATCAGTTACCTGCTGGCTGCTGCAGCAGCCCTGGCGGTGTTGTATTTTCGTCTGGTGCCGGCGGTTATTGCGGGGTTGGCAGTCTATGTGCTGACTCTGAAACTGGCACGCCACCTCCCCCGGAACATGAGCCGTTTTGCCCACCGGCTCTCCCTGGGGGTGGTGGTTATCTGTGTTATCTCGGCCCTGACCAGTTTCGGGATGCTTTTCTGGTCTTACATCAGCAGCAGTCACGGCGTCGCCGTACTGCTGTCAACCCTTGCCGAAACCTTGGAAGGACTGCGCCGGACCTTACCCGAGCAGATCGCCGACGTGCTGCCGACCACCATGGAGGATCTGCGCCAACAGCTGATTACCCTGCTGGGTGTGCATGTTCAGAAACTGTCGATTGCCGGTATGGTGGGTATTACCTTTGTGGCCCACGTCATACTGGGCATGGTGGTGGGGGGGATGACGGCAGTTCATCACTTTCTTGATCACGAAAAAGCACCGCCGTTTATCAGCGCCTTGCGTGCTCGGCTCCGAACCCTTGCAACCTCCTTTGACAAGGTGGTTTTTGCCCAGGTCAAGATTTCCGGGATCAACGCAGCCCTGACCGGTATCTACCTGCTGGTGGTGCTGCCGCTGTTCGACATCCATCTGCCCATGGCAACCATTCTGGTGCTGCTTACCTTTGCGGTCGGCCTGCTGCCGGTGGTGGGCAACCTGATCTCAAATACCGCGATCGTCGTCATCAGCCTCGGGGTCTCTTTTGGAGTCGGGCTCGCCTCACTCCTGTTTCTGGTGCTGATCCACAAGGCCGAGTACTTCATGAATGCCCGGATCGTCGGTCATGAGGTACAGGCCACTGCCTGGGAACTGCTGACTGCCATGCTGCTGCTTGAAGCGGCATTCGGCATTGCCGGCCTGGTGGCCGCCCCGGTGCTGTATGCCTGGCTCAAGGCCGAGGTAAAGGCGCACGGGTTGATCTGAACAGTCGTAGCTTCAGAAACGCAGCACCCTGCAGCAGGCAGTTCCCCTTTTTCCCTTTTCTGTTCCATCCACAGTGCCCCTCCTTTATGCCGTAGTTTTGAAGCCGTCACAATTTGCAGATCTTTTGCCTGGCCGTAACACGGCTGTCACAAAAGGTGTGTATGGTTGCCTGAGAAACTAATCCAAAGCAGATGTACCGCACAACCAAACAAGGAGGATGTACCCAATGTTGAAAAAAACTGTATTGGCAGCTATTGCCACCCTCTGTGTTGCCACGGCAGCACAGGCAGAAAAGATCGCGGTCGATGCAAAGCTACCGACCTACAAGGCCACCTCAGGCGTGTCCGGCAACCTGAGCAGTATCGGTTCAGACTCCCTGAACAACATGATGACCTACTGGGCAGAGGGATTTAAGAAAAAGTACCCCAACGTCAACATCCAGATTGA
>DKFG01000153.1:3754-3937 GCA_002452325.1 Geobacter sp. UBA6802
CCCGCGAGATGAAGGGCAAGGAGATCGAGGACTTCGAGAAAAAGTACGGTTTCAAGCCGACCAAGGTCGGTGTGGCACTGGACTCCCTGGCTGTGTTCGTCAACAAGGACAACCCGATCAAGTCACTCTCCCTGGATGAAGTGGACGCCATCTTCTCTAAAACCCGCAAGCGCGGTCTGCCTG
>DKFG01000124.1 GCA_002452325.1 Geobacter sp. UBA6802
AGTGGGTGTAGGCATCAATGATCCACTGCAGTCTGCCCTTGTCGTCAACCACCATGTAGGGGTCGGCGTCGATCCTGAGGAACGGGGCCAGCTCTCTGACCCGCTTGGTGATGTTGCGGTTGTAGAGAATCCGGCTTTCATTGGTGATGTCAGACGAGAGCAGGATCTTCTCGGTCTTGAAGTGAAGTGCAAAAAGAGCCTTTTTGAGCAGCGATCCAACCTCTACGCCCCCCTTGCCCTCATAGGTGGTGTTCACATTGCCGGTGGCGGTGGGGTAGCTGANNTGAACTCCGGCACCTTGGTCTTGACGATCACATAATCGTTGGACAGTTCACCGTAGTAGATCTCGGGCCGGGATACCTTGATATCGGCCAGACTGACTGCCGGGATATCCTTGACATAAAACTCCGGCAGCCCTTCCTTGCTGATCCGGCTGACCGGTCCCATGGTGATGCCGTTACCGTGGGTAAAGATCAGGCGCTCGTTGATCCAGTTCTTGCTGGGCAAGTCGGCGTAGGAGAGCTCACGGGGTGACAACATGACCTGGGTATACTGGCCATTAACCATGTAGCGGTCATTATCCACATCAAAAAACTTGTAGTAGGTNNTGCTGCAGCTGGCTGTAGGTCTTCAGCAGCGGGGCATGGTCCCAGAGCCGGATATTCTTGATGGT
Organism: Geobacter sp. UBA6802; assembly: GCA_002452325.1. Taxonomy (GTDB): domain Bacteria; phylum Desulfobacterota; class Desulfuromonadia; order Geobacterales; family Pseudopelobacteraceae; genus Trichlorobacter. Next base: position 674 of record DKFG01000124.1, read on the forward strand.
GGCGTCGTTGGTTGCGATATCGGTTGCAGTAAGCCTGGTATCAACATCAAACGGTACGGTTTCGATCTTGTTCAGGTCGTAGCCCAGGCGGGTAAAGTTGATATTGTGCTCGATAAACGGTGTCTCCAGGGCCAGCTCATTGGGGGCCACCTTGAACTTATGCAGCAGCGCCGGATACCCGCGCATGCCGATCATATACGCTGCAGCCACCACGATCGGCGGCAGCATCACCAGACGCCAGGCACCGGTCCAGAGGCCAAAGGCCAGCAGCGCACCGGCTACCGGGGTGATGAACGTCAGGGCGTTGAGGGTGGTCATCCGTACATGCACATCAACATACCCGGCGCCGTAGAAGGCCCCCTTGTTGCCGTACAGCAGGCCGAATCCTTCCAGGTAAAACCCTGCCGCGATTACCCCGGCGTACAGGGCCACCAGCACGGCCAGGTGCCGCCGTACCTGCGGGGCAATCTGGGGACCCCGGATGGTCATCGCTATACCGCCCCGGGCATAGTAAACCACCAGTACCAGCACCATAGCTGCCAGCAGCAGAAAGTGCAGATAGGCCCTGACCATCTCCAGCAGCGGCAGGCTGAAGAGGTAGAAGCCGATATCCTTACCGATTACCGGATCAACGGTGCCCACCACCGTGCGGTTGATGAACAGCAGGACGTTTTCCCATTGCAGCGCCCCCAGCTGACCTGCAAACAGGGCCAGACCGGCTGAGGCGAGGACACCGAGCGGCCGGAGCAGCGGCAGGGTCTGTGCCCGATCAAGATTGATCGTACCCAGATTGATAAACTCATCGGCATGGGGAAAGGCAGCCCGATCGGCATAGAGCAGGTTGGGTACCATAAACCCGAACAGTACCAGCCCGAACAGCAGGCCCACCCCCAGCTGGGCGTACAGCCGGGTGGTAAAAACCGTGCTGAAACCGGTCTCGGCAAAAAAGAGCCAATCCGTGTAGAACCCGACCAGATAGGTGAGGGCGGGCACAAGCACAAGCAGGGCGATAATCAGCGGTGTGAGTCTGTTTTTGAACATAGTGGCTCCTTTTACCTGCAGCATGACAGAAAAAACTCATACTGGGGTCTTGCTGATCCGACAGAATACAGCGTGCGGTATAACTAAAAAAGACCTTTACCCGAGGCTCGCGCACCTTGGATAAAGGTCTTGTTGACAGTCTGCGCTGCCCCGTTTCCGAGCTTTTCAGCTGTATTGACGAAAACGGGTCGGCCATGTCTCCGGCCGATAACTACTCCCCTTTATTGCTGCCACTGTATACCGTACAACGAGAACGCCTGTCAATTGGATACGGTCGACAACCCGGCTGAATCACTGAAAGCAGCCAGACTCTGCACCAGCTCACCGGTCAGGGTCGGATCAATGTGGGGGATCTTGCTCTGGCCGCCCAGCTTGCCCCGCACCTCCCGCGACCAGTCATAAATAGTCTGCTCAGACACCAGTAATACCTGGGGCTGGCCGATCCTGGCCTGCTGCCTGAAGGTGTCGTAATCAGCATTACTCCGGCGCAGCTGGCGATCCAACAGATCAGAAATCGCCTCAGAGGAGACTGCACCGGCCCGGCAGGCCAGTATCCAGAGGTGACGGCGGTTGACAATATCCGGTCCCACCATGAACTCCCGCACCAGGTCCTGATGCCTGGCATTAACAACCGCCACGGCCTGTTCCACCTCGGCCTGGGTCACCTTTTCTTCAAAGCGGTCCAGAAATTTATCGCGGCCGGTAAATTCGATTCCGAAATGATCGGTGTCCAGAAAACGCAGGGTATCACCGATATGGTAGCGCCAGAGCCCGGCACAGCTGGAGAGGATCACCGCATAGCGCTGACCGATCTCAATTTCATGCAGCGGCGCCGCAACGGCATCGGCAGAGGGTGCTCCGGTCTCATCCAGCTGTTCGATCGGCACGAACTCAAAAAAGGTCCCGTAGTAGGGTGTCAGCCGCATGGTTGGCTCGCCATGCACCTGAAAGCCCATGAATGCCTCTGAAGAAGGAAGCAGTTCAAGAAAACGCACACCGGAATCCGGCAGTACCCGCTCAAACTCGCCACGGTAGGGTGCCATACTGGTGCCGCCGTGGATGATCAGCTCAAGGTTGGGAACCGCTGTGCGAAACGGCTTGCCGCTCAACTGCTCCACCTGCTTGAGCAGCAGCAGTATCCAAGGAGGAACGCCGGAGAGAATACGAATGTTACGATCATCCAGCAGCAGGCGGGCCATACCCTGCAGGCGCTCATCCCAGGGGGCTGAGGCCAGCGGCTCCTGCGGCTCCACATAGCGGTCCAGCCAGCCAGGCCTTTTGCACAAGGTAATGGCGCTCATGTCGCCGGCCTGAACCCCGTCCCCCATATCCTTCAGTCCGGTGCTGCCAGCCATGTAGAGGATTTTCCCTCCTGGAATGGCACTGCTGGGCTCACGGATCAGATAACAGCAGAGCATGTCCAGGGCGGCCCGCTGATTCATGCTGAACATCTCACGGGTAAACGGAATGAACTTGGTGGGTGCGGTGGTGCCGGAGGTCTCGCA
>DKFG01000023.1 GCA_002452325.1 Geobacter sp. UBA6802
ATCAGCAGATTGCTGTTGGGCAGCAGGTCTACTACCTTGGCCGAGATGGTTGCCGTAAGGGATTCTTTTCGGGTGGTTGAACCGCTGCCATCAAACTTTGAGCTTGCACTGGCGTTCAGCAGCTTGGAAAGGTCGGCGAAGTTAGAGGTGATAATTTTCGATTCCTCAAGCCCAAGCATGTTGGGAATACCGGCACTGATCTGCGAAGACCGTCCTGTCGTTGTGGCAGCCTGTTTACTGGCACTGGCGGTCTCGGTAACAATGATAGTCACAATATCACCGATCCGACGAGCCTTGCCGTCTTCAGTCAGGGCTATTGATGATGCCTGCCAGATGGAGCCGTTACTGTAGGTTGGTGCTGCCCGGTGCAGCTGCTGATCGAAATTGGGCGTAGTCACCTGGGCCTGCTGAACTACGCACCCGGACAGCAGCAGACAGCACACTACCCAGCCAGTGTATACAATGGTATGCCTCATCTTCAGAACCCCACTTCAACGGTAGAAGCGTCCAGCACCCTGGCTGGAAACTCCTTGTGTGACAGTAAATTCTGGACACGGATCAGGTCGCCAATGCCGCCGGAGCTGCGGGCGCGACCGGCAACCGTTATCCGCATGCCGCCGCTCTCGGCAATGATAGTCACCAACTGACCGCTGACCACCACCGGTACCGTTGCCAACTGGCTGGCCCTGAGGGGAACACCAGGCCGCACAGCAGCTCTCAGTCGTTTACCCACCGCTTCACTGATGCGGGTGAGCGGCTGGCCTGCAGCTTGTGCTACCTCATGTTTTACGACCTGCAGGTCATCCGCCGTCAGCACAGTGTTCCCTGCCAGTTGACGCGCGGCCACCACCATATCAGTGTGCGCGTCCACCAACAGTCGCAGAGACAAATTCTTCTCAACACGACCGTTTACCCGTACCACCAGGGCCAGACTGACCGGCTCCCAGCCGCTCCAAGCTGCCGGAACCATTATTTCAAGATCACGGATGCCGGTTGAGGTGGTTATGCCACGCGGGATAGACAGCTGTCTGATGCTGATCTCCCAGCCGGTGGCTGCTTGCTTTTCTACCAGCAACCGCTCTACGGCTGCACGAATTTCAGGTTCTGCAAGCGCTTTTTGCGCAGCATCCGCAAAGCCAGATAAACAGCACAACATCAATAGAGCCCCAGCCACTATACATCTTAACAGCTTCATCAGTTTACCGCTTCAGGTTGTTGGCCAGCTGCAGCATCTCATCAGAGGTGCTGATCGCCTTTGAGTTCGCCTCATATGCCCGTTGACCGATAATCATGTTCACCATCTCTTCAGCAACGTTGACGTTGCTCATCTCAAGAAATCCCTGCGCCATCGTTCCCAACCCGTTCTGCCCCGGTGTACCGGTAGTGGCGTTGCCGGATGCATCAGTCTGCTGATAGAAATTACGGCCCATGGATGAAAGCCCCATCGGGTTGGTGAAATTAGCCAGCTCGATGTTGCCTATAGTGGAAGGTGCTGTCTGGCCGGCCTGAACCGCTGAGATGGTGCCGTCAGTACCAATGGTGATCTTGCTGGCATTATTGGGAATGACCACTTCCGGCAGCATCGGATACCCCTCCGGCGTCACAATTCTGCCGGTACTGTCCATCTTGAAGGCCCCTGAACGGGTATAGGAGGTGCTGCCGTCCGGCATCTGAATCTGGAAAAAACCATCACCTTCAATGGCAATATCCAGTGCAGCGCCGGTATTCTGAAAGTCACCTGGGGTAAACTGCTTTGATACCGCTGCCAGGCGCGATCCCATACCAAACTGGATCCCGGCCGGTATCTGGGCCGCATTGGTGGATGGCGAGCCGGGGTTCTGCACGGTCTGATACATCAGATCTTGGAAGTCAGGACGGCTCTTCTTGAAACCGGTAGTGTTGACGTTGGCCAGATTGTTGGCAATCACATTGATGTTTTGACTCTGGCTATTCATGCCGGACGCAGCGGTCCATAGTGATCTCATCATGGTCGTAAGCTCCTTTGATCAGGTTACACGCGTGCCAGGTCATTGATGACCTTGGCCGCCATATCGTCATAGCTGCGCACTACTTTCTGACAACTTTCAAAAAAACGGCTGGCCTCAACCATCTGTACCATTTCTGCAATAGTGTTGACGTTTGACTGTTCAAGGGCCCCCTGGCTAACAGAGGTCAACGGACCGACTGCCTGTGGCGCCATTCCTCCTTCAGGCATAAACAGTGTGCCGGCCATCTTGCGCAGTTGGTAGGGCTTGGCAAAATCAAACAGTCCCAGCGTCGCAATCGGCTCACCATTCAGGGTAATATTCCCCTGGCTGTCCACCACCGGCTTCCCGCCACCTTCCTGTGCTGCAGGGTCTATCCGTATCGGCTGCCCCTCTTCTGGGCGTTCACCGACCTTGGACAGCACCTGATGCCCCTCAACCGTCACCAGAGTGCCGTCACTGGTCAACCTGAAGCTACCCTGCCGGGTAAATGCCACCCCTTCATTGGTCCGGACCGCAAAGAAGCCGTCACCCTGCAATGCCAGATCCAGGGTGTTTCCGGTCTGGACCAGTGCACCGGGCGAGTAGTCGGTTAACAGACGTTCCTGCAGCAGCACCGGATCAGCAGTCTGGCCCGGTGGTACTGCAGGTGGGTTTTGGTTGCCGGCCAGTACACTTTCAAAGGCCAGCCGATCTTGCTTAAAGCCGCTGGTAGCAGCGTTGGCCAGATTTGAAGCTATGATATCAAGGCGCTTCATGGCCGCCAGGTTTCCTGATAAGGCTGAATACATGCCGCTATTCATGGCCATCTCTCCTTTACGTTATCTGTCAGGGGCGAAACGGTTTCATCTTGCCCTTAAGCCGCACCATGGCCTGGCTGAGGATCTGACAGATACGTGATTCGGTCAGCCCCAGTACCGCGCCAATCTCCTTCAGGTTCATCTCTTCATAATAATAGAGGGTCACAGCCAGCCGTTCCTTTTCCGGCAGCGCCTCTATGGCTGTGCTCAGCGACTGGGCCATCTGACCGGCCATGACCCGGTTCTGGGGGCTCTTCCCTTCATCGTCTCCCAGAACATCCGCCAGGTTTAAGGGGTGCCCTTCCTCATCGTCCCAGCTGTCATCAAGACTGATAAAGCTATACTCATGAATATCATCCAACAGGCTGTAGTAGTCATCCAGGGTGATCTGCAGCGCCTGGGCCATCTCCTCTGTACTGGGATTGCGACCTAACCGACGCTCCTGAGCTTGCATTTCACGCTCCACCATCTTGCTGCGATCCCGCATGGTCCGGCTGAGATTGTCATTGGCACGCAACTCGTCCAGAATGGCTCCCCTGATATGCTGCTCGGCAAAGGTCTTGAACAGTACCCCTCGTTCCGGGTCGAAGCGGTCGGCTGCGTTGATCAGACCGATAACCGCAGCGCTGGAAAGATCCTGCGAATCAAGATGCGCTGGCAACTGAGCCATAAAACGGTTAACCAGATAACGCACCAATGGCAAATGGGAGGTGATCATGGTCTCCCGCAACTGTTGGCTACGTTCACCCGCCTGTTCCGCGTACACCTTGAGTATCGTCATTGGCCGCCCCCCCCTGGCCCTTCCAGGTAGCGGCGGAAGAAAAACTGAATGTTGCCTTTCAACCTCATCGGACGCGTATTTTCGATCACTCGCTTGGCAAGGGTGCTGAAGCAGGTGGCTGCCTCGGATTCTGGATACAGCTCAAAGACCGCTTTCTGCTTCTTAACGGCATCAATCAGACGTTCATCCCGTACCACGCATCCCAGGTAATCCAGTGAGATATCGAGAAATCTGCCGGCAACATTGGCCAGTTTGCGGAACACCTNNCCATATTGATCAGCACCTTGAAGTGGTGCTCAGAGTAGCGGGTTGCCAGCAGCTTGATCAGGGCGTAGACATCAGTAATCGAGGTTGGCTCAGGGGTTACCACCACCAGGATCTCCTGGGCTGCCACGGTAAAATAGGTCACATTTTCAGATATGCCCGCCTCGGTATCAATGATCATCAGATCAAAGGTCTCTTCCAGCATATCCAGCTCGTCAAGCAACTTGAGCTTTTCATGCTGCCCGAGGCTGGTGTACTCTTGGACACCCGATCCCGCCGGTATCAATTTAATGTAGGGAGTCACCTCAACGATGATCTCAGACAGACTCTTCTCGCCGGAAAGGACATGATTAAGGTTATACTGCGGTGACAGCCCCAGCAGCACATCCAGGTTACCGACCCCCAGGTCGGCATCGACAATCAGTACCCTCTTTTCCTGAGATGCCAGGGCCATGGCCAGATTTGCAACGACATTACTTTTGCCGACCCCCCCCTTACCACTGGTGACTGCTATCACCCGTATCCCCTGCTGATCAACCACCGCACCACCCGGGGCTTCGTTTCGTCCCGGCTGTTTGGCAGCCCTGGCCATCTGTCGCAAGGTATCGGCCTGATCGCCGGTTCCGCGCACTGTGTTCATTGCGCACCCTCCTTCAGCACCAGCTCCGCTAGTTTTTCGGATGTAGCAACTTCAATGTCCTCGGGGACCCGCTGTCCGTTCGTAAAATATGCAATCTGCAGATTCGCCTTCAGCAGTAGGTTCACAATGCAACCAACACTCTCAGACTCATCCAGCTTGGTGAACACCACTTTACTGATCGGGA
>DKFG01000212.1:0-210 GCA_002452325.1 Geobacter sp. UBA6802
CCCGTTTCTTCTTTGACGAAGACCGTAAAACCAGGCTGGAAACACGGGTGGAGCAGCTCAAGAGCGTGGTCTACCAGCAGAAACTGGGTACCTCCTTTGAAAAGATGGAACGGTTCAAGGCGCTGGCAGAGGATCTGGCAGAACTGCTCAATCCTGCAATTAAACACCAGACCGGCCGTGCCGCGCTGCTCTGCAAGGCCGACCTGGTCT
>DKFG01000212.1:378-1658 GCA_002452325.1 Geobacter sp. UBA6802
TCGGCCTGATCCCCACCGGCGCTGCTGACCCCTACGCCCTGCGTCGGGCCACCATCGGCATGATCAGTATTATCATTGATCGCAACTACAGCCTTTCACTACAGACTCTGATCACCAGTGCCCTTGAGCGCCTGGCCCCCAAGCTGAACCGGCCGATGGATCAGGTGCAGCAGGATGTGCTGGAGTTTTTCAGGGGCCGTTTTGTCAATCTGATGGGCAACAGCCACCGGCCTGATGTTGTAGAGGCGGTGGTAGCGGCAGGTTTTGACAACCTGGCAGACTGCGCTGAACGGATACGCGCCCTTGACACCTTCCGCCAGCGTGATGATTTCCAGCCGTTGACCATCGCCTTTAAACGGGTCTGCAATATTGTCAAAGAAGGGGTCGATGCCACCGTTGATCCGGCCCTGTTCAAGGATGAGGCCGAACACACCCTCTACCGCGTGCTTCAAGAGACCAGTACCATTGCCTTGCAACGAATCGAGCAGCACCAGTATCTTGATGCTCTGGCCGATATTGCCGGGCTTAAATGGGCGGTTGATGCCTTCTTTGATGCGGTCATGGTCATGGCTGAGGATCAGGCTGTCAGGACCAATCGCCTGGCACTATTGACCTCCATCAGCCGATTGTTCAACCGGATTGCCGATTTCAGCAGGCTGGCAGGCTAACCGTCTCCAACTCACCGTACCACGGAGGGACACCATGACATTCACGGCTCGTATCATCACCGGTAATGCGACTGTAGTTGTACTTGCAGTCCTGCTGCTTTCACTACTGAACAAAACCGGCAGCCTGCTGAATGCACTGGTTCTGGGGACGATCCTGCTGCTGGGCTCCTCGTTTGTCCTCTGGTACCTGTGCAGCCAGGCCTTCAAACCGCTGGAGGCGATTGTTGACGCCATGGAAAAAGCGGCTGCAGGTGATCTTTCTGTACGAATCAAGGTTTCGGGTACCGGTGAAATCCCCCGGCTTGCCAACGCCTTTAACACCATGCTGCAGGATATCAATAACGCCATGCGCAAGTTTTTCAGTGTGGCTGACCTGGTCCGGGATTCGGTTATTCTGGTGCAGAACACCACCGCAGCCCTGGCCGATGCCTCTGAAGAGGTGGCACTGCAGGCCGGCACTATTGCGACCGCCAGTGAAGAGATGTCAGCCACCTCATCAGACATCGCCCGTAACTGCCTCTATGCTGCAGAGAACTCGCAGCGGGCCACAGACCAGACCACGGGCGGAGCCCAGATCGTTCGCAGCAGCGCCCTGGTGATGGAGAATATCGC
>DKFG01000212.1:1831-4787 GCA_002452325.1 Geobacter sp. UBA6802
AAAGAGATCGCCGGCATGATCAAGAGCATCCAGGCCGAGACCCAGTCTGCGGTAGGCTCGATGTATGAAGGGGTTGAGCAGGTCAAGAAGGGGACCACCGAAACGACCCGCTCAGGTGAGGCCCTGGAAGACATCCTCAACAAAATCAACGAACTGTCGATGCAGATTAGCCAAATCGCCACGGCGGCAGAAGAGCAGANNACCGCCACCACCAGCGAGATCACCACCAACATCCAGATGATCACCGAAGTGGTCAACCGCAACGTTGATAATGCCCGCAGCACCACCGAAGCCACCACCAAACTGGCACACCAGGTGGATGAGCTACACCAGCTGGTGGGGCGTTTCAAGCTAGCCAGTGCCCTGGAGTGGGATGGCAGCTTCTCAACCGGCATCCAGAAGTTTGATGATCAGCACAAGGCCCTGTTCAGGATGGTCAATGACCTGCATGACGCCATGCAGCAAAAACGGTCCAAAGAGGCTATTGGTCAGATCCTGCGGGAACTGGCCGACTACACGGTTAACCATTTTGCCGAAGAGGAGGCGTTGTTCTCCCAGACCCGCTACCCGGAAGAAGAGGCGCACAAGCGACTCCACAAGGCGCTGGTGGACCAGGTGGTGGAGTTGATCGGCAAATTTCAGAGCGGGGAAACACTACTGACCCAAGATGTCATTACCTTCCTGCAGAAATGGCTGATTGAGCATATCAAGGGCCAGGACAAGAAGTACGGACCACATTTGCACAAGCATGGGATCAAATGATTGCGATAATTGACTACGGCATGGGTAACCTGCGCTCGGTCCAGAAGGGGTTTGAGAAGATCGGGGCCGAGGCGGTGGTAACCGGCAGGCCTGCAGATCTGCTGACAGCAGACCGAATAGTACTGCCTGGTGTCGGCGCCTTTCGGGACTGTATCCACAACCTGAAACAGGGCGGCTTTGTAGAGCCGATCCTGCAGGTGATTCAGCAGGGCAGGCCGTTTATGGGTATCTGTCTGGGCCTGCAGCTGCTGTTCAGCGAGAGCGAGGAGTTTGGCCTGCACCAGGGGCTGGGGGTAATTCCGGGTCGGGTAACCCGTTTTCCGGATGGGATGCATGAGGCCGACGAGAAGCTGCCGGTACCCCATATGGGCTGGAACCAGATTGACCTGCAGGGTGATGCCCCACTCTTTAACGGCATTCAGAATGGCACCAACGTCTACTTTGTTCATTCCTACTATGTGACCCCGGATGATCCGGCAGTTGTGGCTGCCACCTGCAGTTACGGGATATCGTTCTGTGCTGCCATCCGCAAGAATAACATCATGGCCGTTCAGTTTCACCCAGAGAAATCCCAGGCCATCGGCCTGCAGATGCTGAAGAATTNNACCTGCCATAGACCTGAAAGAAGGTTGTTGCGTACGCCTGGAGCAAGGCGAGATGCACCGTGACACCGTGTTTTCCGACAATCCGGCTGAACAGGCCCTGAAGTGGCAAGAGGCCGGTGCCGAGCTGCTGCACCTGGTTGATCTGGATGGTGCCTTTGCCGGCGAACCCCGTAACAAGGGGGCGATTGAGGCAATTCTCAAGGCGCTTTCTATTCCGGCCCAGCTAGGGGGCGGCATCCGCGATATTGCCACCATTGAGACCTATCTCTCCCTGGGGCTGTCCCGGGTGATCATCGGCACCGCTGCCCAGCGTAACCCCGAGCTGGTGGTGGAGGCCTGCCGGAAATTCCCCGGCAAAATTGTAGTAGGGATCGATGCCAAAAACGGCATGGTTGCCGTGCAGGGCTGGGCTGAAGTTACCGGCATCACCGCTGTTGACCTGGCCAGAAAATTTGAGGACTGCGGCGTATCAGCCATTATCTACACTGATATCAGCCGGGACGGTATGATGGCCGGCCCCAATATCGAGGCCACCAAGGCGCTGGCCGAGGCGATCTCAATCCCGGTCATTGCCTCTGGCGGGGTATCCTCACTCAAGGATATCGAAAACCTGATGGCCATTGAAGCCAGTGGGATCAGCGGTGCCATTACCGGCAAGGCGATCTATACCGGTGCGATCAATCTGGCTGAGGCGATCAGCCTGACCAAGCGGAGCGTTTAAAGAGTAGGTACGGAGGTTACCATGCCAAATCTGGCTTCTGTAATCCATGAAATTGAGTCTGTACCGGAACCTTTGTTGGGTGAGGTCTTGGATTTTATTGCGTTCGTCAAGGCAAAATCCATCCGTGAAGGTCTGTACACGGCAATTGCCAGTGAATCATCTCTGAAAAGGGACTGGCTTTGTGCTGAAGAGGAAGAGGCATGGGGAGATTTGTAAGAGGTGATGTTGTCGTTGTCCCGTTTCCTTTCAGTGATCTCTCCCTGTCCAAACGTCGTCCTGCCTTGGTGCTTGCCGATCTTGCTGGTGACGATCTGATCCTGTGCCAGATTACCAGTCAGTCTGTGCGGGATAGTTATTCTCTGGAATTGCTGGACAGTGATTTTGATTCTGGCAGTTTGCGCAAGCCAAGTAATATCAGACCCAATCGCCTTTTTACCGCAGATCGGCATATTATTCTGTACAAAACCGGTAGCTTGAAAAAGGAAAAAATTGAAGGCGTGATTGACGTTCTGGTTGGTATTTTGAAGGGGTTGCACCATGATGATTGCGGCGGTTGCGATGGCGCATAAGGCCGAGCTGATCACAGGCAATACCCTTCATTTTGAGCATATTGAGGGCCTGAAGCTGGCAAGCTGGTGATCGCACCTCATACTTTCGGGGTGTTGATGGCGCCAGGCAACAGGCTCATTTTTTGCTTTCCGGCCATCCCTCTGATTTGTCATGGTGATTGGTTCACATGTGCGCGTAGGGCTGGTCAATATGTAGCTAGCCAAATCAGTAAAAAGCTTCGATGAAAGCGAGGCTTACTACGAGGAGGAAATATGAAAAAGGTGCTTAGTTTGTTGGCTCTTCAGCAGAATCTTTGATT
>DKFG01000035.1:0-1356 GCA_002452325.1 Geobacter sp. UBA6802
GCTGCATCCAGGCCTGAGATTGCGGCAACGACCAGAACGCGGAGCCTGCCCTGTGCAGGCTCCGCGTTTTCGTTTCCGTGGTTCGGCGTGCGCCGTGTTGCTCAATCCGGCGTGGCGCTGGCGATCGCGGCCTGCAGGGTATCGAGCAGCTGCGCGCTGCTGATCGGCTTGTGCAGCCAGAACAGATGCGCGGCCGGAGCGGACACCTCGACCTGTGCCGCTGCCGAGATCACCACGACCGGCAGGGCCGTTAGCGCCGGGTTGGCGCGGATCTCCTCGAGAAACTGCCGGCCGCTGCCATCGGGCAGGTGCAGATCGAGCGTCATCGCCTGATAGCGAACCTTGGCCAGGCACTCGCGGGCCTGCTCCAGGCTCTGCACGCGGTCGACCGCATAGCCCCCCTCGCTGAGCATCAGGTGCAGCAGGCGGCCGGTGTCGGGCTCATCCTCGACAACCAGCAGACGCGGGCGATCACCTTGCTCCGGCGATTCGCTGGCCATCGCCGGCTGAATCGGCAGTTCGAACCAGAAGGTCGAGCCACGGCCCTCCTCGCTGTCGAAACCGACGCTGCCGCCCATGCGCTCGACGAGCTCTTTGGTAATCGCCAGGCCGAGCCCGGTGCCGGCCTTGGTACGGCTGTCCGAAGAGTCCGCCTGGGCGAACTTGGTGAAGACCTGGCTGCGAAAGCTGTCCGGGATGCCAGGGCCCTGGTCGGTTACGCAGACGCGGATACGGCCGTCGCCGTGCCGGGTATGCACGCGGACCTCGCCGCCCTGATGGGTGAATTTGATGGCATTGGAAAGCAGGTTGCTCAGCACCTGCTGCANNCAGGCGCAGGCCGTCGACCCAGACGCGCACGTCCGGCACCGGCTCGAGCGTACAGCGCACCCCGTGCTGTTCGGCGAAGCCCTGAGTGCTGGTCAGTGCTTCTTCGAGCAGTTGCGGCAGGCGATGTTCGCGCAGGTCGAAGGTCATCTTGCCGGCGGCGATCTTCTCCATGTCCAGCAGATCGTTGATCAGGTGGCCGAGGCGCACGCTGTTACGGTAGGCGATCTCCAGCATCTGCTGCATGGCCGGAGGCGCCTTGCCGAGTGCGCCGCCGTTGATCAGGCCGAGCGCGCCGGTGATCGAGGTCAGTGGCGTACGCAGCTCGTGGCTGACCGTCGAGACGAACTCATTCTTCAGTTGCTCGATGCGTTTGCGTTCGGTCAGGTCCATCACGGTGCCGGTGATGCGCTGGGCCTGGCCATCGGCGTCGCGCTGGATATAGCCACGCAGCAGCACCGGAACGATGCGCCCGCTCTTGTGCTGCAGGCGCAGTTCGTCGGTGAAGTGGTCGATCTGCGACAGCATCGT
>DKFG01000035.1:1393-9223 GCA_002452325.1 Geobacter sp. UBA6802
ACGGTAACCGAGCATCTCCCAGGCGCGTGCGGAAGCGTACAGCGTGCCGGCTTCCAGATTGAGGTCCCAGAGCCCGTCATTGCTGCCCTTCAGGGCGAGTGAAAGGCGCTCTTCGCTCAGCCGCAGGTCGTGTTTGCTGCGCCGGATCGTTTGCGTCATGCGCTCGGCCAGCGCCTTGGCGCGGCGGTGACGCAGCGCCAGCGAGGCGGTGAGAAAGAACAGCAACAGGCTCATGCCGATGCTGAGCAGCACCAGCGTGCCCCAGTTGCCGTGAAAACGTGCGTCGAATTCCGGCAGGCTGGTCATGCGCAGCGTCCACACCTGGCCATAGGCCCGCAGCTGCTGCAGCTCGCTGTATTGCCCGAGCGCCGGAGTGCGGCCTTCGTCGGAGGCGAAGATACGCTTCTCGGGCCGCTCGCCCTGGCCCGCATAGATGTTCAGCTGCAGCGGCAGGTCCATGTTGCGCAGGATGCCGTTGACCAGATTGCCGACGCGATAAGGGCTGTAGACGAAGCCCTTGAGCGCCTGCATACGCTGCTCCGGGCTGCCCAGCGGCATGCCCTGCTGATAGACCGGCACGTAGAGCAACACACCGGCCTGAGTCTTGCCGTGGGTTTCCTGGACCAGCGTGACCTTGTCGGTGATGCTCGTCAGGCCTTGCTCGGCCGCGCGCTGCATGGCCTGGCGGCGTGCCGGGTCGGAATACATGTCGAAGCCCAGCGCGGCGCGATTGCGTGCGGTGAGCGGTTCCAGGTAGACGATCGAGGTGTACAGCGGTCGCTGTCCGGGCGGGTGAACGGCGTACTCGGCAAGCCCTTCTTGCTGCACCCGACGCTCGTGCGCCTCCAGCTCCTCGGGGCGGATCGCGCGGCTGAAGCCGACCCCCTGGATACCGGGATAATGATCGGCCAGCTGCAGGCGCTGCACATAGAGACGCCACTGCTCGCGGCTGACCGTTCCGCTCGCATCGAACAGCCCGGCGCCGCCGAGCAGGATCTGTTCGTGATCGAGCAGGCGCTTGCGAATGGACTCGGTGACCTTTTCGCTGAGCATATGGAACTGCTGGCGTGCTGCGCGCACTTCGCGGTTCTGGAAATGCTGAAACAGCACCAGCTGGACCAGCAGCGTGAAAACCAGCACCAGCCAGGCAACGCCGTTGCGCCAGTCGAACAACTGCTTGAGGCCCGGTATCGGGCTTGGATCGATGGCAGGGTCGCTCATGGCCTTCACTGCTGGGCGCCGCTGGGCGCGAGGGATTACGGCTCGATCATGGCCCGCTACCACGGGGTCGGGGACACGTCAGCGTGGCGGTGCCACCTAGCTTACCCGCGGTCCCGGGCCATTGATACCGGCGTTACGAGCAATGCTGGCGCTCATGCTGGCCATAGGGCATGAGTTCGCGTTGCCAGTCGATCGCCTCGGCGGCGCAGGGGCGCGCCAGGCCGAAGCCCTGGCCGTAATCGCAGTGCTGCTCGAGGAGGAAGCGCGCCTGTCCGGCCTGCTCGATGCCCTCGGCGACCACCTTCAGCCCCAGGCTGTGCGCCAGGCCGATCACCGAACGGGTGATCGCGGCGTCCTCGCGGTCATCCGGCAGGCCGGAGACGAAGCCCTGGTCGATCTTCAGCTTGTGCACGTTCATGCGCTTGAGGCGCTGCAGCGATGAATAGCCGGTGCCGAAGTCATCGATTGAGAGCAGCACTCCCAGATCCTTCAGACGGTAAATCTGCTCGGTAGTGTCGTTGGCATGCTCCATCAACAGCGATTCGGTCAGCTCGCAACAGAGGGCTTCTGGCGGCAGGTTGTTCAGCTGCAACTGCTGGGCGACCCGGTCTGCAAACTGGCGATCCTTCAGTTGTCGCACTGATACATTGACCGAGACCGTCAGCCGGGGATGGCCGTTATCCCGCCAGTATTTGCAGTTCTGCAGGGCCAGCTCCAGAATGCGGTCTCCCAGGGGAACAATGGTGCCGTTGGCCTCAGCTATGGGGATAAATTTATCCGGCAGCAACAGCCCCAGGGTGCTGTGCTGCCAGCGTGCCAGCGTCTCCATCGCCACCATGGTTTTGCCGGTCCGGTCAAAGATCGGCTGATAGCAGACAAAGAATTCACCGGCCTTGATACCGCGCAAAATACTGGTCTCGATCTGCATCTGCTCACCAGCGGCCTGGTTAAGCTCTTCGTCGTAAAAGTGGAAATAACTTTCACCGGTGTGTCCCTGAGCATACTGCAGCGCCAGACGGGTGTTGTGTTGCAGTACTTCAGGCGTGCGACCGTCGCCGGGGAAGATGGCGATACCGATATGGGCATGGAGCTGAAACTCCGATTCGGCAATGACCATCGGCTCCATAATGCAGTCCAGCAGTTTCTGTACCACCGGCAGCAGCTCCCGCTCACTGTCCGCCTTCGGGAGCAGGATGCCGAACTCCCCCTTTTCCAACATCGCCAGAGTATCGGTCTCCCGCAGGGCACTCCGCAGCCTGCCGGCCACACAACGCATCAGCTCATCACAACCGTCATGTCTGGCTGAATTCAGGGAAGCAGGGCAGCGTTCCAGGGCCAGAAACAGCACAGCCACCCCCTGTTCCTCACGTCCGGCAATGGCCAGCAGCTGTTGCAGCCGTTCTTCCAGCAGCCGGTAGTTGGGCAGGCCGGTCACACGGTCAAAGCGGGTCAACTCCTCAACCTGACGGACAATCTCCTGCTGGCGGCTGGTGTCGTCAACAAAGGCAATCGTACAGGAATCACCATTAAAGCTGAACTGACGCGCCGTAATCAAACCGGGAAACCGGGTACCGTCGGCACGGCAAAAGGTCGCCTCAAAACCATGCACCGTATCCTCGGTACGCAGACGCCTGAGCAGGGCAAGCTGTTCTTCCATATACTCCCAAAGTCCAAGCTCTCCGGTGGTACTGCCCTTGAGCCGCTCCATCGGATAGCCGGAAAGCTGCTCAAACTGACCGTTGGCCAGCAGGATGCGGTTATCGGACTGCCGCACCACAACAATACCGCTGGGTGAGGCCTCAAAGACCCGTTCAGCCAGCTCACGGGTGCAGGCAAGGTCGAGGAGATACCGCCGTACCAGTTGATACAGCAGCAGGGCAACCATACCGATGAACAGCGCCCCTGATGCCAGGTGCAGTGCCAGATGGTAAACCGGCCCGGCAGGACGCAGGAGATCCAGAATCAGGCAGGTCAGCAGTACCCAGAGACTGCCTGCGATGACAAAGGCCAGCGTAATGCTGCGTGCTGAAAGCTGAAGGCGGGTGCCCAGCAGCAGCAAACCTTGGTGACGGCACGGCTCTTGATCAGCCTGGCGGTCGGCCCTTCCTGGTTCAAAACTCATGATCGCCTGCATGACGTACTCCTTGCTCCGGCCCTACAGGGCAACCGGCTGTGGTGACGGTGCAGCAAACATCCGGAACGGTTGTGCCTGCTCTTCACGGGGATGAACCGGCCTGGCTGTCGTTGCCTCCAACTCATCATACTGAAACATGTTCAGCTCTGCCTGCAACTCTTGAGAAACCGCCGCCAGCCGCACCGATTCTTCGGCAATGGAGTCGGTGGCCTGCATGGTGTCACGCAACACCAGGTCAATGGTCTGGATATCGTCGCTGATCTGGGATGACGTGACAGAGAGCTGTTCCGTGGCCACTGCAATCTGCTGGGTCATTCCCTGCAATCCGTCCACGCCAGCCACAATGCTTGCCAACGCAACTCCGGCCTCTTCCGAGTAGCGAACCCCCTGGCCAACCCGCACCAGACTCTGCTGCATCGCCTCCACCGCCTTGCCGGTGTCTCCCTGAATAGCTGACAGTTTGCCGCTGATTTCTACGGTTGCGGCCTCGGCCCGACGTGCAAGGTTACGCACCTCATTGGCAACCACCGCAAACCCCATCCCGTGTTCTCCGGCGCGGGCTGCCTCAATGGCTGCATTCAGGGCCAGCAACGAGGTCTGGTCGGTGATCTCACGGATAGTCTCCACGATTTCTCCGATCTGTTCAGAACGCTGATGCAGACTAACAATGGTAGACCGAGACTCCTCCACCGCTTCAGCAATCCCCTGTACCTCGGCAATGGTGCGGTCAACCACTGCAGCACCGTCCTGCGCCGTCTTGCGGGCACTGTCTGCCGAGTCGGCAATTCGAACCGTATGTCGCGCCACATCGGCCACCGTCTGTGACAGTTCGCTACCTGCGGTGGCCACCTGGCCAACCCGCTCGCTCTGCTCACGCACCTGGCTGCTGATCAGTCCGACCGTTCCGGACAGCTCTTGGGAAGTACCGGCCAGAGAAGAGGCCGTGACGGCAATGGCCCTGATGATCCGCTTGAATGAGCCAATCAGGCCGTTGAAGGCATTGATGGACTGCCCGATCTCGTCCTGCCACTTCACCGTTACTGACCGCCTCAGATCTCTGGTTTCAGCGATTTCACTGATGGTGCTCTGCAATAGATGCAGCGGCTTACGGATACCGATGACCAGCAGGCCGTTCAGGAGCAGCACCAGCAGGCCGATCACCAGAGCGCCCACCAGCATCAAAACGGTGCGTTGCTGCGACTTGCTGCGCATCTGTTCGACCAGCGTCTGCTGCTCTGCGGTGGTTGCTGAGACCCGGGCCTCACTTAAACGGGCCTGCTCCTGGCTGACCTGCTTGACCGTGGCCACGGTGACAGACACTTGTCCCATGCTGGCCAACACGTTGCGGTGAGCAGCAACGATCCGTCCGATAGCTGCTGCTGCACGACCGGCCCCGTTGCCAATCTGTTCAATGGCATCCTTGACCACACCGCCGCTTTTTACCGACATCACTTCTGACTCAGCCAACTTGAGATTTTTACGAATTTTGGTCTGGACAGCACCGATCTCAGCCACCAGCCGGTTCAGCTCTTCTTCGGAATTACTCAGCATCACCATGCGGGCCTTGGCATCCAGCAGTCGCATATCAACATGGATCTGGTTGACCGCCTCTTCAGCAGCCACAATCCGTTTGTTAATCTGCACATCGCTCTCCACGCCGTTACGGTAGTTCTGCACTTTTTCCGGCAGGGTTGCCGTATCGTTCAGTCCGGTAACCGTTTCTCCCTTCAAGGCCCGGTCAATATCCCTGGAGTAGGCTTGTGCCCGGCGGGCAGCTGTAATGCGCAACCCTGAAATCACATCTTTTATGCCGTCCAATGATGCTTCTGCGCCCCTGATTGCGCTGCCAAGGTTGGCAGCTTCTGCCTTGTATACAGCCAGGCTTGCCAGTTTGTCCTGTACTGCGGTCGCCACTTGCTGCTGTAAGGCGTCAAAGGAAGAAACATCCAGCTGCTCCCCTTTCAGTTCCTGAATCTCCCTGCTCAGCTGCTGCAATCTGCCACGTCGTTCCTCCATGCCGACGGTCAGACGCTGCAGTTCCTGAGCATCATCCAGCATACCTGCTTGCAGCAAGTCACTGGAAAGCCGCTCCACGGTCTGCTGAAACTNNGAAACTGCAGCATCTTGACCTGCAGTGGCGTAGAGCGGGTAGTCAGTTCCTGAATGTTCTTCTGGAAGCCGGTAATGGTCAGGTACCCCATCAGTACCACCGCTACAAAACCGGCAAAGGTCAGCAAGCTGTTGATCAGCAACTTCATCCGAATCGTCATTTGGGTGCCGCCTCCTTATTTTTATTAAAGAAGCGTAACCCTAACAGTCTGATGTTACAGCCCGGTGGCGACCGGGCAAAATCTCTGTGGCGGCCTTGACAATGACGCAGCAGGGACATGGCGCTTGTTGCACAGTTTTTGGATTCCCGACACGCAACCGCCACCTTGGTCTGCTAAGGTCTGCCGGAACGTTCGGGGGAGCTGCCCTGAAGAGAAGAATATAGAGGAGGGATGAGACGATGAAATTTAAGACTATGGATGACTATTACGCCTGGACCTGTGACTGGTGCGACAGCGAAAACCGGAGCCTGTGGATGAAGGTAGCCCAGGGTGATTTGACCTGTGGCGCCTGCCACCGTCCAACCAGTCTGCCTACCTCAAGCCTGGCCAATATCAGAATGCAGCGCCACCTGATGGTCGGGGCGTGCTAACGGAGAATTGGTTATGTTTCTGCTGAGAATCCTGACCCTGCGCCGCCAGTTTGAGCAGTTTGACCACCAGCTGGACCGATTGCGAACCCTCACTGGCCGTAAGGCCTGATCGGAAGTGCCGATGCGACAACTCATCCGTAAACATCTGCAACCCCTGACCGACCGCCATCCGGCGCTGATGACCATGGCCACTGCCACGGCC
The DNA here is from genome assembly GCA_002452325.1 of Geobacter sp. UBA6802. Lineage (GTDB taxonomy): Bacteria > Desulfobacterota > Desulfuromonadia > Geobacterales > Pseudopelobacteraceae > Trichlorobacter. Next base: position 7,652 of record DKFG01000035.1, read on the forward strand.
GGATTCATCCGCTCCATTGCCATCAAGCCGTACCACCAGCGCCATCGTCCGCGTGAACGGTCGCTTTGGGAGCAGTATCACAGCCTGCATGCGGTACGCTGCCCGATCTACCGCGAAAAGTCAGCAGGATCGCGCCCCACCATAGTGGTGGCAGGCTTTGTGCCGGACGCCACCGAGGTGATGGAGTTTCAGCGCCCGATCCTGCGCAGCCACGGCAGCATCTACTACCTGAATTACCCCCGCAACGGGTTCAGACAGGAACTGTTTGAGGCGCAGCTGGCCGATCTGATTGATGAACTTGCTCTACGAGGCGAACGTCCGGTGCTGATGGGGATCAGTTTTGGCGCCGGATTGGTGGTGGATTTTCTGCGCCGTGCGTCGGAAGAGGTTCACAGCCGTCTGCGGGGCCTCTTGCTGGTCAGCCCGGTGCTCTGTACTGCCGACCTGATCAGGCCAGACCATCAGCGTAACGGCGGGGTGCGGATGCTGGAATCAAATCTGCGCAAGATCCTGAAGGCCAACCCTGAAGACCCGGAGGATCTCAACCGGCAGTTGACGCGGGCCCGACGCTGTTTTCAGGCCCTGTTTGAGGCAGGCGCCGAGAACCGGCAGCTAACCACCCGCCACCTGGCCATCCGGCAACGGATCTTTGATGTGCTGGAGCACACCTCCAACATGGGGGGCTACGAGCGGGTGCTGGCGCTACGCACCTTTGCGGAGCCCAGTTGCAGCAATACCATCTTTGCCGGACCCACGCTGGTCATGCTGGCTGAGGACGAGCAGAGCATCCTGGTACCTGGCTCACCTACCCTGAACCTCTGCAACGACCACCATTGCTTCCGGCAGATCTTCCCGGACGGAAAATGTTGCCTGGTGGCCTCACCGGATGCAGATGATCCGGTGCCGCACGCCTCGCTGATCTTCCATCAGCACTGTTACAACCCCCGGCTGGAGGCATGGTTGCAGAAGCTGCATAACCAGCCGCTTTTGGCGGTGGTATAAGGAGTGCCATTGAAGTTTCCCTCTTCCCTGCTTTCTCTGCCGATCCGCGCAGCCGCCGACATCCGTGCCCGGCGGTTTTTGCATAAAGACCCGGTTGACGCCCAGCGCACGCTGCTGCCCGACCTGCTGCAGCGTGCCGCTGCCACCCGCTTCGGCACGACCTACGGTTTTGCCGAACTGGCAACCCTGCCGCCTGATCACTGCTACCGGGGCTATCAGGAGCGAGTGCCGATCCGCACCTACCGACAGTTCTGGGATGACTGGTTCGGCCCCCATCTGTCCACCTCCCATCAGGGGCAGCAGCTGGTGCTGCAGGATCTGACCTGGCCCGGGCGGATTCCCTGGCTATGCGAGACCTCCGGCACCACCGCACCCACCAAGTTCATTCCGTTTACCCGTGAGATGTTCAGCATGAATCAGCGGGCCGCCCTGGACATGCTCTGCTGTTATCTGATCCGTGAGCCCAGCAGTGCCATTCCAGGAGGGAAAATCCTCTACATGGCTGGCAGCACCGGACTGAAGGATATGGGGGACGGGGTTCAGGCCGGCGACATGAGCGCCATTACCTTG
>DKFG01000167.1 GCA_002452325.1 Geobacter sp. UBA6802
GCTGTTCCGGCAGAAAGCGCAACTGAGACTGGGTACCCTGCACATACCCTTTACCCCAGAATCCTCCGGAACCCACCGCTATCTTGCTTTGAATGATGTGATACCCGCTGCCCAGACGCGAGCGATCAGGGTCAAGGAAGGTCAGAACCCGGTTTTTCTGATACGGTTTCATATAAACCGCCCAGGTGAACCAGGCCAGCGGCAGGGTCACCAGGACAAAAGTAACAATGGTAGACCAGCGGAATCCGATATACAGTGACATGGACAGAGCGATCAGCACCACCAGGGTCGCCGTGCCCAAATCCGGCTGCTTCATGATCAAGAGAGCCGGCACAGCCAGTATCCCGACAGGGAACAGCATATCCTTGACCGTAAGTCCTTCAACCGTATGATAATTATTGAAAAAACGGGCAAAGGTGATGATGATGCCGATCTTCATCAGTTCAGAAGGCTGGATAGTGACAAAGCCAAGGTTCAGCCAACGGGTTGCGCCCAGGGATTTCTTGCCCATCAGCAACACAGCAATCAGCAGCAGGATCAAAAATCCGTAGAACCAGTAGGAAAAATCTTCCAGTATATGATAGTCGAGACTGGCAACCACCAGTGAAATCAACAGTCCGAAGAATACCCAGTTTATCTGCTTGATGTAGTAGGGAGCCCCTGTCAGTTTGAAGGCAGCAGAGGCACTATAGATATTCATGACCCCCATCAGACAGATGACGCACACCAGTCCGATCAAGGTCCAGTCAAAATTTGTCACCAGACGGCGATCAATCACGGTTCTTCTCCTCGCTCATGCGGTGTAGACGGTTGAGGCGGCTGGAGCGGCCCTGTCGGTTTCTCAACGGCACCAGTCTCCTTTTCCGACTCTTCACCAATCGGCGAAGCTATCGTTGGTGGCTTTTGAAGATCGAAGTACCCCCGCAGTATTCTGGCGGCTATCGGCGCAGCCACAGCACCTCCGCCGCCGCCATGTTCTACGACCACCGCCACAGCAATCTCCGGCTTGTCGTACGGCGCAAAGGCCACAAACAACCCATGGTCACGGTGTTCGTATTTCAAGGCTTTTTTGCGATCTTCGCCCAGCTTGACCACTTGAGAGGTCCCGGTCTTGCCAGCCACCTTGTAGTCCCAGAGCCGTGCGCTTCCGCCTGTTCCTCCTGCCTCGTTCACCACGGCAAACAACCCCTGCTTAATCTTTTTGAAAGATGCCGACGGGATGCCGGTGGTTCCCAACACTTCCGGAGCAAGCTCCTTGATGGTATCTCCATCCTGATCAACCACCCGTTTAACCAGATGTGGCCGGTAAATAGTACCTTCATTGGCAACAATACTGATCATGGAGGCCATCTGCAACGGTGTCATCAGGACGTACCCCTGACCAATGGCAACCGGCAATGTCTCACCGGGCAGCCATTTCTTGCCGAATCTCTTCAGCTTCCAGGCCATGGTGGGGATCAGCCCTTTTTTTTCATACTGCAACCCCACCCCCAGATCCTTACCCAAATGGAACCGCTCGGCCATGGCAGCTATCCGTTCTACCCCAAGTTTTTCTCCAAGCCAGTAATAATAAACATCGCATGACTCTTTCAGGGATTTACGCAGATTAACCACCCCATGGCCACTCGATTTCCAGCAGCGAAACCTGCTTTTACCCATCTCGTAATCACCGCCACACTGAACCGTGGTGTGCTCATTGATCACCCCGGCCTCCAGTCCGGCCAGGGCCGTAATGATCTTGTAGGTTGATCCGGGGGGGTACTGTCCGGTCAGGGCCTTGTTTTCAAGGGGATGACGTTTGTCCTCCAGATACCCTTTCCAGATATCGGGGGGGATTCTGCCTGCGAAAAGAGCCGGATCAAAGACCGGGTTGCTGACAAAGGCCAGCACCTCGCCATTGGTCACATCCATTACCACCGCTGCACCGGCCTGGGATCCAAAGGCCTGCTCACTGATCTGCTGCAAGCGCTGGTCAATGGTCAGCACCAGACTGTTGCCGACTGTAGGGCTGCTTTCAGCCAGGACTCGCAAAACCCGTCCGCGCGAGTCAACTTCCAGCTGACGCCCGCCGTCATTGCCGTGCAACTCATGCTCCCAGGCCTTTTCAATACCGTTTTTACCAACATAATCACCAGGGTTATAATCGGCGTAATCCGGTTGTTCCAGTTCCTTGTCTGAAATCTCGCTGATATAGCCCAGCAGGTGAGCAGCAGAGGTCTTGAAGGCATACTGGCGGACCGGTTTCATGGCCACCTCCACTCCGGGCAGTCGCAGGCGGTTCTCCTCAACGATCTCCACCTGCTCACGGGTGAGGTTGCCGGCTACCACCACTGGATAATAGCGGGCGCGCCCCTTGGACTTCTGCCATTTTTCCCCCAGTTCAGTCCGATCCAGCTTGAGCAGGGTGGCAAGCCGATCAAGGGTCTTTTCAATATCCTCAACTTCCTGAGGAATGATCGTCAGGCTAAAGGCAGGACGATTGTTGACCAGCACAACACCATTGCGATCCATCAGGGCACCGCGGGAGGCAGCTACCGGCAGGAAACGCAACCGGTTATTTTCAGACATGGCACGATATTCGTCAACCTTGATGACCTGCAGATACCAGAGTCGTAATAGCAGCACCCCAAACAGCACGGTGACGGCAAAGGCCAGCAGGATCGTCCGCCGTCTGGGCTGCTCAAGCTCTCTGACATACCGTTGCGTCTTGATCATCGACGATACCTGGCACTGACAAATTCAGGCACCGTGGCAACCAACGAGGCAGCAAAGGCGTTCATCAGCAGGTGCGGAATCAGGCTTGCCATCAATGAAGAAAGCAAGCCGGCACTTTCAGAAAAAATGGTAAGCAGAATCAGATTCAGAAACATGGTAGCCACCGTAGCCACAGACACGGTCATGATCAGCAGAATGGCATTTTGCACGTAGAGACGGTCGGAGAGCAGCCTGAGCACAAGATAGACCACCAGAAATGAAAAGGCGTTCAGCCCGAGGTAGATGCCGCTCAGACAATCCT
>DKFG01000111.1:0-3609 GCA_002452325.1 Geobacter sp. UBA6802
GGTAACCAGCTTGCCGGAGTTTTCTGCAGCCGGGGCCAACTGGGCATGCACCATCAGACCGCAGCGAGTGTCCGAGATCATCCAGGTGCCGCTCTGCCGCTCCGGAAAATCGATTGCCTTGGCCGGACAGAACTGCACGCAGACACTGCAGCCTTCACAGGCCACCGGATCAACCCGGTAGACACCTGCGGCGCTCTTGACCACCGCATCAAAACGGCACAGTTCGCTGCAGGTGCCGCAGCCGGTGCAGTCAGCCTCACGGATGACCGCCTCATTGCCGCTGAAGAACTGATGCTGCTCCCGCACCTCCGGATCCAGCAGCAGATGCAGATCCGCTGCATCCACATCGCAATCGGCCAGGATCGCCTTTTTGGCCAGAATGGCGCAGGAGGCGGTAATGCTGGTCTTGCCGGTACCCCCTTTGCCGGAAAGCACCACCAGTTCCTTGATCTGGGCGTGACTCATGGGCGACCTCCGTTCCCGCTGATCTCCTGCCGCAGCCGCTGGGCAAGTTCAGCAAACATACCGGCATAGCCGGGCAGGGCCTCCACCACCAGCCCCCCTTTGGAGGTTACCTGGGCAATCTGGCGATCATCCGGCAGTGAAAGCAGCACCGCAAGCCCCTGGTCCTCGCAGTAACGCCGCAGCCCCACCTGATCATCACCGGCACGGTTGATCACCACACCGCAGGGCAGCCCCAGCTCACGCACCATGGCCACTGCCAGCTTCAGGTCATGCAGTCCGAACGGGGTGGGATCGGTCACCAGCAGGACATAATCGGCAGTACGCAGGGTTGCCACCACCGGACAGGAGGTGCCGGGGGGCGCATCCAGGATAGCCGGCAGATCGTCAGCCAGCTGATCCTGTACTGCCCGGACAACCGGCGGCACCAACGACACCCCCACCTCAAGGCGTCCCTCCACCAGCCGGATGGTGCCGCTCTGACAGACCGCCACATTACCGATCTTGTGCTCACGCTCGGTAATGGCGCTATTGGGGCAGATCAGTGCGCAGCCGCCGCAACCGTGGCACAGCTCGGGAAAGACCAGGGCACGGGTACCCAGCGAGATGATCCCCCTGAAACGGCAGATCAGACCGCACTGGCCGCAGCCGGTGCACAAATCGGGATCCATCTCCGGCACCTGCATATACACCGGCTGGTTTTTCAGGGTACTGCAGCGCAGAAACAGGTTTACGTTGGGCTCTTCCACATCACAATCAGCCAGTTGTACCGGCTCGCCAAACATGGCGGCCAGATTGAGCGACACCGTAGTCTTGCCGGTCCCCCCTTTTCCGGAGGCAACCGCTATCCGTACGGCCCGGTCTTGCGTCTTCGTTGCCATCACCAATGGCCCTCCACATCTGCGGAACCGGCCTGAGACAGCGTACCGCTCTGCAGCTGCTGCAACGCATCCTGCACCGTGGCCGCCGAACAGTTATAGACAACAACCCCGGCCGCCTCCAGCACCTTAAAGGCCTTGGGTCCGCAGTGACCGGTTACCAGAGTATCCACACCGGCCCGCACAATGGTCTCGGCAGCCTGGATACCGGCCCCTTGCGCAGCACTGCGCCCCTGCTGGTTTTCAATCAGACTGAACTGCTGCTGGTCAAGATCATAAATCAGAAACTGCTCTGCCCGGCCAAAGCGAGGATCAAGCTCTGCGGTCAGGTCAGTGCCACGGATACTAAACGCTATTTTTTTCACAGGTTCTCCTTCTTGGTTACGGCGCCGACAGCTTCCCTCCGTCTGCTGTCGGCGCCGTATCTCCTGCACGGCATCAGGCCCTGCAGAAAGCCCGGAGCTGCGGGATTACCCCTGACGACCGCCGCCCCTTCTCCCCTGGCCGCATCCAGCACGACCGCTGCCGCTCCGTTTACCGGTACCGCATCCCCTTGGTCCGCGACAGTCCTGATCATTCACCTGGGTTTGCGGGGCCTCCTGCGGTGTTGCATCCATACTGTTTGCGTGGCACAATCCGCGTCTCCGTCCTGTCTGCGGGCCGGTGTTTTCCGGTCCCTGTCCATTTCTGTTGGGCATGGTGTTACTCCTTTCTCTGCATGGTACAGCCTGTTTTCGATGACTTTCTGCGTCTGATACGCTGGTTGCGACCGCAACCGGGCATGGCCAGATGGGCATCGCCAAGATGGTCGTTCAGCCAGGCCTGGATCACCAGCTCGGCATCGCCCGATACAAATGAGACAATCTGGATGCCGCTCTGCTCCAACGCATCGGCGGCACTGCGGCTGATTGCGCCGCAGACCAACTGTCCAACCTGCATCGATGCCAGCCGCAACGCCCTCTCCTGGGGGTTGTCGCTGGAAAAGCGCCGCTCAAGCCTGCCGGTCTCACAACCTTCTTCAGCACTCACGATCAGGATGTGACGCGCCACATCAAACACCGGTGCTATACGACCGTTCCAGAGCGAAAAGGCTACTCGTTTCACGCATCAAACTCCCTACAGAAATCATCGTCCTGCTCACTACAGACAAAGCACAGAACGTACCAACTACAACTAAGTCCATAACATACTTATTTTTATGAATTTATAATGCCAACCGTTAATCTGCAACGGCTTAACAGTATCTTTAATGCAACTATGTCTTCATCAAAAAGATGCAGAAACGCTACCAACTGGCGCAACAAACCAGTTTCAGGCGATCTCAGATGACTTAGCAGTGGGAGGATTTTTTGGAGCAAGGAAGACGGCACCCCATCAATGAAATTGCAATGGAGCTCACGACATGAAGGTACTTATTCTGTTTTCAGCTTGAAGATGGCAGAGGCGGGTACGGGAGAGCACGGGCATGTCAGATCAGCGGCTTAATGCTAACGCACAGATCCACAGCAGATCATCTCGTATCTAAAGAGGTAGCCATTGCGCACAGGCCATAAAAGGCACAGAGACAAGATCAGGAAAAACAGTAAAAGGGCCACGCAATTAAGCATGGCCCTTTGAAAGTCTGGTGCGCGCTACTGGGATTGAACCNNGCTCTCCCGCTGAGCTAAGCGCGCGCGGAGTGCTTTTATAGATGATTAAGAACGCCGGTGTCAAGTGGTTAGACGATGTTAAAATTGGCTCTGATCAACTTCTGCAAGTCTTCCACCAGGATCACGGCCTGGCGCAGACGCTCCCGTTCTTCACTATTCAGCAACAGCGGATCGAGATAATAGGAGTCTTTCTGAATGCCTTTAATCTGCTTGATCTGCAGCAGTATCCGGTGACGGGTGAGGATTTCGTAGGCCTCCCGCAGGCCGTCGGCCATCTCTTTTGAGAAGCTCCCCTCCTGCTCCAGATAGGTGATCCGCTGGACCGTGTTGGTTGCCGGTATCCCCTGGCTCATGGCCAGGATACGGATGTTCATGACCAGCGGCGCCCAGGCCNNTGATATTGAACTCTCCCTTGTGCTCGCCAGTTGTCTCGGTCCAGAGCTTGCGCATGAACCCCAGCGCCAGCTTCATTTCAGTAGCTGCACGGGCCATGCTCCAGAGTACCTGAAAGTGCTCCTTCTCCATGTCACGGATCAGCTCGATCAGTTGCAGGCCGATGGTCCGATCTCCGGTGACAAATCGCGCATCGGAGAGCACGATCAGATCCATCATGTTTTTGG
>DKFG01000111.1:3633-4360 GCA_002452325.1 Geobacter sp. UBA6802
GCCAGGTGGGGTTGCTGGTCATGATATCACCGGTGCAACGTTTGAACCCGGCCAGCTCCAAACAATCAACCAGCCGCGTGCCGAAATCGGCAAACCAGATATCGACCGCTTCCCCTCCCCCTTCATCATACACAATCAGGTAGTCCTGATCCGTGATCAGGGTCTGCTCCTCACGACCATCACTGCCCATGCTGATCAATGCGTAGCGAACCGGCGGCCCGCCAAGACCGGCACGCTGCATCTCTTCGGCAACCAGCTGCAGCGCCCGTTCTGCCAGCAGACTGCGGTAATGGGTACAGAAACGGTGGAGATTGACCGCTGACTGCGACAGCGTAAAGCGCTCCAGCTCAATCTGGTTAAGCGCATCATGGAGCTTTTTCAGGGCCGATGCCTCGGACGATGTAATCAGCTGCTGCAGCTGGAGCGACTGTGCATCCCAGGCCTCAAACCGCCGCCGGACTGCAACAAGGTCGGTGCGGATCTCTTCCAGGGCCAGTGAGATCTCAGGCAGGGTGCAGTAACTGGTCAGCTGCTGCAGGGGCGGCAGCTGGTCAAGCAGGCTGTCGGTTTCCGGTTGGTGTGCTGGTGTCGGTGTCATGCAGATACTCCAAAAAAATGGGGAGGCCGAGGCCTCCCCAAGTATAGCAACTGTTCAGCTGATTACAACCATCGACTGTTTAGTGATCAATGGCCTTGGCCATACCCAGACCGGTGTTCTGGCGGACAT
>DKFG01000111.1:4462-4603 GCA_002452325.1 Geobacter sp. UBA6802
GCATGGACTTGCCGCCACGGTTCTTGGACTCTTCAAGTTTCTTCTCTTCGATGGTCTTGAGGGTCTTATCCATGGCTGCAGGGGCAACTATGCCGGCAGCGATTTCCTTCTCAAGTTTGGTGTAGGCTGCCTTGGCGTTGT
>DKFG01000103.1 GCA_002452325.1 Geobacter sp. UBA6802
CCAGGGAGGATAAAGATATGGAAGGAATTCTCGTTTCCGGGGTTGCATACGACAAGAATGAAGCAAAGATTGCGGTACTGGGCGTACCCGACAAGCCGGGTATTGCCGCCAAGATTCTCACACCGCTGTCCGATGCTGCCATCTCGGTTGATATGATCGTCCAGAACGTCAGCCATGCCGGTACCACCGACTTCACCTTTACTGTCACCAAGGCTGATCTTAAAAAGGCACTGCTGATCACCAACGAAGTTGCCAAAGAGGTTGAGGCCCAGGAAGTCCAGTCAGACGAAAACATCAGCAAAATTTCCATCGTCGGTCTTGGCATGCGCAGCCACGCTGGGGTTGCAACCCGCATGTTTGCGGCTCTGGCCAAGAACAGCATCAACATCCAGATGATCTCCACNNCTCTGAAATCAAGATCTCGGTGGTGGTCGACGAAAAATACACTGAACTGGCGGTACGTGTCCTGCACGAAGAGTTTGGTTTGCAGGGATAACCGTCGTCGCCACTTATAGGTACGTACAAAGGGATGCCGTATGGCATCCCTTTTTGTTTGTTACAACGTGGATGGCTTTAAGCTGACAGGGTCAGCAATCTGGTGTTTTTGTAACAACTCCTTCAACGTATTCATCAGTACAGGCTTGGTAAGGTAGTCATCACAATCGCCAGCCAAGAGTGCTTCCATCATATCGTCTGGCGAACTGCTGGCCGTAACCATAAAAATTTTAGATAGATGTTGACTTGAGCGATCTGCTTCTTTTTGCCTAATCAGTCGTAATGCGTCGTGCCCTGTCATACCAGGCATATTCAAGTCCATGCAAATAAGATCATATGGGCTATCACTGTCCAAAGCCGCTTCAACCATCTTGACTGCATCTACGCCACTTTCTACCTGATCAACTTCTGTATAGTTTTCCAAGGCAAGAACCAACAGTTCACGGGCAACCGCACAATCATCAACCACAAGTGCTTTCATTTGCTCCTCATTCTTCGTAAACATCAGTTTTATTGTTGCAATTTTCTCTTACAAAAATACCGTATTCCGCATCTGACTCTAAAATGTGGGTAGCCAGCCAATCCGCTAAAAACGTAAAGAGTTCAGCATTAAGTTCCGAACTTCGCATAAGCTGTGCTTGCTGAAGTTCAGTCAGTTTGGCCCTAAAAGTATCATGTAGTGCCGTATGCTCAGCAAGCCTGGGGTACTGATGTTCATCCATCCAGCTTTCTTCTGCTGAAAAATGATAGACTGCGTAGTCAAATAATTCGTCAAGGATTGTTACCAGCCTTTGCGGATGAACGTTGCCTGCAAAGGCATCAAATGAAGCATTCAGGAGCTGCACCAATTTCTGATGGTGTTCATCAAATTCCTGAATGCCAAGCTGATACTCTTTGATCCATTTGAATAAGAGCCTGTTTTGCTCCATATTTCCCTCAATGTACGCGCTACGGCTATTGCAGAACAGATGTGACTTTTTGTATGATACGTTGCTGCTGTCTGAAGGCCTCTTCTATTTCATCAGCTTTTATAATTAAATCCGTCATCCCGAGATAACGAAAACCGCCTTCAAGGCTATTCTCAATAATACTTGATGGACCATCCAGGCCTTCACGTATATCTTCGCTCGTCTGCCCAATGGTCAAACTCACACCTTCATGCAAACGTTTTTTGAAGTTTACCTTTGCATTCATTGAAGGATAGTTCCGCTTCCGTACAGCCTGAATCCTGGCCGTTATCTCTGCCCTGAGCAGCCCGAACTCCTTTGCATCCATGGGTTTACCGGGTGAATTAAACTTGGCAACCAACTCTTTCAGTTCATTGAAAAGCTGGTTCAACTCCGTCAGGTCACTATGACAGACTCCTGCAATGAGTCGTGTCCGAAGGGATGAGACGGCGCCAATAACACTGGACTCAATTCCTGACAAAGCAACTGTTTCCCCACCAGCCAGAATCCCTTTGTTGACCTTAACCATACCATTAGAACGGATAAAGCTGTTACGAATTTCCGTTTCAACCAGCACATCGCCTTCCGCATCAACCTGAGCGTCATGGATAAAATTGGCCATAACAACGCCGCCACAGGTAATGCTTGCCTTACCCTGTCCATTCAGTCCGCAAAAAGAGATGTCACCTTCAGAAGAAATTTTACACACTCCGATATTCCCTTGAACCTTTATGCCTTTTGAAGCCTGCACCTTAAACCCATCAAGGATATCACCCTTAACATCGAGATACCCGTTGTAGAGTATATTGCCCACCTTGAAATCAACATCACCTTTAACCACGTAAATATCTTCAACTGACAACTCTTTTCCCCGCCAACTCAGCCTACCGTCTATCTCAGCATAGAGTGAAACGCCATCATCAGCTAACCTGATATTGCGCACCAGTTCAATATCAAGGGGTATGCCCGGTTGTGCCGGAATTATCAGGCCTCGTACATTTTTACCGGCAACACCTTCACTAGGGGGAAGTAATGTACCGAACTGCTGGCCCGCCACTACATTAAGAAAACTCTGCACACGCCGCAGATCCATCCGGCAACTGTCAGATGATTCCGGCTGATCATCTTTCCCGCCTTCATCTTCCAATGAATCTTTGATGGAAAATTGGATTGTACCGTCTGCGCCAGGTATCATTGCGATGCCTGCAGCAATTGTGCAGTTTACCTTTTTTCCTTGGGCAGCTGACGTAAGGAGCGCTTCCACTGCGTTTTCAACAACCCCTTGTTTGATTTTTGCCTGTGCTAGAAACGTTTGAAGTTCTGTCAACGTAATGGGAGCACCGTTGCCTGATGGAATATAGGCCGCTGAGCAGGAAAGCCCATCGCCTGAAATCGTCAGCACAAGGCTGTATCCAAGACGTTTGAATTCGATGCACTCGTCTTGTTTCGGTGCGATCGGTGGTGTCGGTTGTAATATTCCCATTGTGGCTCCTCATTCCCTGGCTACGAAAGGTTCACCGTATGTCATCTGTACCCTGGTATCTGCTGATCTCTTACCGCAGGGATTCCAATAGTAAACAAGGCACCACCGTCACTGGAACAGGAATCGCCAACATTGCAAACACATCCATGGCGTTTCCTACCAAGTTAAGGAATACTTGGGACAATTCGTTCTGGTATCCTGTTACATAAACGTAGACGAACGGCCAGAATCTGTTCGTGTGTCATGCCGGATTCTTTTTCAGCCTCCTAATGGACTTCAAAACACAGCAAAAAGCCCGCCTTCTCATACGAAAAGGCGGGCAAATGAACTGCATATTCAGCAGAGCATTGCTTTCACTTCGGTAACCCCTCTTCCCGTTCTGGGCAGGTGGCTTTGCGTCATCCGGTTCCCCGGATTTTGCCTTTTCAGTTTAACAACTATGTCTTGTACTTTGTTAAACAGTACGCTTGCACAATATCACTGTCAAGCGATTACATAAAACACTGTTTTTTGATCAGCGCCACGCCTGCCGCACCTTCTCCACCGGAAACCCCTGCCCTCTGATTGTCAGTTCTATAAAAAAGACTCCTTCGGGGGAGATACTCTGCAGTATGATTGTTTACGCCATATTCTGTTTTGCCGTCTTGTCAACGATTTACTTCAGCCCCTAATGCCTCACCTGCAGTGGCATCCTCAGCCAGTACGACTATATCTACCCGTCTATTTCTGGCTCGTTGCTCTGCAGTGATGTTTGGTGCAATCGGCTGGAACTCACCATAGCCGACGGCTGTTAGTGATTGAGGTGCCATACCGACCGAACCCACTAAAAAATGAATTACATTGACGGCACGGGCTGTGGAGAGCTCCCAATTGGAGCGAAATGCTGAAGAACGGATCGGTTGCGCATCAGTGTGGCCTTCTATACGGAAACGGTTGGCGTACTAGCTTGAAACAGAAGTACCACATTGATTGGCGGACACCTGCAGAGCTGAATCCGCAGGTCATGTTTGACTAATCAGCGATCGGACAACGTCAGAGCCACCTCTTGCACCACCGCCTCCCAATCGCCCGGTTCATGCTGTCTGAAGATCCGCACGGTCGGGTACCAGAGGCAGTCCTGCCGCTCAAGCCCCCAACGCCAGTCAGGCGCAAACGGCACCAATACCCACGTTTCCTTACCCAGCGCTCCGGCCAGGTGGGCCACGGCGGTATCAATGGTGATCACCAGATCCAGCTGTGTCATCAGTGCGGCAGTATCGGCAAAATCCTGCACCAGCA
>DKFG01000301.1 GCA_002452325.1 Geobacter sp. UBA6802
GCCATCTGGCCGGCCCTGTTCAGCGGCATTCACCTGCTGGCCACCAAAAACAAGGATGGCCATCATGACCATGAGGAGGGGGATCACCAATGAAACTGTTTATGGCACGCAATCCCAACACCGAAATGGTGACCAGCCTACGCAAGGATAACGACCAGGGACGCCCCTGGACCTTGATGGAAAAGATATTTCTGGGGCTGACACCGAAGCAGTACATGGCCCAGGCCATGAGTAACCCGCTTAACTGGATTTTTGCCGTTATCTTTGCGGTTGGTATACCGTTTATCATTGCACGGTTTATCTTTGGTCTCTCCTGGGCTGTTGGTGACCCATATGACAACGCCTGGGGTCTGTTTCTCGGCTTTGGTCTGTTCGGCATGGTGCCGCTCTCCTCATCCGGCTTTCAGTTAGGTACTGCCGTGGAAGTATTCGGACGGCATGATCTTGAGCCGATTGAACGGCTGGGGCTTCTGAACGGTCTGCTGGGCTACTTATTTGCTGTTATATTTCTGCTGTGCGACCTGGGACAGCCTTGGCGTCTGATCTACCCGATGTTTGTCTCCTGGGGGCCGGNNCCTGGCACGTTGCCACCTACCTGTCGGTGCAGGTTGCCGAGATATCCACCTCGTTCTTTGAGTGGATGGGCTGGCCTGCCGGTCGTACCGTCATCAAGAAAATGGCGTTGGGTCTTGCTGTTGCAGGCATCATCCTCTCCACGCTGCACCAAGGCGCTCTGGGTGCGTTGTCTACCTATGCCCCTGGCAAGGTGCATCCGCTCTGGTATTCGGCTTCCTTCCAGTGGCTCTACTTCTTTGTCTCTTCACTGCCAGGTGGCCTTTGTATGGTGATCGTGGTCAGTACCATCGCCATCAAGACCATGGGGTGGCGCTGTGACGACACCTTTAAAAACAGCCTGTCAAAACTGCAGATCGCCTTGGCAAAAGGCGCTTCAATGGGTCTGATCACCTATCTGACCATCCGCCTGATCGGTATTGCACACGACAACAAGTGGGCCTATATCGCAACTGGCTGGGGCGCCTGGTGGCTGTTTGAGATCGGTTTCGGCGTGATCCTTTCACTGGTGCTGTTGATTGCCGGTGTTCGTAACAATAACGTCACCCTGGTACGGATGGGGGCCTGGACCACCATCCTGGGTGTTGTGCTGCACCGTCTGAACGTCTACATGATCACCTTCAACTGGCAGCAGGGGCATGTGCATGTGCCGCCCTTCCGTGAGATCGTCATTGCGGTAACCGTCTACGCGTTGTACATCGTCACCTACCGTGCGATCCTGTATCGCTGGCCGATTCTGTTCAAGTGGAAGACCCGTTACACTGAATTTACGGTGCTTGATCCGAAGCCGGTTAAGGCGGCAGCAGCTGATCAACGGGCAGCCTGATGCAATCAGGGTTTCCCCTGTCAAAGCGGTAGGGGAAACCATCTCCAGGAGAAAGTCATGAACCGTATAACTATCATCGCAGCAGCACTGATGGCCGGATTGCTTGCTTCACCGGCAATGGCGCTGAGTCTGAAGGATATCAATTACGATACCAAAGATGCCGGCAAGGTGGTGTTCAGCCACAACAAGCATCTGGCCAAAAAGAACCAGCGCGGTACACCGGCCTTCAGTTGCGCCACCTGCCATGAGGGGAAAAAGACCAAAAAACGCTACACCATGGAAGATATGTATAAAGGGCAGTCCTGCGGAGCCTGCCACAACGGCAAGCAGGCCTTTGACGCCCATGAGTGCAGCAAATGCCATCAGGTGAAAGAGATTGTCTATCAGGTCAAAGAAACCGGGCCTACCCATTTCAGCCACACCAAGCACCTGACCAAGGTCAAAGATTGTGCCACCTGCCACACCAAGTTGTACAAGACCGGTAAAAACCCCACGGTCAGCATGGCCGAGATGGAAAAAGGCAAATCCTGCGGTTTCTGCCACAACAACAAAAAGGCCTTTGGTGTCGACAAATGCAGTAAATGCCACAAGAGCCCGGAGCTGACCTACACAACAGCGCCGGTGCCCAAGGCAACCTTTTGCCATGCCTTCCACACTTCGGCCTATAGCTGTAAAGATTGCCACAACACCATTGTGAAGCCGGATATGAAGAAGAACAAGCGGGTCAGTATGGCTGATATGGAAAAAGGGCAGTCCTGCGGTGCCTGTCACGACGGTAAGGTAGCCTTTTCAGTCAAGGGCGACTGCGCCAAGTGCCACACCGGATTCAAGCTGCCTGCTAAAATGACCTTTAAAAATAAAAAAGGAACGGTTATCGGCCACTTCAGCCATGAGTTTCACACAGCAGCCTACAGCTGTAATGACTGCCACACCAAGCTGTATCCCTATGGTAGCGGCAAGCGGGTTACCATGAAAGAGATGGAAAAAGGCGCATCATGCGGTGCCTGCCATGACGGGAAGTCGGCATTCTCGGTCAAGGGAGACTGTCTGAAGTGCCATAAGAGCTCCTGAGATGTGATGGCCGACAGGTAGGTGGCGCAACCTCCTGTCGGCATTTTTTCCGCCCCGTCTGTCTGGAGGTGCCGTATGTTCCAGAGTATCACTGCACGAACGATTGTCCCTGTTGGTCTTGCGGTTACCGGTTTTGTCGCGGTCTGCTGCTTCAGCCTCTATGCCATGATGAAGCAGGACATGATCGAGGCGGCAACCAAGCACGAGCGCAACATTGCCAGTACGGTGGTGCTCTCCACGCGCTACGCCATGCTGCACAATGACCGGGAGCATCTGGGTAATATCATTGCCAACATCGGACAACAACAGGGGATTGAACATCTACGCGTCTTCAACCATGACGGCTTTATCAAATTTTCACGCAACAAAACCGAGATCGGCCATCAGGTGAACAAAAAGGTTGAGGGTTGCAGCGGCTGCCACAGCGGTGAAAAACCGGCTGAGCAGCTTGCCGCAGAGAAGCAGACCCGCCGTTTTATGAATGAACGTGGTGTTGAAGTGCTGGCCTTCTCGCAGCCGATCTACAACGAGCCATCCTGTACCACTTCCTGCCATTACCATCCCGCAGCCAACAAGGTGTTGGGGATGCTTGATATCGGCCTTGATCAAGGGCCACTGCAAAATTCACTCGCGCTGATGCGCTACCGTATGTTAGTGTTTACACTTATGACGCTGGTTCTAACCGTGGGCGGTGTTGCTGCCTTGCTGAACCGGTCATTTTTTGTGCCTTTGAAGAAGCTGGTTGCCGTTACCAGCGCTGATGAGTCCGCAGATCAGCTACGTGCCCTGGAATCAGGGTATGGCGAGCTTTCAGTGTTGGCCCGCAACTATCAAAGATTGATTAAGAGCCTGAAAGAGGTCCGTGGGGAACTGGCCCGCTTCCGCAATGACAGTGACAACAGCAAGGGAAGCAGCAGTTGACGGTTGCACGGGAGGATCTTCTGTAGGGTCAGCACAGAGTGTACGACACACATAGGTATGGACCCCATGACCACCCCTGAAGCCGGCAGTGCGCAAGCGCCACAGACCAACGAAGAGAAACGTGCCGCACTGCTGGAATCGATACTTCGTTTGCGTACCCGCTCCCACCAAGGGCTGTGGGCCATAGCCGCTTTTGCCGCCACCAGTGTGCCGGCCATGCTCAGCGAACAGATTTTCCCTCCCCTGACCCCTGAAGTTAAAAAGATGCTGGGCACTCCTCCATCCAGCAACATGATCAGCGCACTGCTGGTCGTGTACGCCTTTTCAGCCATCCTGCTGGTGCTGGGCAGGA
>DKFG01000209.1 GCA_002452325.1 Geobacter sp. UBA6802
TGGAGCAGGTGCGTCAGTTTGTGATTTCCCGGACTGATCTCTAGATCTATTCAGGTTGTACTGAAGAAGGCGTTGTGGCGCTGCCCGGTGTTCTACGCCGAGGGCGGCGCTTCTTTTTTGGGGTCTCAGTCGGCGGTGTCGGTTGGCTGGTGGGCAGTGATTTTTTGTCTCGTGGTTTCTGGCGTTGGCCATGGGGTGTTTTGGCTGAAGCGATTGGTGCCTGACGATATTTGGGACGTGTGTAGTCCTGAATGTACAGGTCGTCTTCTGCCCATTCTACCGGCAGTTTGTTCTTGATGTACTCTTCAATGGCCTCCAGATAAAAGGCCCCGTCTTCATCGGCCAGAGAGATGGCCTTACCCGCAGCTCCGGCCCGGGCAGTACGACCGATCCGGTGTACGTAATCTTCGGCATCCTGGGGTAGATCGTAGTTGATGACATGGGAGACACCCTCGATATGTAGGCCGCGTGAGGCCACATCAGTCGCAATCAGGATCGGCAGCTCCCCCTTTTTAAACTGCTCTAGGATGTTCATCCGTTTGCGCTGTTCCACATCCCCCGAGATAACCCGGCAGGGGAAGTCGTTGGCGCACAGTCGATCCTGCAACCGCTCTGCCTCTCGCTTGGTGTTGACAAAAACCATGGTGCGCGCCATACCATCACGGCGTAACAGCCCCAAGAGCAGCGGAAATTTTTCCTTGTTGGCTACATGGTAGATCAGCTGCTCTACCCGCTCGGCAGTCATCTTCTCAGGCGTCACCGAGACCTTCTGCGGCAGATTCATAAATTCATAGGATAGTTCCATCACTCGCTGATTCAGGGTGGCGGAAAACATCAGGTTCTGACGTTGATCAAAGGGGGGCAGCCGACGCAGGATATATCGCAGATCCGGGATAAAGCCCATGTCAAACATCCGGTCTGCCTCATCGATCACCAGCATTTCGATATGCTTGAGTGAATAGACCTTCTGCTTGAGGTAGTCAATCAGGCGCCCCGGTGTGCCGATGACGATGTCGGCCCCATCCTTCAAGGCGTTTTTCTGTTTCATGTAGTCAACACCGCCGTATATTGCCTGAATTGCTAAGTCACAGTGTGACCCCAGCAGTTGGGCATCCCTTTCTATCTGCACCACCAACTCGCGGGTAGGTGCCAGGATCAGGGCTCTGGGGCGGGAGGGGGTTGTAGTGGTGTTCGTAAGCAGCTTAGTAAAAAGCGTGATCAGGAAGGCGGCGGTCTTTCCGGTGCCGGTCTGTGCCTGACCTGCCACATCCTTGCCGGAAAGCGAGAGCGGCAAGGTCTGGGCCTGAATCGGTGTGCAGTCGGTAAAGCCAGCGTCGGAGAGCCCCTGCACGACCTGATCGGGAAGGGTGAATTCACTAAATTGCATGGAGTATCCTGTTAAGGTGAGATAATTGGTAATCGTGTCAGCTATACACCGTATACCGTAATCAGGCAACCTTTATACTGGGTTACGACCGCTTCAGGACCAGAAATGCTTTGACAAATCAAGGGCTGCTTCAGTAGTATGTGTGAACTTTATTCAAAGATAGGACAGGCATGCAGGCTGCATTAGAGCTTATCGGGGAAGACCTCAAACAGGTCGAAGAACAGTTCAGAAAGGATCTTGAGTCTGAAGTTCCACTGATCCGTAAGGTGGGTGAATATGTCCTGGCCAGCGGTGGCAAACGTATTCGCCCGGCCATGCTGCTTCTGGCTGCCCGGCTTTGTAATTATGGAGGTTCCCAGGCCATTCCCCTGGCCAGTGTGGTGGAGTTTATCCATACAGCAACCCTGCTGCACGATGACGTTGTTGACAGTGCCACTCTCCGACGTGGCCTTGCCTCAGCCAACACCCTCTGGGGCAATGAGGCCTCAGTTCTGATCGGCGATTTCCTGTTTTCAAAATCCTTTTCCCTGATGGTTGCCGCTGGCAGTCTTGATATCCTGCGGGTTATGTCCCGTGCCACCACTATTATTGCTGAGGGTGAAGTATTACAACTGCTCTATACCGGCGAGGTTGGGCTGACTGAAGAGCAGTATATCGAGGTTGTGCGAGCCAAAACAGCGGTGCTGCTGTCTGCCGCATGTCAGAGCGGTGCCATTCTGGGTAATGCAACCCCTGAGCATGAGCAGGCCCTGGCTGATTTCGGTATGGAGTTGGGGATCGCGTTTCAACTGATGGATGATATCCTGGATTATACTGCTTCTGAGGCTGAGTTTGGCAAGAGTATCGGTCATGATCTGGAAGAGGGTAAGTTGACCCTTCCGTTGATCCACGCTCTGCGCAGTTGCAGTGATGCTGACCGTGAGGTTGTGACCGCAATTATTGAAAAAGACGAATTGTCCTCTGAAGACTTCCGCCTTGTTTCAGAGCTTGTTAACGTGCATGGCGGTATTGACTATACGGTGGCCAAGGCCCGTCGCTGTGTTGATGCCTGTCGCCACCATCTGTCTTGTTTTCCTGCAGGGGCATGCAAGGATGCGCTCCTTGAACTTGCCGAATACGTGGTCACCAGAAACCGCTAGCCTTTCCTGCCTTTGTTGCCAGTTCCCATGCTGCTGTTCTATTTTGGAGGATTGTTTCATGCTGAAAAAAATGATGGTACTGTTTTGTTGTGTTGCCGCCCTTGCAGTTGGTTGCAGTAAAGACGATGCACAGAAGGGAATGGGCAAGGCTCCTGCTGAAAAGAGCCAAGCACTCGAGATTTCAGTGGTGTCACTTGATAATCAGCAGCTGACCTTGAGTTCCCTGCAAGGGAAGGTGGTGCTGCTCAACTTCTGGGCTACCTGGTGTCCGCCTTGCCGTGAAGAGATCCCTTCCATGATGAAGCTGAACGCCTTTATGGCGGGAAAACCGTTTCAGATGGTCTGTGTATCTGTAGATGAGGGTGGTAAGGGGGCGGTTGAGTCCTATTTCAAAAATTCAGGTTTCTCGCTGCCTGCCTACGTTGACCCAACCGGTCAGGCTTCCAGAACCTACGGGATTACCGGGGTGCCGGAAACATTCGTAATTGATAAAAACGGTGTTATTCAGAAGAAGATTATCGGTGGACTTGATTGGAGCAGTCCTGAAGTCATCGCCTTTCTTGAAGACCTGATGAAGTAACGGCGTTACAACTATGGAAACACAACAGATAACGTACCTGGGAGCATTTTTGGCAGGATTGCTGTCTTTTTTGTCCCCCTGTGTGCTGCCGCTGATACCGTCATTCATCACCTACATCACCGGTCTTTCCTTCAGTGATCTTGATTCAGAGCACCCTTCCGGTTTTGTCCGGCGTCAGACCCTGTTTCATGCGCTTTCTTTTGTAGCCGGTTTTACGTTGGTCTTTGTGCTGCTGGGCGCATCGGCCACCTACATCGGTTCATTTCTGCAGCAGCAGATGGATCTGGTCCGAAAAATAGGCGGTATCCTGATTATTGTCTTTGGCATACATATTACCGGTCTGGTACCGTTAACCATGTTGCTTGGAGACAAACGGGTGTCGCTGAAGCACAAGCCAGCTGGTCTGCTGGGGAGCATGCTGGTCGGGATTGCCTTTGCAGCTGGCTGGACTCCTTGTATCGGACCGATTCTGGCCTCAATTCTGATGATTGCCGCTACAGAAGAAAAAGTCGCCCATGGGATCGTGTTGTTACTGCTCTATTCCATCGGCCTGGGGATCCCTTTTGTCGCTGCTTCACTGGCCATGCACCGTTTTGTGCGACTTTTCAATCGCTTCAAAAAGTATATCCGTTATTTTGAGATCATAACCGGTCTCTTCCTGATCGTGGTTGGCGTACTGATCTTTACCAACTGGCTTTCACGCCTGGCAGGGTACGCAAACCTGCTGTTCATGTAACGGGTCATGGTCAAGCCGCATCGCTCCCAACATTCAATCCAGCTTGCTGTAAGCCAGCTCGTGGTAACCGAGGCATTTTATGCCGGTATTCTGGAGCTGCCGGTGCAGCGCTCCTTTTCCTCTCCTGGAGCACCTGAACATCTGGTGGTTGAACTGGACAACATGTCGATTGTTTTTGTGGAAGAAAATGATGTGGTTCGTACCCATCCGATTCTTGAGCATCGCTTCAGTATGTTTCCCAAGGGGATCGG
>DKFG01000183.1:0-3668 GCA_002452325.1 Geobacter sp. UBA6802
CGGACCTGGTGGTGGTGGATGGCGGTATCGGCCAGCTGAACAGTGTGCTGGCCATCTTTGACAGCCTGGGACTGCGGGAACAGCTGCCGGTGGTGGCGCTGGCAAAGAGCCGGGTCATAGGAAACGGTAAGGACACAGCAGTGGAGCGCAGCGAAGAACGGGTGTTTCTGCCGGGGCGTCGTAATCCGGTCAGGCTGCGGCAGGATGGTGCGGCGATCAGGCTGCTGGCCGCCATCCGTGATGAGGCGCACCGCTTTGCCATTACCTATCACCGCACCCTGCGGGAACGGGCAACCCTACGCTCCTCCCTGCGGGATATTCCTGGTATCGGGCCACAACGGGAACGGCTGTTGCTGCGGCAGTTCGGCTCGCTGGAAGGGGTGCGACAGGCCACCGTAACAGAACTGATGGCTACTGCAGGTATCGGTCAAGAACAGGCAGAACTGCTTAGCAGGGCACTGGCTCTCTAGTACAACGAGGTCTCCATGCAGGTCTTTCATGATGCCGATCATCCCTCGCTCCATAACGTAGTCTCCTGAGACAGTACCTGTCCTGCTAAAAGTGTAGCAGGAGTCGCCGGAATGTCCCCCCCCCTCTGCTACTCCACCATCTGCCTTCTGACAACGGCATGGAAGATGCAAATAGCCGGGCAGGGGCTCCGGAAAACAGGTGCCTGATGGAGGGGATATGACAACAGCACTGCTGTGCGGAAGGGATCAGCGGGGACAGGAGCGCCTGAAGGAGGTGCTGTCGGTCTGTGGTATACAGGCGGTCCTGCTCAGTCAAGATCTTGAAACAGCGTATGAAATAGTCCAGAACCGCGAGCCTGATCTGATGGTGGTGGAAGTGGTGCAACTGCAGACAGCTTTAGATCGGTTTGTCCGGATGAGATCCTGCTGCTCAGCACCATTGATCCTGCTGGGGGGCGAACAGGAGCAGGATATGCTGCAAAACTATGCAGATCATGGTGATGCGTTGCTGCTGACCCCACTTCCGCCCGTGCGGACTGCTGCTGTGGTGCAGCTTGCGCTGGTCAGCGCCCGCCGCACAGCAGCCTTGCGGCAAGCCCTGCAGGAAACCCGGATCGCACTCAGTGAACGCAAACAGATTGAACGGGCAAAAGGGCTGGTGATGGTGTCTGAGGGGCTCAGCGAGGAACAGGCCTATCGTCGCATGCGCAGCCAGGCCATGAGTCGCCGGATCAGCATGGCCCGTCTGGCAGGGGATATTCTGCAGCAGAACGCTCTGTCAGGTTAATACCGAAAGGCCGGACTGGCCATGATCAGCTGGTCAGTATACTGCTCCAGCTGTTGCAGCAGCTTAGGATCCATCTTCTTCAGCCAGCGCCTCGGAATCGCCTCTCTACCATAGTAAGCGCCTGCCAGCATGCCGCAGATGGCGCCGGTGGTGTCGGCATCTGCCCCCTGATTAACCGTGCCCACCAGGCAGTCCTCAAAACTGGTCCCTTTAAAGAACCAGTGGAAGACCGTTTGCAGCGTATCCACCACATAGCCGGTGGCAAGGCCACGGTAGGGTTCAAAATTGAAGCCGGGAAAGCGGGTGATCAGACCGTTTACCTCACGCCGCAGCCGTGATTTTGAAGCCCCCTGCAGGATCAGGTGCAGCAGATTTCCCAGACAGATGCAGGCGGCGTCTGATAATGCCTGATTATGGGTCAGGTGGGCCTGTTCCAGGGCATATTTTTTCAGCAGCTCTGCATCGGGAAAGGAAAGGAGCGCTGCCGGCAGCATCCGCATGGCAGCGCCGTTGCCGCCATCCCACTGATTGTACGGCACCTCCAGGGTACCGTGCAGCATGAATGATCGAATCCCCTTGCGGCAGGTATCGCCACAGTCAACCGGCCGCGATTTGAGCCAGCGGGCAAACTCCTGGGCAATCGCTTCACGGGACCAGGCCTGGTTTGTTACTACGGCACGGGCAATGCAGAGCGCCATCTCGGTGTCGTCGGTTACCTGCCCCGGTTTAAGGCGCAGCCAGCCGCCACCGATCATCTCTTTGAACAGGCCGTACTTGGCGGCGATCTCGGTGGCGGTCATAAACTCGACCGTGGCGCCCAGGGCGTCACCCACCGCCATGCCGATAAAGGCCGCCCGGGCCAGTTCGCGTATCTCTGCCGGATCACGTGTGAGTATCATGACCATGCTTAAGCAAGGATTATACCGTATGCAGGAACAACAAACCGACATCTGGTCGTACTGGGGCAGGGCAGTGCTGGTTATCACCACCAACGGATCAGTCACGCAAGACGGGCGCAGCATCCCCGGTCGCGGCGTGGCCGGGGATGCTGCCACGCGCTTTCCTGAGTTGCGGCAACGGTTGGGGGCACTGCTGCAGACCGGCGGCAACCATGTCTACGAGATACTGCCCGGCCTGGTCAGCTTTCCGGTTGAGGAAACCCCCTACTCACTGCCGGATACAAGATTGATCCGGCAATCGGCCATTGAGCTGCGACAACTGGCTGACCAACGGGGTTGGCAGATGATCGTGGTGCCGCGCCCCGGCTGCGGCGGTGGCGGACTGAACTGGCAGGAGGTACGTCCGCTGCTGGCAGACCTGCTTGATGGGCGTTTCATAATTGTACACAGCTGATGATTAACACAGAGGCACAGAGGACACAGAGAACTGCTTGAGAGCCCTTTTATGCATTCAAATTGTGCAAAGCCCACAAAAAAAAGAACTTTAAAGACGCAGAATAGCCCTGGCAGAATCTTTTAACCTCCTGGTTTTCTCTGTGTTCTCAGTGTCTCAGGGTTTAAAAACAGTTTTTGGCACACTCTATGCCTAGTGATACCCATCACAGGCAACGGCGCCTGCGGGAGTGATCTCCTGCGGCGCCGTTGTGTTTTGAAAGGAGTATGACGATGGCAACCACCTGTCAACAGATGAAAAAGATCCAGGGGCACCCCTGCTTTGAACAAAACCATCACAAGACCGGCCGGATGCACTTGGCTGTTGCCCCGGCCTGTAACATTAAATGCGGCTACTGCACCCGCAAGCACGATTGCGCCAATGAATCACGGCCAGGCGTTACCAGCCGGTTGATGTCCCCGCTGGAGGCGCTGGCCAAGGTGCGTGAGGTGATGGCCTCGCCGCTGCTGGGGCCCACCATGCGGGTGGTGGGGATTGCCGGACCCGGCGACCCCCTGGCCAACCAGCAGACCTTTGAGACCTTCAAACTGGTGGGCGAGGCGTTTCCCGATCTGATCAAGTGCATGAGCACCAATGGGTTATTGCTGCCGGAATCCCTGGATCGCCTGCATGCCATCGGTCTGCATAGTCTGACGGTCACCATCAATGCGGTCAACCCGGAAACCGCAGCGCAGATCTATCGCCACATCTTCTACCACGGCAGGCGCTACAGCGGTAAAGATGCCGCCGAGATCCTGCTGGCCAGCCAGTACGAAGGGGTGCAGCGGGCCGTGGATCTGGGGATGGTGGTCAAGGTCAACACCGTGTTGATCCCCGGTATCAACGAGGCGGAAGTTCCGCAGATTGCCGAGCGGATTAAAGGGATGGGGGCCTTTGTGATGAACGTGATGCCGTTGATTCCCCAGGCCGATCTTGCCCATATCCCGGCGCCATCACCGGAATATCTGGCTGAAGTGCGCAATAACAACGAGAAGATCATCAGCCAGATGCGGCATTGC
>DKFG01000183.1:3720-4440 GCA_002452325.1 Geobacter sp. UBA6802
ACGAAGGTTGGATCAGCACCCGCCGTGAGCTGGCCTTCCTGCTGGAACGCTCACCGGATGGTTGTCTGGTTTACCATGAGGATGGAAAGCAGGTGGGGTTTGTGACTGCAGTACCATATGGCACATCAGGTTGGATCGGTAACCTGCTGGTAGCGGCCACTGCACGGGGACGGGGTATCGGTACAGCGCTATTCAAACAGGCTATGCAGGTGCTGCAAAGTAATGGTATCCGCACGGTCTGGCTGACCGCTTCAACCTATGGCAGACCGATCTATGAACGGAACGGTTTCCGGTTGTGCGATCAGGTCAGGCGCTGGGAACGCAGCGGTGAAACGCAGGCAACGGCTGCAGCACCGGTGCCGATACAGCCGGGTTGGCAGCAGATAGACTATCTGGGCTGGGGAGATACCCGCAATGAGCTTCTGGACTATGCGGTTGCCAACGGCACTGCAGTAGGCGCAGAACAGGGATTTCTGGTGCTGCAGCGGATAGGAGGCAGCCAGCAGATCGGACCGTTTGGGGCGCTTAACAGCTCCACCGCTGAACAGTTACTGGAGCAGGCTCTTGTGAAAACCGGACGGGTCCTGCTGGATGTACCCTTGTCAAACCGGCCAGCCTCCAGGCTTTTAACCAGCAGAGGGTTTACGGTCAGCAGCGAGGTTGATCTGATGTACGCTGGCCAACCGCCGGCCTATCACCCGGAGCATATCTTCGGGTTGG
>DKFG01000144.1:0-213 GCA_002452325.1 Geobacter sp. UBA6802
TGATCGAGGTGGACGGCGACAAGGAGCTGATCGAAAAGCAGGCCGCCCGGATTCACGACCTGATCACGCCGCTGGGGCTGGTCCAGTTCCGGGCAGCCAAAGACAACGCCGAGTCCGAGGCATTGTGGCGGGTACGTCGCCTGGTATCGCCCAGCCTGCGGGATGTCAATCCTCACAAATTCAACGAGGATATCGTGGTGCCCCGCAGCAAGG
>DKFG01000144.1:263-8553 GCA_002452325.1 Geobacter sp. UBA6802
TCCATGTCAATGTGATGATCAACAAGGAGATTCCCGGCCAGGAAGAAAAGGCGGAAGCAGCGCTGAAAGAGATCTTCCAGGCCGCCCTTGACCTGAACGGTACCATGTCCGGCGAGCATGGCGTGGGGCTGGCCAAGCAGCCGTACATCGAGATGGAGCTGAGCCCGGTCCAGATCCGGACCATGCAGGCGATCAAGCTGGCGCTGGACCCAAACAATATCTTAAACCCTGGTAAAATCTTTCCCTGGAAGGGCACCCCATATGCCGCATCATGATGACCAGAAAGAACTGCAGGAGGCCTCCCTGCTGGGACGCATTCTTTCAATGGAAGCGGTCCTGCTGCTGATGGGCGTGGTCTCGCTGCTTTACGGCCTGATCAAAGGGTCGATGATGAATATCTTCTGGGGCGTGGTGATCATCCCCGGTGTGTTTCTGCTGCATAAGGTGCGCAAAAAGGACTGGAAGGCCCACTGGGCTGGCCTGGAAGAGCAGCAGCGCCTGATGAAGGAGCGGGAAGAGGAGCGTAAACGCGATGGCAACTGAACCGCTGATTGTGCTGGCATCTGCCTCTCCCCGACGGTCAGAGCTGCTGGAGCTGGCCGGTGTATCATTTCGGGTAGCACCGGCCGATATCCCAGAGGAGCCGCTGTCCGGTGAAGAGGCCGTGCCCCACGCCCTGCGGCTGGCAGAAGAAAAGGCCCGAGCCGCAGCCGGTCGTGAAGCAACCGGTCGTTGGTTCATCGGCGCCGATACCATTGTGGTGCTGGATGGCCGGATCATGGGCAAACCGGTGGACGATCAGGATGCCTGCCGGATGCTGACCGCCCTGTCCGGCAAAACCCACCAGGTGGTTACCGCATATGCCGTGTTTGATTGTCAGTCCGGAGCCTGCGAGACTGAGGCAGTCCAGACCGACGTTCGCTTCAAGCAGCTGACTGACCATGAAATCAGCGCCTATGTCAGTACCGGCTGCCCGCTGGACAAGGCCGGGGCCTATGCCATTCAGGGGGGAGCGGCCCATTTTGTGCGTGAGATCCACGGTTCCTACACCAATGTAGTGGGGCTACCCACCTGCGAGCTGATTGAAACCCTGCGCCGGTTGGGAGCCATGACA
Organism: Geobacter sp. UBA6802; assembly: GCA_002452325.1. Classification (GTDB taxonomy): domain Bacteria; phylum Desulfobacterota; class Desulfuromonadia; order Geobacterales; family Pseudopelobacteraceae; genus Trichlorobacter. Next base: position 1,378 of record DKFG01000144.1, read on the forward strand.
CCATGAGCCTGATTGCTGACAACCTCGCCGCCGTTCAAACACGCATCCGGCGGGCCTGCGAACGCTGCGGCAGAGACCCGCAGACGGTACGGCTGGTGGCGGTATCAAAGCTGCATCCGACCGAGATGATTGCCGAAGCCACTACAGCCGGGCAGCAGCTGTTTGGTGAAAACTATGTTCAGGAGCTGGTGGACAAGGCAGGCCGGATCACCACGCCGGTGCAGTGGCATCTGATCGGACATCTGCAGAGCAACAAGGTCAAGTATCTGCCCGGTATCGTCAGTATGATTCATACCGTAGACCGGTACTCCCTCGCCCAGGAGATCGACCGCCAGTGGCGTGACAAAGCCGGGGTTCCCTGCGACATACTGGTACAGGTCAATGTCTCCGGCGAGGCCACCAAATCAGGTACCACTGCTGATGAGGCGCTGGAGCTGGTTCGTAGTATTTCCGGGCTTCCGTTTGTACGGATACGGGGGCTGATGACCATGCCGCCGTTTTTTGACGACCCAGAGGCTGCCCGCCCACACTTCCGCGAGCTGCGGCTGTTGGCGGAGCGGATCAAAGACGCTGCAATCGAAGGGGTAACCATGGATGAGCTCTCCATGGGGATGTCAGGGGACTTTGAGGTAGCAATTGAAGAAGGGGCCACTTTGGTCCGGGTAGGCACGGCACTCTTTGGCGAAAGGTAGGTACGGTCCATGAAACAGCTGATCCTGATTGCAACACTGCTGCTCCTGCCCTGTTTGGCCGAGGCGGCCGCCTATTCATGGACCGATCCGTCCGGTACCATGCATTTTACTGATGACTTGGGCAGTGTACCCAAAAAATACCGTGCCCGGGCAGTACGTCAAGCTGCTGGTGAGGACGCTATGCTTCCGGCACCATTGCCTGTGCCCGCTGTCAAAACACCGGAAGCGGCTGCCCCGGCCACCGTACCCAGTCAACCTGTTGCACAGCAAACTACCCCACCGGCAGCCGAACCTGTCGTCACCCCCGCCACCCGTTTCGGCGACCGCACTGCTGCCGAATGGCAGACCGAATTCAGGGGGCTGCGCCAAAAACTGACGCAAATCCAGCAGCAGCAGGAACAGTTGCGCAATGACGGGGGAGATGGCAAGACACTGCTGACACGGCAGAAGATCGACGAGATCAACACCCGCAACAAACAGCTCTATGAAGAGTATGAGACCACCCGGCTACGTTTTAATCAGCTGGTTGAACAGGCCAACAAGGTGGGGTTGCCGCCGGAATATGGGCAGTAAGCCGAAGATTATTTCCGCTCCAGCTCCTCAATCGCCTTGATCACAAAGCGTTGAGCCGCCTCCACAGCCCGGTCGATCTCCCAGCGGGAGAGGTCGCGATCCTCAACCAGATTGCTGATGCCGCGGATCTCCAGACAGGGGAGACCGTAACGCAGGGCATTAAGAGCAATGGCTGCCCCCTCCATGTTCTCGCAGATCGCCTGATAACGGCGGGCCAGCTCCAGGCCGCGCTCTTTGGTGCCGCTGCAGGTTGAAACCGTTACAAACCTGCCTCTGGTCAACCGCAGGCCATGGCTGTCGGCCAGACGCAGTACTTTTTCGGTCTCATGCAGGGTCAACGGCACTGTGCCGTACCAGTTCCGGTCCCCCTGCTTTAAGAGCGGCAGCCCCATCTGCTTCAGGTCAAGCCACCCCTGGGGTGTCACCACCCCCTCATCACCAAACAGCTCTTCGCTGGCCACGGCCAGATCACCCACTGACAGTCCGCTGCCGGGGTAGGCCCCGCCGCAGCCGGTAATGATGATCCGTTTCGGCTGGTACTGCTCAAGCAGCACCGCGCTGGCTGCAGCGGCATTGGCCTTGCCGATGCCTGCTGCGCAGCAGACCAGCCGGGACGGGCCGATGAACCCTTCGGTTGGTGCAAACATCCCGGTGCCGTGTACCGTGTCCTCCAGGGCTGCCGTCAGCAACGCCAGCTCGCGGGGTATGGCCGCAATGATCAGGGTCGGCTGCATGACCGCTCTCCTCGCCGGTCCAGCTCCACTGCCGCATAAGCCGAATGGTTGTGGATCGACTCAAAATTTTCCGCCTCCACTGAAAACCAGGTGACCTGTTCCAGGGCCGCCAGCCGCAGGTGGGCCTCACGCACCATGTCCTCTACAAAACGGGGGTTCTGGTAGGCCTGCTCCGTAACATACTTCTCGTCGGCCCGCTTCAGCAGGGCATAGAGCGGGCTGNNCGCACTGCTCGATCAGCTCCACCAGATCCTCAATCCAGAGAAAATCCCGGTAACGCACCTTGACGGTCATGATGCTACGCTGGTTGTGGGCACCGAATTGGGACAGCTCCTTGCTGCAGGGACAGAGCGACGTGACCGGCACCTTGACCCCCAGCACAAAATCCAGCTGATCATTGCTGAGACAGGCGTCAAACTCACAGGTGTACTCCATTAAGGAACGGGCCTTGGAGACCGGGGCCGCCTTGTCGATAAAATAAGGGAACTCCACCCGCAGGTGGGCGGTCTCGGCCCCCAGTTTACGACGCATCTCCTGCAGGATATCCTCCAGCCGGTCCAGGGCGATCTGTTCACGGTGCCGGTTGAGAATCTCCACAAAGCGGCTCATATGGGTGCCTTTAAACTGATGGGGCAGGTCTACATACATATCCACCGTGGCAACCGTGTGCTGCAAGGTACGCTGTTTGTCCTGTACCACAATCGGGTAGGAGATATTCTTGACCCCCACCTTGCTGATCGGGATCTTGCGGTGGTCGCGGCTCTGCTGCAGATCAGGCATGGTCTTCGACGTCATGGTGCGTCTTCCTCCACGGCAGCGCGGATCGCCTGCCAGACCGCAACCCGGCCATCCTTTGACAGGGCCGAGAAATGTACCAGCAGTGCGGGATCCATCTGCAGCCTGGCAGCAATCAGTGCGGTCTGTTTGGCACGCTCGTTTTTGCTCACCTTGTCGCACTTGGTCAGCACGATGATCGGACGGCGCTGGTAGGACTGCAGCCAGGCCAGCATCTGCAGATCCTCATCCGTGGGGATGCGGCGGATATCCAGGATCAGCACCACTGCCCGCAGGGTCTCCCGGCCGGACAGGTAACGCTCCATCATCGGCCCCCACTGGCGCTTCACATCAAGCGGCACCTTGGCATACCCGTAACCCGGCAGGTCCACCAGATTGAGCTCAAGATCAGCGGCAGTCATCTGAAAGAAGTTGATCAGCTGGGTGCGTCCGGGGGTAGAGCTGGTGCGAACCAGCCCCTTGCGTTCCACCAGTACGTTGATCAGGGAGGATTTACCCACATTTGAACGTCCGGCAAAGGCCACCTCCGGCAGTGCAGCTTCCGGGTAGTCGACTGGTTTGACGGCGCTTTTGATGAAAACGGTCTGATGTATATGCATGATCGGCAGTATAGGGGGCGATGGGGCCCGGGGCAAGAGATAATCGATTCAGGCTGCGCTCCGAAAGCGGTAGACCGCCTCCTTGATCTGCTGTTCCTTGATATTGCCGAAGGCAAGCCGCAGATACTCCTCCAGTCCGGGGCCAAACACCTCGCCCGGCAGAACCAGTATGCCGGATTCAATGGCCAGCCGTCTCGCCACCTCCCGCCCGCTCCTGCCGCTGAAGGGATGCCTGACCCAGGCAAAGAAGCTGCCACTGGCCGCCAGTCTGAACCGGTTACCCGGCAGATTAAACTCCTCCACAAACAGGTTATGGCGGAAACTCATCATCCTACGGTTGACCTCTACCCAGTGATCAAGATGGTCAAGCCCGTACTGCAGGGCCAGCTGGGTGATGCGGGGCTGGCAGACGGTCATGGTATCCTGCAGCTTCAGGGCCTGGCGGATCAGCTCCGGCGCGGCGGCGAGCATCCCGGCCCGATAGCCGGTCAGGGCATAGGACTTACCGAAGGACATCACCTGGACCAGGGTGCTGTGCCAATCTTCAAGGGTAAAGAGATCATGGGGCATCCCCTCGATAAAATCGCTGTAGGTCTCATCCAGCACCAGGGCAATGCGGTGCCTGCGCGCAAGAAAATACAGATCGCGCAGCAGATCCGGCGGAATAACGGTGCCGGTAGGATTGCTGGGGGTGACCAGCAGGATGGCTCGGGTACGGGGGGTAATCAGTGCCTCGATGGTCGCCGGATCGGGCAGCCCCCGCTCCTTTTCCCGATACGGCGCATAGACCGGCCTGACACCCAGGGCCTGCAGTGCCATGGGATGATCGAAATAGCAGGGCAGCTGTACGATCAGTTCATCCCCGGCATGGCAGAGTGACACCAGAGCAAGCCAGAAGGCCGCGCTGGCTCCCACGGTCAGACAGACCTGATCCGGCCCCATCTTGGCAGCATAACGGCGCTGATAGCGACGGCAGGCCGCCTCCCGCACCTCCGGCAGCCCTTCATCCGGGGTATAGCGACTGGTCAGCGGGTCGTACACCGCCTGACTGATATGCTGCAGCAGCTCCGGCGGCGGTGCGTAATCCGGCACGGCCTGGCAGAGATCGAGCAGTGGCGCAGCCCCCTCCGGGCGCTGGGCAGCCCACTCCTTTACCTCACTGATCGGCGGCGGATGCACCGACCGCAGGTGTTCGTTGATGGCAAATCGCATGAAGGTGATCTTCCCCGTTTCAGATTCAACAACCGGCATCCTCAGGCTCTTGCCTGTATAGCACAGCTTGCCGGGGAGGCAAACCGGACATCTGCACTGCGACGGTTAGCCGGAAGTATGCAACGTTAGGGCTTGATCCATGCAGAAGGCAACACAGAGGCCACAGGCGGTGCAGTCTGCAGCAGTGAATAACGGCGGGTTGTCCGGCTGTTCACGGTTTTTTCTGAGGGCTCCGGTGGGGCAAATGGCGGCACAGGCCTGGCAGGCAGTACAGGTCTCGTTGAAGGAGATCTTTCCCAAAAAACGTCGCTCCAGAGTCTCTTTAGTCTGCTGATCAACCAGCGGCAGTACACGTTTAAGCAGCTCTCGCCGCTCAGGCACCCGCTTGCTGGTATAGTCGCTGCGACGTTCGGTCTCCTGCACACCGGCGGTCATGACCACGGCAGCGGTCTGGAACAGCGAGGTACGGAACGACTTAAAGAAGCTGCGGCGGTCTACGTTCTCTTCGCGATGCCGGACCGCATCTGCCGTATCCGCGGTTTTGATGCTGCAGCTTGCACCTGAGACAAGCGTATCCAGACGTGCCTGCAGCAGCGGCAGCATACTGCTGTTGGGACACTCGGCACAGCGTGAGAGGTTAAGCGTCAGGGTGCCGTTCAGACGATGGCTGAGGTAGAGCAGGTGCTCATCGGAGAGGCCCCCCAGGCAGGCCAGCCAGCCGTTGGCCTGTTCTTTGGTGCGGCAGCAGCCCAGCACCGGTTCAGGCACTTTGGAGAGCTGCGCAACAGAAGCGAGAAAGTCAGTGGACAGTTCCAGCGCGCCGGTAGGGCAGACACTGGTACAAAGCAGGCAGCCGCTGCAGGTGTCTTCTTTGATTTCCAGCCCCTGCTCCAGCGCAATGGCTGCTGTCGGACAGACCGTCTGACAGTGACTGCAGCTGCTTTCATTGAAGCGAACCCGCAGGCACCGTGAACAGTCACAACAGAGATCGTCCCTGCTGCCGGTTATGATCTTCTCAGGCGTTTTCAGCACGGTTCAGACACTCATAGTCTGCAGAGACAAAGGCCTTGGTAGCGCGGGCCAGGGCCATGTAAGGCGGGGCAGTGCCGTCATTGATCACTGCATCGGTAAAGAGCCCCAGCCACGGCAACAGGAAGGTTGCCAGAAACTCCTTCTGCAGGCCGACCTGACGATCAACCTCTTCCCGGTTGCCTGCCAGAGCTGCTTCCCGCTGCTTGAAGGCCAGATACGACATGAACTCCAGCTCCACGGTAAGCTGATCAGGCACCTGATATGTTTCTTCAGCAAGCTGCAGGCCGCAAGCAGCATAAAAATTGACAACCTGAACCGTGGTAGCCCCCATCAGGCTCTTTTCCTTTTCCATCCAGACCGAACCGTAGGGAGGGGCTGGCAGTTCGAACGGACCGACAAACAGCCGGGTGTGCTGAACCAGCAGTTCCTGCAGGTCTGTCGTTGCTGCCAGTGCCGCTGTTTCTGCTGCCGCTGCTGCCGCTTCAGTGGACAGCTCTGTCAGCATGGTCGCCAGGTTCTGAAAGCAGTCCTCTTCGATCAGAAGCTTGTTGGGTGAATAGTAGCAGGCTGCCAGCAGACGGTAGGCATTTTCACGGGCAAGGGCTCGCGTATCGTCAGGTGCCATTATCGGATATCCTTTCCTAAAAAAGTCGGGATGGGACACAAGGCCCCACCCCGACGTTTATTGCAGAAACCACCGCAGGTGTCAAAGACTGATCAGGCCTTGGGCGCTGCCTTGAATGAACGCACATAGTAGACGTTCGGCTTGGTCTTTTTCTCTTCCTTCAGGCGATATCCTTTAAACTTCTTCAGCGCCTGGGCCGGTGCGCTTGACGAATCGTTCAGGTCGCCAAACAGACGTGCCTGGGCCGGACAGACCGCTACACAGGCAGGGTCCATTCCCTTGGCAACGCGGTGAGCACAGAAGATGCACTTCTCAACGATGTTCGGCTTACGGATGCTCTCGTAATCCGGGTGGCTGTACTTGTGATGATTGGGGATAACGGTCCCCGCCTTTTTGGCAAGCTCTGCTCCGGAAGAGGTGCAGCCCTTGATCATCTCGGTGGCGTCCTTTGACGCGGCATGCACCACATCGCCATTGGAGCTGATCACCGAGTACTGGGCCTTCTTGTCCTTATCCAGGTTGTCCACGCTGTAGGGGCAGGCCTTCTGGCACATGCGGCAGCCGATGCAGCGTTCATCATTGTGCATGGTGATGCCCTCCGGCGTCTTGAACATCGCCTTGGGCGTTACCGGACAGACCTTGACACAGGGTGCGTCGGTACAGTGGTTACAGAGCACCGGTGTGGCGGTGTACTGAACATTGGGAAACTTCCCTTTTGCCTCGAACATGAAATCGGCCCAGTTGAAGCTCTGGCCGTTTGCGCGGGCCTGGGTATTGTTTTCGGTCTTGCAGCCCAGGGCGCAGGCGCCGCAGCCGACACATTTTTGCAGGTCAATGACCATTCCGTACTGTTTCTTAGCCATATATCAGATCCCCCCTTTCCTAAGCTTTCTCAATCTTGACGCCGGTAAAGC
>DKFG01000144.1:8613-25832 GCA_002452325.1 Geobacter sp. UBA6802
CCCGACCGTAGGCCCAGTGACCCTGACCGTAGCACTTGGCCGCAGTGCCGGGCTTGATCCCCTCCCAGAGGCGGGCCTTGACCGTCAGGCTGCCGAGTACGGAGGTAACCTTGACCATGTCGCCCTCCTTGATTCCCAGCTTCTTGGCATCGACCGGGTTGATCTGGATCACGTCGTCCCAGCTGCTGTCGCCTGGGTCAACCTTCTTGAACTCCATGTACCAGGGCAGGTTGGCGGAACGGCCTTCACGGTTGAGACGTGACTTCATATCGATCAGGTCAAACGGATACTGCTTGCGGTCACCATGACGTTTAGGCGGCTCATAGTGGGGTACAAAGGCCAGATCGCCCCGGGCAACGTAGTTGGTGGCCTCCAGTACACCGTCAATGGTGGTCTTGTTTTTCTCAGCATGCTCGGTGAGCGCCTTTTTCAGGGTCTCGCTGTAGAACTCAAACTTCTTCGTAACTGTCTTGCTGAAACCGTTATCCCACTGCTTACGGAAGGTGAAGCGCGGGCTGTTGACGATCCCTTTTTCCGCAAAATCAGCCCAGCCAGTGGGACGGTCACCTTTATAATCCTTGTTCTCTGCCGGATCCCAGGCCTTCTTGCTGCGGATCTTGGTGGCATAGAGGCCAAACTCTTCAGCGGTGGTCGGTGCTTTGCCGGTTTCCGGATCCTTGTAGGTCTTCAGCCAGTTAAGAACGTTGGGGAAGCCTTTTGCTTCAAGCTTTTCGGCCAGCATCCAGACAAACTCTGTCTCAGCAGCTTTAACGTCAAATATCTTCTTTACCAGCGGTTGCTGAATGGAGATATGACCGTAGAGATTAGCTTTGCTACGCACAATGGCCCATTGCTCGGAGTGGTGTATGGCAGCCGGCAATACGATGTCGGCAAACATGGACATCTCGGATACCATGGTAACAATATGGGCAAAGAACGGCACCTGAGCCAGGGCCTTGTCCCAGCGTGCCCCTTCGGTGCCGGAGAAGTTGAAGTTGTTGTAATAGCCGATGGCCACCTTGATGTCGTAGGGGTCTTTGGCCAGGATGCCATTGGGTACGTTGTTGGTAACCACCCCACCGCCGGACTTGCCGCTGGCCAAAGCCGGAAACTTGAGTGTACCGCGCTGGTCGATCTTTTTGTTTTTGGTACCTGCCTTGGCAATGTCGTCCTGGAAGGCATCGAACTTGGGGTAACTGCTGGAAGGAGCGCCCATGCCTACGTTTAGGCCACCTTCGCTGTCTGTAGCACCAACCAGGCCGTTCAGGGCATGCATGGACATGACAGCGTAGGTGCCACGGGGCTGCATGTTGGGGCCGTACCAGACCGCGCAGTGGGGCGCTGCCTTGGCAAAACCGGTGGCAACCTGTACGATCTTCTTGGCATCAATGTCGGTCAGCTTGGCAGCCCAGGCCGGGGTGGCATCTTTCAGGGCCAGGTTCCACCACTTGATCAGCCCGTGGGTCTTCTTCTCCTGAAAGGCGGCCTCGTCAACCGTAGCGCCAGCCTTGAACAGGTTCTTGCCGTCCTTGAAATCGCCGCAGAACTCCTTGTTCCAGAGCCCTTGGGTCAGGATAACATGGGCCAGAGCCGCTGCCAGTGCGCCGTCTTCGGAGGGCTTGATCGGCAGCCATTGGTGGGCCTTGGCAGCAGTATTGCTCATACGTGGATCAATGGCCACCACCGTGCCTTCATCCAGCAACCGGTTGAACTTGGTGATGGCATTGGGAATCTGACGGTTGGAAGAGAGCGGATCGCAGGACCAGACAATCAGGTACTTCATCTTATCCAGGTCATAGTCACGGTAGCCCCAGAACCCCTCCGTGTAGAAACAGCCCATCTTCTCCACTTCGGCACAGATAGAGCTGTGGGAGATGTTGTTGGGGGAGCCGATCATCTTGGTCAGGTTATCGTACAGGACAGTATTGTGATCTGAATAGCGGCCCCGCATCAGCAGGTACTTGTGGGTTTCCTTGTTGGCACGCAGCTCCATGATCTTGTCGGCAATGGTATCCACAGCCTCGTCCCAGGTAATTGGCACAAACCGGGGATCAATGCCGCGTCCTTTTTGCGGGTTGGTCCGCTTCATCGGCACCTTGATTCGGTCCGGGTCATAGGTTTGCTGGATGATCAGGTGACCACGGGGGCAGACATAGCCACCATTGGCCTTGGAAAACTGGTTGCCCCGCACCTTGACCGCCCGTCCGTCCTGGACGTAGATCTCGATGGGGCACCAGGTGGTACAGCCCTGGCAGGTGGAGGCCATCCACTTGCCCGCCGACGGCTCACTCCCCTTTGCTTCAGTTGCGGCAAAGGCGTTCAGCTTGGGCAGCCCGACGGTTGCTACAGCACCGGCAGCTGCCGTTACCTTCAGAAAATCCCTGCGATTAATCTCCATACCGTTTCCTCCTTTCGTCTGTGGTGCCGGATTGGTGTAACTGATGTTACAAAACCATTCTGAGAACATTCGTTTCATTAAGATTTGTCAGAGGGATTCTAGCACAACACAGAAAGATGTCAACATGCTAAATTTATTATTATTTTTAACGTTACGACCGTCAGACATGCAGGCAGTTATGCAGGGATGCGGGATCGTGAGAATGCTCTCACACATTAAACAAACTGTTGATTATTATAGAAAAGCTAACAGCAGTATCCGGTCGCGCCCGGTGAAATTAGTTACGATTCCGTGACATCGTCCGACTTGTCCTGAACGGCGTCCCCTGAACCCCGTTTCAGCTTTTCCCACAGCACCTTGCGGGAGATACCCAGCACCTCGGCCGCCTTACCCTTCTGACCGGCCAGGCTGTCCAGTACCTTGAGGATATAGCGTCGCTCAAACTCTGCAACCGCCTCCCTGAGTGGCATGCCGACCTGAATCCTCTCAAACTGCATGCCGAAATGGGCTGGCGTGACACTGAGTGTGGCCAGCTGCTGTTCCCGTATCCTCTGGCCAGGATACAACAGGGTCAGCTCTTCAATCAGGTTGGACAACTCAGTCACGTTGCCATTCCAGGGACGTAGCAGCAGGCTGTCGATCAGACGCGGGGACAGTTTGATTCGTTGCTTGGGATCGGCAGCGAACCGCTCCACAAAGTAGGCTGCCAATAGCGGGATATCCTCATGCCGCTCACGGAGTGGCGGAGTCTGCAGGGTGACTACGTTAACCCGGTAGAACAGCTCTTTCCGAAACAGATCCTGCTGGGTTAACTGCTTGAGGTCTTTGGCACTGGAGCAGATCAGGCGGATATCCAGGGGGCGCGGCGTGGTGCCACCGATTCGCACGACGGCCTGCTCCTCCAGCACGCGGGCCAAAAGCGGCTGCACGGCCAAGGGCAGGTCCGGCAGCGCCTCCAGCAGCAGGGTGCCACCATTGGCTGTTTCCAGAAGCCCTGGCTTGCCCCGCTCCACACCGGGCAGCCCCCCTTTTTCGACGCCGAACAGTTCGGCCTCAACCAATTGTGCTGGTATGGCAGCACAGTTGACGCGAACCAACGGCTTGTCTTTACGAGGGCTCATGGCATGGACCGTTTCGGCCAGTAATTTTTTACCTGTGCCGGTCTCTCCTTGCAGCAGCAGCGGTATATCGCTGGCAGCCACCACCATGATGGTATCCAGCACCATACGCATGGCCGGTGAGCGGGTGATAAAGCTGGGCTGTGTCCCTGATTTTTCCTGGTCCAGATCTGCCAGCTGCTTTTCCAGACCGCGATACTCCAGCACCCGTTCCAGCTTCAGCAGCAGCATATCTACGGAAAACGGCTTGGTCAGAAAATCGTATGCACCCAGCTGCATCGCCTTAACCGCCATCTCCACCGTGGCCTGACCGGTCATGACCAGGGCGTGAAGCTGGGGCTGCATCTGCAGCAGCTCCTTTAACAGGTCAAGCCCGTCCAGGTCCGGCAGACGGACATCCTGCAACACCAGATCAAAGGATTCGGCACTGGCCGTTTCCAGTGCCTCAGCCCCCGAGCGAGCCAGCCGGACATCAAACCCTTTGCCGGACAGCGCAACTTCAAGCGCCTCTCCCAGCAATGGGTCATCTTCAACAAGCAGCAGTCTGAATTTCTGCATTGGCACTCTCCATACAAAGCAGGGGTAGGCGTACCGTAAAACAGGTGGCGCCAGGTCGGCTTGTTACGCTAATGGTACCGCCATGCAGCTCCACGATACTTTTGCAGATGGCAAGCCCGACGCCGGTCCCTTCACCGGCAGGCTTGGTGGTGAAAAACAGGTCAAAAATCATTTGCTGCAGCTGCTCCGGGATACCATCCCCGTGATCCGTAACCTCAAGCCGGTACCAGCCGTCTGCCGCCAGAGCGACCAGCCGTACCACACCTCCCGGGGGCGAGGCATCGGCTGCATTGTTCAAAAGGTTCAGCAGCACCTGCTGAATCTTTCCCCGATCAAGCAGCAGCTCTAACGGAGGTCGGCAGCAGTCTTCGGCATCCAGACGAATTTGGTGCCGCTTTAGTGCCATGCGGCCAAACTCAACTGACTCGTTGAAGAACCGGTCACTGGTGATCGGCTCCAGCTCCAGCGAGGCGGTGCGGCAGAAATCGTTCAACTGTCGCACGATCCGCTCTATCCGCTGCACCCCCAGCTTGATCAACTCAAGGTTGCGGGCCTGCTGTCCGCTCTGCTGCTCAATGTTATAGATACAGGTGCTGATAGCACCCAGCGGGTTGTTCACTTCATGGGCTACCCCTGCCACCAGTTTGCCCAGTGAGGCCAGCTTTTCGTTCTGGATCAGCCGGGTCACAGCGGTTTCACGCTCAGACTCGCTCTGCTGCAGGCGCTCCAGCATCGCCTTGAAACTCTCCTGCAACTGGCCGATCTCATCCGGGCGACTGGGGGGCAGTGTTACATTGAGATTTTCGGTTGTCACCGATGACATCAGGGCGGAGAGCCGTTCCAGGGGACGTGACATGCTGCGACCGATCAGGTAGGATGCCAGCACCCCCAGCAGAAAAAAAGTACATGAGGTCAGGATAATACGGCGCGCCAGGTTTCCCAACTCCTTCTGGAGCGGCTCGAGAGAGATGCCCACCTGCAGCACCCCCCAACTCTTGCCGTGAATTCTGAGGGGCATGGCGATCTCAAACACCGGCGCCTTTCCTCTGGCAGCCGGGGTGAGACGGGAGAGATGTTCAGTACGTGACAATGCGGTAACGGTCAGTTGATCGGTGTAGATCGTGCCGTATTCATTATAGCGGTTGTGGGCCAGTACCTTGCCGGTATGATCGGCAACAAAGGCATAGGTGATCATCAGTCCGGGGTTGTTGACGATCTCCTCGATAAAATTGTCCAGCAGCCCCCCTTCCTCAATCACCCCCATCTCTTCATACAGCAGGGCATTGATGATCGGTGAGGCCAGTGAGGTCACCATCTGCTCACCTTCCCGCTCCATGCCCTTGTACAACAGATCCCGCTCGTTCTGCCAAGTCCACCAGCCCCACAGTGCCGAGGAGGCGGCAACCAGCAGCATCGCAATCATCACAAACTGAAGCTTGATGCTGATAAAGCGGAGCCTGATCATCGGTGGCACCCGATGCCGCAGCCGTGTGGTATCTCCCGGATCAGGCGGAAGATGCGGTGGTAGTCTTCCTGGCGCGCCGGGGCGAATCCGTAGCAAAATTCATCGTCCCAGCTCTGCATCAGTTTTTTGTGGGCGGGATTGCGGTGATCCAGCTTAAGGAGCGCCGTGGTAATTGCCGCAACAACCTCCGGCGGGGTCTCTTTACGCGCCACCAGGGGCACGGACGGAATCGGCGCGGACCAGGCCAGCACCCGCAGACCGTGTGGCAGGTACTTTTCAGCAACGATATCCTTGACCGCTCCGGCATCGTACTGCCCTTTCAGTATCGCCTTTGCCACCGCATCATGGTGTTTGAGATTGGTGAACGATTTGAGGGCTTGCAGCGGTACACCGTTATCCCAGAGCAGGTAACGGGGGATCAGATTGCCGGAGGTGGAGAGCAGCGGACCAAAGGCAACGGCCTTGCCTCTGAGTCCTTGGATATTCTGCAGCGGCGAGTCTTTCTTAACAATGATGGCGCTACGGTAATAGGGGGTGCCGTTACTGTTAAGCGGCTTCAGAATCGGCAGGACCCCATATTTAAGATGGGCCTCAACAAAGGTGACATCCCCCAGCGAGCTGATCTGGGTAACTCCGCTGCGGAGAAAATGCAGCGCTTCAGTGTAGTCCCTGCCGATCTTCAGCTCAAAACGGTAGGGGGTGTGTGCCGTCAGGTAGTCCATAATCGGCTGGTAACGTTTATACATCACCAGCGGGTTGTAGCGAGGTATGACACCGAAGTGAATCACCGGCTTGTCTGCCGACTCCAGCGCAACCGGTCCGCTCAGCAGCAGCATGCAGACCAGTAGCGCGCCCCAGAGGGTCCGGTATTTCGCACTGCTGTGGGTTGGTTTCAGGCGCATGGACATTTAATGATTGACCTTTATCCGCCTATGCGGATACAGTTGAACCCATGAAACAGACAGCTCACCTCTTTAAATCACTTTCAGAAGAAAGCAGGCTCCGCATTCTCCTGTTGCTGCAGGAACAGGGGGAACTTTGTATCTGCGATCTGATGGCCGCCCTGGATCTTCCCCAATCAACGGTCTCCCGCCATGTTGCCTATCTTAAAAACGCCGGTTGGCTGAAGGATCGGCGAGGCGGCATCTGGATGTACTATTCGCTGCTTGACCAGCTGGACAACCGGCATCGCTCCCTCCTGACCCTGGTAGACGACGCCTGCAGCCACCTCCCGGATGTTGTTCAGGACCGTCAGCGCCTGCAGCAGTATACGGCTGAGAAAGAAAAGAACTGCATCTGATTTTCTCTATATATTTTTTGTCATATAGATATCCGCTTAAGCGGATAGTAGGTTAAATTATCTTCGTTGTGAAGAAAAAAGAATGAGGTGCTCCCATGCATGAACAGCTGTCATCACGACTTTCCTTTCTGGACCGCTATCTGACGCTCTGGATCTTCGCTGCCATGGCGCTGGGGGTTGGACTGGGCTACTTTGTCCCCGGTACGGAAGCCTTTATTAACTCCTTCCAGGTTGGGGTCACCAATATCCCCATTGCCATCGGCCTGATCCTGATGATGTATCCACCTTTTGCCAAAGTTAAATACGAAGATATGCCGCAGGTATTCAAGAACAAGAAAATTCTGGGTATCTCGCTGCTACAGAACTGGGTAATCGGTCCGGTGCTGATGTTTGCCCTGGCTGCACTGCTTCTGCCTGACAAGCCTGACTACCTGGTGGGCCTTATCATGATCGGCCTGGCCCGTTGCATTGCAATGGTAATAGTCTGGAACGAGCTGGCAAAAGGGAACACCGAGTATGCTGCCGGGCTGGTGGCCTTTAACAGTATCTTCCAGGTGTTTTTCTACAGTGTCTATGCCTGGGTTTTCATAACCGTGCTGCCGCCGCTGGTGGGGCTTAAAGGAATGGAGGTGAATATCAGCATCGGCCAGATTGCCGAGAGCACCTTCATCTATCTGGGTATCCCCTGTATTGCCGGTGCCCTGACTCGCCTGGTCGGGGTCAAGCTGATGGGCAAGGAGCGGTATCACCGTGAGATTGTGCCCAGGATCAGCCCTCTGACCCTGATTGCCCTGCTGTTTACCATTGTTGCCATGTTCAGCCTGAAAGGGAACCTGATCGTGCAATTGCCTTTTGATGTGGTGCGGATAGCCATTCCATTGGGGATATACTTTGTGGTGATGTTTGTTATTTCTTTCTGGATGGGCAAAAAACTGGGGGCTGATTACAGCAAGACCACCACCTTGGCCTTTACCGCAGCCAGTAACAACTTTGAGCTTGCCATTGCTGTGGCTATCGCCGTGTTCGGCATCAATTCCGGCGCGGCCTTTGCGGCTGTCATCGGGCCGCTGGTGGAGGTGCCGGNNGTCTGGTGCATGTGGCCTTCTGGTTCCAGCGGCGCTGGTTCACGGCTGCGTAGCTCTTTCGTTACGCCGACCGGCCAAATGTTCCGACTTCGTAACAAATTTGCCTAAAATCAAGTGGTTGCAAAATACATTAAAACAAGGTATAGATTGCTCATTAAATAAGACCGCCTGAGCAGCAGAGGGATGCTGCACTTGAAGCAGATGGAGTTCTGGAACGTGTCGGGTTTTGCAGAAGCAGGTGAGGCTGTTTGACTGTTAACAGAAGGAGGAATGAACTATGTTTGGATTCGGAATGCCGGAGCTGGTGGTCATCGGAGTGATTCTGCTGGTAATCTTCGGGCCGGGCAAGTTGCCGGAGCTTGGTAACTCACTGGGCAAGGCAATTAAGGGGTTTCGTGAAGGCTCTGAAGGAAAAGAGCCGAAGCAGGTGCACACTGACGCTGAAAAAGCAGAATAAGCCTGATCTCGTCCCGGCGTTGTAACAGCAGGGGCCAGACGATTATGGCAGATAGCGCCGACTGCCGTATCGGATGGTTGCAAACACACCATATCTACTGTATCGTTTGCGGAAATAAACACACCTGCACCTAAGGTTCGGATCACGCCCATGTCCCTACTGAACAGCTTTGTCGCGTACACCTCCACCACCCTGAAACGGTTTATCTTTACCGCTGCAATGATCGTATCTGCCGTAACCTTCGGCGTGGTGATCGTGGTCGTTTCATGGATTTTTCTGCTGGAGTCAAAGCAGCGTGCCCTGCGGGAGTCTGCAGTGGTTGCCGAGCAGATCCAGGCTGATATCGCGCGACGAATAGGCCACGGCGACGCAGGCTGTAGCCTGGAACATCAGCTGGATGACTACCGCATGCTCTTCCCCCGCCTTGAGATCTGCCTGCGGCCAACCCCCCAGGGCAAGGCACCGGATAAAGTCAGGTCTAAAACCGTAACCGACACCGCCACCACCGGCAAACCTTCCCATCATCTGACCACCACCCGTTTCGATCACGCCTTTCCGATCAAGGCCCAGACCTCATGCCTGCGTTGCCATACCGACGCGAGAAACGGGCAGCTGCTGGGGGTGCTGGTGATCCGTGAGGATGTGACCCTGCTGCGCAACAGCCTGCTTGACCGTGCTGCACTGGCCTTCATACTGCTGCTGCCGATACCGCTGTTGATGGCTTGGCTGGTTTCCCGTTTTGTCAACCACCACCTGGGGGATGCAATCACCAGGTTGAACCGCAAGGTTCATTCCGTTACCACGGTTTCTGACCTGACCCAACTGGGCGAGGAGCTGGAGAGCGAAGGAGAGACCCTTAAATTCGGTGAACTGGAGGCAATCTACGGCGAGTTCGGCTCGCTGGTGGGCAGAATCCGCGATGTGGCGGTGGGCCGTGAGATGCTGGAGTTTGAGATCAAGGTGCTTGAGCGGTTCATCATCACCTCTGAGGCGATCCGTGACTGGAAGGAACGGGTTACCTACCTGCTGAGCGAGGTCAACAAGGTGATGCCGGCCTACGCCCTGTTCTGCATCTTTCAGATCGAGGACGAGAGCTACGACATCGAGGTGTTCTGGTCGGCGCCGCCCTCTGAGACCACCCGCCGGACCATGGAAGAGATCATTCGGCAGCAGGCCAGCGCGGAAAATCTGCATAGCCGCATGGAACCAGCCGTCGTGGTGGTCCACAACATCAGCAATGATGGTGCGCCCCCGCTTGAACTGCAACATGAGGAGATCGAGATGGCCACCAAGTCGCTCTATCTGGATACCCCTCAGATCGGCGGCGTGGTGGGGATCGGCGTACAATCACAAGTGGTGACTGACCCGGTCCGTTCGCTGGTGATCAACAGCATTCTGACCACGCTTTTGAACGTGATCGGCTCCATCAAGGCGATCTACAAGTACACCCGTGACCTTGAGTACTATGCCACCCGCGATCCGCTGACCAACCTGTTCAACCAGCGGGTGTTCTGGGAACTGCTGGGGTATGAGGTGGGCCGTTCCGAGCGTCATGACCAGAGCTTTGGCGTGCTGGTGATCGACCTGGACAACTTCAAGCATATCAACGACACCCACGGCCATCTGGTTGGCGACAAGTATCTGGTGATGATCGCCGACACCCTGCACGAATGCCTGCGGCTGGGGGACATCCTGGCCCGCTATGGTGGCGACGAATTCGCCATTATCCTGCCCGATGCCGACCAGGAGCAGGTACATATGGTGGCGGAGCGGATCCGTGAGGCGATGGAGGCCATGATCCTGGTGACTGCTGACGGCGCCAAGATTCGTGGTACCGCCTCCATCGGCTACGCGATTTCACCTGAACATGCCAAGACCCCCAAAGACCTGTTCCTGTTTGCCGACAACATGACCTACAAGGCAAAGAGCCAGGGCAAGAACTGCATTATCGCCCCTACCAACGATGATGTGATTGAGGTGTTCCAGAAGAGCAGCGAGATGTCCAAGGTGCTGCTGCATGCCCTGGAGGAAAAGCTGATCGTCCCGTATTTCCAGCCGATCGTCAGCAGCGATGGCACACAGGTGATCTGTAACGAGGTACTCTGCCGGGTAGTAGTGGGGGGCCAGGTAATCGCAGCCTCGGAGTTCATTGAGATCGCCGAGAAATTGAGCGTGGTCAGCCGACTTGACACGATCCTGATGGAGAAGGTGTTTGCTATGGCCGAGTCTGCGGGGTATGACGGCTACCTGTTTGTCAATCTGTCGCCCAAATCGTTGATTGTGCGTGAGTTTGTGCCGTCGGTGATCACTCTTGCCAACCGCTACCACATTGCCCATGACAAGGTGGTATTTGAGATCACCGAGCGGGAGACGGTCAAGAACATGACCCTGCTGGAGCAGTTTGTACAAAACCTGAAGTTGGAAGGGTTCAAATTTGCCATTGACGACTTCGGTTCCGGCTTCTCCTCATTCCAGTATATCCGCCGCCTGCCGATCGACTTTGTCAAGATCGAAGGACTGTTTGTCCGCAACATGCTGAACGACCCCAAGGATATGGCTTTTGTCAAGACCCTGGCGGTGCTGGCCAAAGAGTTCGGCATCCAGACCATCGCCGAGTATATTGAAAGTGAAGAGCTGCTGCAGGCAGTACACACGCTGGGTATTGATCTGGTGCAGGGATACCACACCGGCAGACCCCAGTCCACGATGGTTCCGGCCGGGCCGTGTCACCGGCACAACCAGCCAAAACCGTAGTTCACACGTACAGGAGCAGGGGGAACAGGTAACCATGGTTTCTTTTGAGGATGCACTCCGAACCATCAGCGAGAATATCACGCCGATGGGAACGGAACAGATGGCACTGGTGGAAGCGGTAGGAATGGTGCTGGCTGAAGAGGTCCGTGCCCCCTGGGACCTGCCGTTGTGGGATAACTCCGCCATGGATGGGTATGCAGTACGTCATGAGGATTGCCAGACCGCCCCCTGTACACTGCGGGTCACCGGTTACCTGTCAGCCGGCGCCGCAGCCGACCGCCTGCAGGTAGAGCCTGGCTGCGCTGTGAAGATCATGACCGGTGCACCGATTCCCGCGCAGGCCACAGCAGTGGTGCCGGTGGAGGACACCGGTGACACCTCGGGCGAGCAGGTAACTATCAAGGCCGCTGTTACAGCCGGTCAGCATATCCGCTGCCAGGGTGAGGACATCCGCAGGGGTGAACTGATCCTGAAGCCCAGCACGCTGCTGCGGCCGGCAGAAGTCTCTCTGCTGGCATCCTGCGGCAAGCCGCTGGTGTCGATCTTTCGTCGCCCTACCGTGGCGATCCTCTCCACCGGCGACGAACTGGTGGAGGTGGGCACCCAGCCGGGCCAGGCCCAGCTGATCAACAGCAACACCCTGGCCCTGGCTGCTGCCGTGCGTCAGGCTGGCGCACTCCCCCGGGTACTGGGCATTGCCCGCGACAACCGCTTGAGCCATCTGGAAATGATGCGCCAAGGCCTGACCGCCGACATGCTGGTTACCTCGGCCGGCATTTCTGCCGGTGATCGCGATCTGGTACGGGTAGTGCTGGAGGAGCTGGGGGTCAAATTTCTNNCAACCGCCTGAGCCACCTGGAAAAACTGCGGTCCGGCCTGACTGCCGACTGCCTGATCACCTCGGCCGGGGTCTCGGCCGGGGACCGCGATCTGGTGCGGGCGGTGCTGGAAGAGCTGGGGGTCAAGTTCCTGTTCTGGAAGGTGGCGATCAAGCCGGGCAAGCCAACCGCCTTCGGCATCCATGAGGGTAAGCCGGTCTTCTGTCTGCCAGGTAATCCGGTGGCCAGTCAGGTGACCTTTGACCAGTTTGTCCGCCCGGCGCTGCTGGCCATGATGGGGCACCGCAAGACCAGACGACCGCCATTGCAGGCTATTCTTGATGAACCGCTCAGACCGGGCAGTCGGATGCGTTTTTTACGGGTCAGCCTGACCCGGCAATCCGATGGCTGGCATGTCAACTCGGCAGGCAACCAGGAGACCGGTATCCTGCGCACCTCGCTGCTGGCCGATGCCCTGGCCCTGATACCGGCCAATACTGCCTACAACGTCGGCGATACCGTCGCGGTCTGTCCTTTGAGCGAACAGCTGGTGGAGGGCTACGATGTCTTTTAATCATTTTGACAGCAAGGGTCAGGCGATCATGGTGGATATCAGCGCCAAGCAGCCCTCCCTGCGGACTGCCATTGCCCGCTCAACCGTGAAGATGAAGCCCGCCACCCTGCAGATGGTGGTAGATGGACAACTGGCCAAGGGGGATGTGTTGGGGGTTGCCCGCCTGGCTGGTATTGCAGCCGCCAAGAAGACCCCGGACCTGATCCCGCTCTCCCACCCCTTGGCCCTGCATGCCGTGGGGATCGACTTCTGCTGGGACGAGGCTATCGGTGCCATTACCGTTGATGCCACGGTGCGCGCCTTTGAGCGGACCGGCGTGGAGATGGAGGCGATGGTGGCTGCCTCGGTGGCTGCCTTGACGATCTACGACATGTGCAAAGGGCAAGACAAGGGGATTACCATCACCGAGACCCTGCTGCTATTCAAGGAGGGTGGCAAGAGTGGCACCTATCGGCGGGAAGCATAACATGAAGGCTGCCATCCTGACCGTCAGCGACAAGGGCTTCCGTGGTGAACGGGAGGACCAGGGCGGCCCGCTGCTACGGCAGTGGCTGGCCGAACGCGGAGTAGGGATCACCCTGTCCGCCATCGTAGCGGACGAGGCACCGCAGATTGCGGCAACACTGCGGGAGTGGGCCGATCACCAGCAGCCTGAGCTGATCCTGACCACCGGCGGCACCGGTGTCTCGCCACGGGATCTGACCCCGGAAGCGACCTTGCAGGTGCTGGATCGACTGCTGCCCGGCTTTGGGGAGCTGATGAGGGCCGAGAGCCTGAAGATCACCCCCATGGCAATCCTTTCCCGGGCGGTGGCTGGTATCCGCAAACAGAGCCTGATCATCAATCTGCCTGGCAGCCCCAAAGGGGCGATTGAAAATCTGTCTGCAATCTGGGCAGCAGTACCCCATGCCGTGAGTAAAATCCGGGGTGACAGTGCTGACTGCGATGGTATCGGACGCCGACAATGAACTTTAAAAAAACAATTGCCGCGAAAGAACGCAAGGATCGCAAAGCAATGCAGTAATCTTAAAAACAGCACTTCATATCCACAAAGGACACAAAGTTTCACGAAGATTAAGCAGTTACAGCAAATAAACGATTCACCCAAAAGGTGATTGTTCTTTTGTTTTAAACAATACGTTTTCCTTCGTGTTTCTTCGTGAACTTCGTGGATAACTACTTTTTCCAGGGTAATTGAAGTTGACGACAATCCTCTTTCTTTTATTTCTTTGTGTTCTTTCGCGGCTATAGGATGTTTTTGGGTGAACAGTCTTTTTAACGACATAACCGGTGTGATCCTGGTGGGTGGCAAGAGCCGTCGCATGGGTCAGGATAAGGCGTTTCTGCTGGTCGAAGGTTTGCCGGTGATCGAACGGATTATCAGAACCATGCAGGGCAGTTTCAAAGATCTGCTGCTGGTGGGTGATCGCCCTGAGCGGTTTGAATCCTACGGTCTGCCGGTGGTGCCGGATATCTACCCCGGTAGCTCCCTGGGTGGTCTGTATACCGGCCTGCAGCATGCTGAAACTGACCGAATCTTTGTTACTTCTTGCGATATCCCGTTTTCCAATCCAGAGCTAATCCGGTTTATCTGCACTGATACGAACCCATACGATGCGGTGATTCCTGCCACGGAAGGCGGACTGGAGCCGTTGTTTGCCCTCTACCACAAGACTTGCCTACCGGCCATGCAGACGGCACTTGAGGCCGGCAATTATCGGATCACAGCCGTTCTTCAGCAGTTGCAGATTAAAACCATTGCCCCAGAACAGTTGGGGCAAATTGATGCCGATGGCCGGGCACTGCTGAACATCAACACCCCTGACGAGTATGCGGCCTGCAAGGAGCTGAAACCATGAAGAAACCTCCGGTTATCTCCTTTGTGGCCCATTCCGGCACCGGCAAGACCACCCTGCTGGAACAGCTGATTCCGATCCTGAAGGCGCGGGGCTACCGGGTGGGAGCGATCAAGCACGATGCCCACCGTTTTGAGATCGATCATCCCGGTAAAGACAGCCACCGTCTGACCGCTGCCGGTAGCGACAGCATGCTGATCTGCTCTGGTGAAAAGCTGGCCCTGGTGCGTCAGCATCAACAGGCTCCGACCGTGGAGGAGTTGCTGGCAATCTGTGGCACTGATCTGGATATCATTCTGACCGAAGGGTTCAAGCAGAGCAGCCTGCCCAAGATAGAGCTGCATCGCGCAGCATTGGGCCGGGAGCTGATTTGTCGCGGTACGAACCATGATCCAACCCTGCTGGCGGTGGCCAGTGATGTTCCGCTGGTGCTTGATGTCCCGCTGCTTGATCTGAACAACCCGGCTGAAATTGTCGCCTTTATTGAGGAACATATCATGCAGAACAGTCTTGGAACCGAGCTGGCGAAAAAACAGGAAGGTAAGCAGCCGCTAACCTCTGTGAAACAGGCCTTTAGCACTGTACTGGAGCATGGTGTGCAGGCTGGCGTCTGTTGTCTGCCTCTGCTGGATGCCCTGGGCCGGGTGCTTGCCGAAGACCAGACCGCCGGTTTTGCCATCCCCCCCTGTGATTATTCTGCCATGGATGGCTATGCCTTCTGCGCTGCTGATGCTGCTCAGCAAAAGCTGCGGGAGGTCGGGTTTTTGCCAGCCGGTCAAGCCGGGTTGGAACCGGTTGCTGCCGGTACGGCCATCAGAATTATGACCGGTGCGCCGATTCCCCCTGGCTGTGACACGGTGGTGCCGCTGGAAAATCTTCGGGTGGTCGATGGCCTGTTGAAGTTTGATAAGCCGTTTGAAATTGGGGATAACATCCGGCGTGCCGGTGAGGATCTGCAGCAGGGCCAGCGGGCGGTTGCTGCTGGCACACTGCTGCGCTTTCAGGAGATAGCGCTGTTGTCAGCCATGAACCTCAATACGGTGCCAGTCTATGCACCGTTGCGGGTGGCGATCCTGGCCACCGGCGATGAGCTGCTGGAACCGGGTTCAGAACGCAGGCCTGGGATGGTCATCAACAGCAACAGCAACGCCCTGGCCGCCCAGGTGCGGGAGGCTGGTGCCGAGCCGCTGCTGATGGGGATTGCCGAGGATCAACCGGAGATTACCCGTGAGCGGTTACGGGCCTGCCTGTCGGCTGATCTGGTGCTGGTCACTGGCGGCGCGTCAGCTGGCGACCATGATTATGTCAAACCGGCCCTGCTGGAGCTGGGTGGCAGCATGCTGTTTGACGGGGTTAACATCAAGCCGGGTAAGCCGTTTGGCATGGGGCTGCTGCAGGGCAAGCCGGTCTTTTCGCTGCCCGGCAATCCGGTGGCAGCCATGGTGATCTTTGAGCTGTTTGTCAGGCCGATGCTGCTGAAGGGGGGCGGCAGGCAGCAGGTTTTCAGACCCTCTGTCCAGGCAACCCTGACCGAGCCTGCACGGAACAAGGGGGCACGGCCCCATTTCGTGGGTGCTGTACTGAACAGCAGCTCAGATGGCTGGGAGGTCTCTATTACCGGCAGCCAAAGTTCCGGGCGGATCAGCTCACTGACCCTGGCATCAGGGCTGGCTTTGCTGGCGCCGGAAAGCAGCTATCAGCCCGGTGATGCGGTAACGGTGCTGGTGCTGGATACGGCAGTCGGCATGCAGGCGGTGAGCCCATGGGATTAAGAGATACACACGGCCGCAAGATCAACTACCTGCGTCTGTCAGTAACTGACCGCTGCAACCTGCGCTGTTTCTACTGCATGCCGGAGGAAGGGGTGCATGATCTGGAACACAGCGGGATTCTTTCCTTTGAAGAACTGCAGATGATTGCCCAGTGCGCGGTTGGTCTGGGGATTGAAAAGATCAGGATCACTGGTGGTGAACCAACCGTACGGGCCGGTCTGGTGGGGTTTTTGGCAAAACTTTCTGCCATTCCCGGCCTGCGTCACCTGGCCCTGACCACCAACGGCCTGCTGCTGGAGCAGATGGCCGCTGACCTGTACCGAGCCGGTGTCCAACGTCTCAACGTCAGCCTTGATTCCCTTCATCCGCAGCGCTTCAAAGAAATCACCCGTGGCGGAGAGCTGAACAAGGTGCTGGCCGGGCTTGATGCTGCGGTGGCGGCTGGTTTTCCTCCCCCCAAGATCAATGTGGTGATCATGCGGGGGATCAATGATGGTGAGGTCCTTGATTTTGCAGAACTGACCCGCAACAGGGGCTGTTCCGTCCGTTTTATTGAGTATATGCCGGTGGTCAAGGAAGATGGCTGGCAACGGCTCTGTTTTTCCGGCGAAGAGGTGCTGCAGCGGATCAGAGAGCAGCACCCGCTGGAACCGGTCAACAAAGGGGATTTTGCCGGGCCATCCCAGGATTACCGGATACCCGGTGCAGCTGGCAGTATCGGCATTATCACGGCAGTGTCCGGACATTTCTGTGTTGACTGCAACCGGATTCGGGTGACGGCGCGGGGACAGGCCAAGGGGTGTCTGTTCAGTGATGAAAAGACCGACCTGCTGCCGTTTTTACGGCCACCGGACAGCAGGGGGCTGTCTGCAACCTTGCAGCGGATTGTGGCGGCAAAGCCTGAAGGACACGGCATCAAATGCGGCGCGTATGAACATAGTAACTTCAGTATGGCCCAAGTGGGGGGGTAAGGATATGGCAGAGGTGATAGCAGTCTGCATCAGCGAAAACAAGGGTGAGCGGAAGAAGCCGGTGGCATCGGTTGAACTGCGGGTGGACCACGG
>DKFG01000046.1 GCA_002452325.1 Geobacter sp. UBA6802
CCTATTCATTCCAGGGGCTGGAAGAAGAGGGGCTGAAGATGCTGGCCAAGGCCCGTGAGCTGACCGGTCTGCCGTTCGTAACCGAGGTGATCAACCCTGAAACGGTGGATCTGGTGGCTGACTATGCCGACATGCTGCAGATCGGCGCCCGCAACTCCCAGAACTTCGCCCTGTTAAAGAAGGTTGGCCAGTGCGGCAAACCGATCCTGCTCAAGCGTGGCATGGCCATGACNNATCCAGGAATTTCTGATGAGCGCCGAATACATCATGAGCGAGGGGAATCAAGGGGTGATCCTGTGTGAACGGGGGATTCGTACCTTTGAGACTGCTACCCGTAACACGCTGGATCTTTCAGCCATTCCGGTACTGAAGATGAAGACCCACCTGCCGATCGTAATTGATCCATCCCACGGAACCGGCAACTATCACTACGTTGCACCAATGTGCTATGCCGCTGTGGCAGCCGGTGCGGATGCCCTGATTGTGGAGGTACACCCTGATCCTGAGCGAGCCTCAAGCGACGGCCCGCAATCACTGAAGCCAAAGAAGTTTGCTGCTATGATGGAAAAGCTGCGGCTGTTTGCTGAGGCGGATGGACGTAGTCTGTAGATCTGCTGTTACGGTAAAGGCTGCTCAGGAATCTGGCAGCCTTTACCGTAGCTAGCCATGGGCGTCCGGGTCATCAGGGAACTGGGCACCCAGCTGGCGGATGGCATCAATACTGTCCAGGAAAACCTCCATCAGCTCTGGGTCAAAAAAGGTGCCGGCATCTTTTTTCAGAGTTTCAAGAACCTCGTCCTGATCCCACGCCTCTTTGTAGCAGCGCCGGTTTGAGAGGGCGTCATAGACATCAGCAATGGACACAATCCGTCCAAAGAGTGGTATCTCCTCCCCTTTTTTCCCCCGTGCTGTGCCATCTTCCTTTTCATAGCCAGGTAGTGGTTTCAGGGTGGCCAGGCTGATATGGCCGGGGTAGCCGTTGCCATCCCAGCGTTCGTGGTGATTCAGGGCAACCGCTGCCGCTGATTCATCCAGTTCTGAATAAACATCGGGAAACAAGCGGGCGCCATAGACGGTGTGCAGTTTCATGACGTCGTATTCTTCCGGGGTGAAACGGCCCGGTTTTTTCAGGATACTGTCGGAGATGGCCACTTTGCCCACATCATGCAGCATGGCTGCCATCCGCAGGATATCGCGGGTGCGGTCAATCTCATCCTGCTCAAGCCCCTTGCGGGCTGCCCATCCTTCATACAACGCCACCGAGTAGGCTGCCACACGGTTGACGTGGGGGCCGGTTTCTTTAGGGTCACGCAGCTCAGCCATCCGGTTCATCCGCAGGATGATCTCACGGGTCATCTTGGCCCGTTCAATCGCGTTGGCTGCGGTAACTGCGAAATAGCTGATGCCGCTTTCATCATGGCTGTCAAATGAGGTAACGGCGCTGTTTCCATCCTTTGCATTAATCAGTTGCAGGACCCCCACGGTGTCACCGCGCATGCTGGTGAGCGGCAGCACCAGTTGTGATACCGTTCGATAGCCGGTCAGCTCATCAAAGGACTGGTTAAAGGAGTAGGGCAGGTTTGTGTCCAGCCGGTATACGTCAGGTATGTTGAGCTGATTGCCGGTGGCAGCCACATAGCCGGCAATGGACGTGTTGTCTACCTTGATGATGATGCTGCTGTAGACCGATTTGCGGTGCGGCGCCAGTTGGGCATTGATGGTGTCGTTTTGGGAATAACGGGCAGAAAGTACGGTGCCGTCCTTGATATAGATGGTACCGGCATCGCAATCAGTGAACCGTCGTGCCTCGGTCAGGATTTTTTCCAACAGCACATCAATATCCTTGATCTGGGATATATCCAGACCAAAGTTCAGAAGTTGCTGTAATGTATCGCTATATTCTTTCATGGGGCTCTCCTCTTCATCACGCAGCATTGTGATGCTCTTATTGTAGCTGAAGCGTCTCAGTTGACAAGCACCCCTGTAATAAATTATGTTGCCCGCTCAGGTCGGATGCTCTACGATGGGCCACCTTGTCTGGAGGATGCTGCGCCATGCCCCGCCTGTCGCTCTTCGTTGTTATCACCCTGCTTTGTCTCTGCGCCACCTTTGCTGCAGCCGATTACCGTATTGATCCCCGTGAACAGGCGTTGTCCGATACCCTTGACCTTTGGCGTGAAGGGCGATTTGAGCAACTCTATGACAGTCTTTCCCATCGGAACAGTATCTCACGGGAGCGGTTCAGCGCCCTGATGCGGGATACTTCTGTCAGACCGGCCTGCTGCCATCACAAACTGAACGAGTTCAGGTTGATCATTGAAAAACAGACAACGGCAACGGTGTATGCCCGGATAGGTCTTGAAGGAGGCCCCGGTTCTGAACAGAGCCGCAGCAAGGAGTTTACCCTTGATCACCAGGAAGGGCGCTGGAAGGTGCGTCTGACTGATATCAAATCTCTGTCAGGGATGACTGGCAAGGTAAAGAAGAAAAAATAACCATCAGCAGGAGCTCTCTATGTCAGCACCATTTGATAGTCTGCAGATTACCCCTTTAAACGCCAGCCACCGCGCCTTGGGGGCGCTGATGGCCCCCTTTGGCGGCTGGGATATGCCGATCCAGTACGAAGGAATTATCGCCGAACACCGCTGGTGCCGTGAGCAGGCCGCCCTGTTTGATATCTGCCATATGGGTGAGTTCCTGTTTACGGGGGATCTGGTTGCCTCGGGCCTTGAGGATATGTTCACCTTCTCGGTCACCGCCATTCCGGCGGGTCGCTCAAAATACGGCTTTCTACTGAATGAGCAGGGGGGAATCATTGACGATCTGATTGTGTTCCGTATGGCTGACGACCAGGTGATGATCGTGGTCAATGCAGCAACTGCCCTCAATGATTTTAAGGTCATCCAGTCCCGCCTGTCCGGCGGCGTGTTTATCGATGCTACCGCAGCAACTGCCAAGCTTGATCTGCAAGGGCCGAAATCCCGTGAGGTGCTGATGGATCTGCTGGGTGGCTGGGTGGCAGACATCCCCTACTTCAGGTTTGTGCAGCAGACCGTACTGGGAGTTCCGGCCATTGTCAGCCGCACCGGCTATACCGGTGAGCTGGGCTACGAGATCTTTCTGCCTGCGGAAAAGGTTGCTGAACTATGGGATACACTGCTGGCCGACCCACGGGTTAAACCTGCTGGCCTGGGAGCCCGTGACGTGCTGCGCCTTGAGGTTGGCTACTCGCTCTACGGTAGTGATATAGATGAAGCCACCACCCCCTTTGAAGCAGACTTGGGAATGTTTGTTACCATAGACAAGCAGTTTGTGGGCAAGCAGGCGCTGGTGCAGCAACAGGGGGCGCCACTCAAAAAAATCAAAGTGGCCTTTAAGGTCAGCTCACGCCGTACCCCGCGCCACGGTTTCGCTATCGTTGACGGAGAAAAAAAGATCGGCGAGGTAACCAGCGGTGTCTTCTCACCCATGCTTGGCTGTGGCATCGGCCTGGGGTATGTTGAACCGGCATACGCCGCCATTGGCACACCGTTGGTCATCAGGCAGGACCGGGCGGTGATGGAGGCGGCGGTCT
>DKFG01000109.1 GCA_002452325.1 Geobacter sp. UBA6802
TGACCACCACCAAGTTTATTGTGTATGGCGACGGGCAGGTCAGGGAGTGAGCTGCTCAGCAATCTTATCCGCCACCCGCACCCCGTCCAAGGCAGCCGACATGATCCCGCCGGCATAACCGGCCCCTTCGCCGCAGGGGTAAACCCCCTGCAGCGAAGGGGACTGCAGGTCTTCACCACGCAGAATCCTGAGCGGGGCCGAGGTACGGGTCTCCACACCGGTCAGCGTTGCCTCGGCAGTTACAAACCCCTTCATCTTGCGCTCAAAAATCCTTATCCCCTCCTGTAGCGTAGCCGTTACATACTCGGGCAAGACCGTAGCCAAATCAGCCTCCCTCGTTCCCGGTCGATAGCTGGATCGGCAGGGACCGCCCCTGCTGCCGATAAAGGAAAGCAGATTCTGGACCGGTGCATGATAGCTGTTACCGCCTGCCTGGTACGCCAACCGCTCCCACTGCTGCTGAAAACGAATCCCGGCCAACGGGTCGCTGCCGTCAAAATCCTCAGGCCGCACATTGACCACCAGCGCACTGTTGGCAAAACCGGAGTTGCGCTGCAGGTTGCTCATACCGTTCACCACCACCATCTCTGGCTCTGAAGAGCTGCCGATCACCAGACCGCCGGGACACATGCAGAAGGAGTAGCAGCTCCTTCCAGTACTCTCGTTGTTGTAGGTCAGGGCATAGTCGGCCTTGGGCAGGGCAGGGTGGGGCTTGCCGTACTGAATCCGGTCGATCAGCCCCTGGGGATGTTCCACCCGCAAGCCGACGGCAAACGGCTTGCTCTCCATCAGCAGATGGTGCGTGGCAAGCATCCGGTAGGTATCACGGGCACTATGGCCGATGGCCAACACCAGGTGCGTACAGGGTAGCTCTTCCTGTTGGTTTACAACAGCAGCAGCAAGTTGTGTTGTCTGACGGATCAGACCTGTCAGACTGGTTGAAAACCTGATACTGCACCCTTGCTGCTGCAGCTTATTCCTGATTGCCGCTACCACACTGCGCAGACGGTCTGTACCGACATGGGGCTTGGCTTGGTAGCGTATCTCCGCTGGTGCGCCAAACTGAACCAGCTGCTCCAGCACCCAGCCAGTGTTGGGATCCCGCAGGCGGCAGGTCAGCTTGCCGTCTGAAAAGGTACCGGCGCCCCCCTCACCAAACTGGACATTGCTTTCTGGATTCAGCAGACCATCACGCCAAAACCTGGCCACATCCTGCACCCGCTCTTCAACCGGTTTACCTCGTTCAATCAATGTGGTTGTAATGCCGTGGGCTACAAGCCGCAAGGCACAGAACAGACCGGCTGGCCCCATCCCCACAATAACCACCGGCTTCATCCGCCGCTCAGGGCTGACCGGGAACGTTGGTTCAACCGCGATCTGCTCCAGATTGGCCAGCTGCCCCAGCTTTTGGGTAAGCCGTCTTTCATCAGCCAAACTGAAGCTGACGGTGTAGACCAGCAGCACCTTCGCCTTTTTACGGGCATCCACCCCTTTGCGACGGATGCGAAACTCCAGCAGGTCAGTCGGGGCAAGTCCCAGCTGCGCTGCAGCCAGCTCACAGAGGCTGGACTCATCACTACCAGGGTGTAACGTCAGGTTGCGCAGCAGAAATGGCATTGTTCAGGGTGTAGAGGGCTGGCTCCTGTTGCGCGCTATCAGCTGCTCAACCAGGATGACAACATCAAGGGGCGGGGTAGATTTGGGGATATGAAAACGAGCCCCCATCTCGGGGGTGGCATGTTCGTGAGCCGTTTCCTGAAACATAGAGGTCAGCATGATGATAACCGGCTGCTTGTCACCAGCAATCCTGGCAATTTCCAGGCAGGTACTGACACCACCCATACGGGGCATGACCAGGTCGGAAATAACCACGTCAGGAAATTTTTCAAGATAGAGCTTTACCCCTTCAATGCCATCACTGGCAACAAAGACCGTGAACCCGTTTTCCCGGAAGGCGTCCGAAAGAATCCGCTGAAAAAAGGGATCATCATCAATTATAAGAATGTTAGCTGCTGTAGCTGTCATGAGCCCTCAGTGAACTCGTTTTTCCTGTTCACGCGGAATGGTGACCAGAAACGTGGTACCTGCCTTTGATGTCTGTTCAACCGTGACATTACCATGGTACAAACGGGCAATTCTCCGTGCCACCGGCAGACCGATACCGGTGCCACGGCTTTTGGTTGAGAAAAACGGTTTAAAGATGGCCTCCAGATGATCAGGGGCAATACCGTTGCCATTATCTTCCACCCGAATCTCAATCAGCCCTTTCGGGCTGGTGATCCGAATTGATAGCTGGCCGCCTTGTGGCAACTCTTCAACGGCATTCATCAACAGGTTGGTAAAAATCTGTTCCAGTTCGGTCCGATCAGCCTTAATCGGGGGGACCACCTCAGGACAGGAGAAGCTGACCTGAATCCGGCGTGCCTCAATCTGTGGCGAAAAGATCTCCAGGGCATCCTGTACGACCTGATCCATCCTGATATCATCCACCACCAGCCGACTGCGGTTGGCAGCATCCACCAACTTGCGAATGATGCCATCAATCCGATCCACCTCTTTCAGGATCTTGCCAAGGTAGTC
>DKFG01000269.1:0-554 GCA_002452325.1 Geobacter sp. UBA6802
GCCACATCCGGTGCATGGCTGGTTAACTCAGGCAGGGATAGCGGCAGACCGGCACCGCAGACCACCACCTGAGCACCTGCTTCAATGGCCGCCTTGACCAGCGCTTCATAGTCGGACAGGGCCACCATCACGTTCACTCCGATAATGCCGTCCGGGGCAATGGCACGGGCTTTTTTGATCTCGGCCTGAAAGGCCTGCAGCTCGGCTGTGAAGTAGTTGGTGCCGGTGTAGTGGTCGCTGTTGAGCGCAATGCCTGCTGCCGCCACCAGGCCGACGCCGCCACATTTGGCCACATGACCGGCCAGACTGCCGCCGGAAATACGCACTCCCATGCCACCCTGAATTACTGGAAACCTTGCCGTGTGCTTACCGATCTTGAGTTCTTTGACCATGATCAAACCCCTGTACTGCAGTTTAGTAATACCTTGCATATACAACAGCGGGATAATAAAGCGATGTAATAGTTCTGTAAAAGCGTTGACCACCCCCTGGTAACACCCCCTGTTTTTTCTTGACTCGCTTATGCTGAAATTGTAGCGTTTCAATCCGAACCA
>DKFG01000269.1:641-1780 GCA_002452325.1 Geobacter sp. UBA6802
AACTCTGAGCATGCCGCCAATCTGTTTGGGCTGAAGGAGTTCGGCAATATCTACACCCGGCTGATGAACCCCACCACTGATGTGCTGGAGCAACGGCTGGCAGCCCTGGACGGCGGTGTCGGCGCTCTGGCCCTGGCCTCCGGCCAGGCAGCCATCACCGCTGCAGTACTCAACATCACCCAGGCTGGCCAGAATATCGTCTCTACCCGCTATCTGTACGGCGGCACCTACAACCTGTTTAACTACACCCTGCGCAAACTGGGCATCACCGTCAAATTCGTTGACACTGCAGATCCGGAAAACGTCCGCAAGGCCATCGATGAGAACACCCGCCTGGTCTACAGTGAGTCAGTAGGCAACCCCAAGAACAACGTGGATGACTTTGCTGCGATTGCTGCCATTGCCCATGCAGCTGGAATTCCCTACGTTGTTGACAACACGGTCACCACACCGTACCTGTTCCGTCCGCTGGATCACGGCGCCGACATCGTGGTCTACTCCCTGACTAAGTTCATCGGCGGCCACGGTACCAGTATCGGCGGCGCTGTGGTGGATGGTGGAAAATTCCCTTGGGACAACGGAAAATTTCCCGAGATAACCGAGCCAGATCCCTCCTACCACGGCCTCAAATACTGGGAGGCCCTGGGCGCGTTATCCTACATTCTTAAGATGCGCCTAACCCTGCTGCGCGATATGGGGGCCTGTCTCTCCCCCTTCAACGCCTTCCAGATCATACAGGGACTGGAAACCCTGCACGTCCGGATGCCGCGTCATGTTGAAAACGCCCGCACCGTGGCAGCCTGGCTCGATCAGCACCCCAGTGTGGCCTGGGTCAACTACCCCGGCCTTGCCGGCCATAAGGATCATGAACGTGCCCGCAACTATCTGCCTAAAGGTGAAGGAGCGATTATCGGCTTCGGCATCAAGGGCGGCCGGGAGGCAGGCAGGAAATTCATCAACAACGTCAAGCTGCTGTCACACTTGGCAAATATCGGCGATGCCAAATCACTGGTGATCCATCCGGCATCCACCACCCATCAGCAGTTGAGCGACGAAGAACAACTGGCCAGCGGTGTATCACCCGACTTTATCAGACTTTCAGTGGGGATTGAGCATATCGACGACATCATCGCCGACCT
>DKFG01000269.1:1838-2869 GCA_002452325.1 Geobacter sp. UBA6802
TCGGCACCATCACCATGCGACCCTACGTGTTCGCCTTTTTCGCTGCCTTTCTGCTTGCCTGCGTACCCCACGTGGGCTGGAAAAAGACCCTCACCTTCACAGCGGCAGGTTATCTGATCGCCTTTGTCTCGGAAAAACTCTCCATCACCACCGGCTTTCCCTACGGCTGGTACTACTATATCGACACCACCAGCCATAAAGAGCTCTGGATCTGGGGGGTGCCGTTCTNNTGACCTACTGCAGCTACAGCACCGCTCTCTTCATCCTCTCGCCGCTGGCCACCCGCGGTTTTGATCTGATCACCCTGGAGACACGCGCCATTCGCCGTTCATGGGCTGCCCTGGTGCTGGGTGCATTTCTGCAGACCTTTCTGGATATCANNGGTTCCTGGGGCAGATCTACGGCTATCGGGAAGAGGGGATTCATTTCGGCATTCCGCTCTCAAACTATGCCGGCTGGTTGCTGACCAGTTTTGTACTGGTTGCCGCCTTTCAATGGATCGATCGTCACCAGGAAGAGCATCGGCCGGCCGGTATCATCCGCCTGCCTTTTCGGTCGCTGCTGGGACCGATTCTGTATCTGTCGGTACTAATCTTTATCTGGACGGTAACCTTCTGGATCGGTGAACACCTGATGGCTCTGACCGGCATCTTTATCTTTACCCTGCCGGTTGTGCTGGTAACGGTACTGGCCCTGGTGCGGGTCAATCGCTACCGCGAAGAGGAGCTTCGGGANNTGGGCAGGTGGTAACAGCTACAACATACCGACAACCTGCTGCAGGGCAGTCCCCAGACTTTTTGCCGCCCTGCCGCTGTTGGCTGCCAGCCGGGCCAGTTGCGGGATGATACGCGGTCTCTTCAGACAGGTAAGCAGTACGCGGGGAATGCTGATCTGAAAGGCATCGTTGGTCAGTTCATCCAGACTGAAGCCCAGCTCTTCATCGGCCGCATCACTGATGGAACGCAGCCCCAGAAACGGCAGACCTGCCTCTGCCGCCACCCGTGCCACGGCAGCGCTTTCCATCTCCAGCA
>DKFG01000120.1:0-4986 GCA_002452325.1 Geobacter sp. UBA6802
CATGGAAGATATGCACCAGCACATCGCTGTAGTCCATCACGATCCATTTGCCTTCGGTCTCCCCCTCAATCTCCTGGACCTTGCCGAATTTTTTCAGCTCTCTGCGGATATGGTCGCAGATCGCCTGATTCTGTTTATCGGACTGACCGGAGATGATCACCAGAAAATCGGCAATGGTGCTGATGGCGGTGATATCCAGCACCCGGAGGTCGTAGCCCTTCTTGTCGCTGGCCAGTTCGGCGCAACGGATCGCCCGCTCAAGCGGAGTCAGGGTCTGCTTTTCTGCAATTTTTTCAGTCATGGTTGATACAATCCCTTCTGGGTTATAAATGATTCTATTTCAGGCGGAACAAGATAGCGGATCGATTGGTGTCGTGCCACCCGTTCGCGCAGCTGGCTGGATGAGATATCCAGCCGGGTTCCGATCACAAAACGGATACTGGTGCCGCTGCTATGTCGTAACAGGTTGTCGGCCTCGTGTAAAAACTGATCCCGTACCGTCTCAGGCAACTGCTGCAGAGGCTCAGTAATCTCTTTTTCAGGCCGTTCCAACACTATCAGCGAGGCCAGCGGAAAAATGGCTGCATAGCGATGCCACAGGCCCAGTTCAAGAAACGAGTCACTGCCGATTATAAAATACAGTTCATCTCCTGGCCGCTCTGCCCTGAGGGCGGTCAGGGTATCAACCGTATAGGACTTTCCGCTCCGGCGTGCTTCTATGTCACTGAACCCGAAAGCCGGGTTATCTGCAATGGCCTGTTGCACCATGGCTGCCCGCAGTTCAAAGGAAACATCCCCGGCCAACGGCTTGTGAGGCGGGTCCGCAGTCGGGATGAACAGCACCTGATCCAGACTGGCTGCCTCCCGGGCCTCTTCGGCTATCCGCAGATGCGCCAGATGGATCGGGTTAAAGGTGCCGCCCAGCAGACCGAGTTTCATGGCTGTTCCTACAGGAACTCTGACAGCTTTTCCCGCTCATCCACCAGATAGAACTCCAGGGTTTTGCGCAGGGCATCGTCAATGGTGGTGGTTGGCTCCCAGCCCAGACATTCTTTGGCCCGCTTGACCGACGGTACCCTGGTCAGCATATCCTGATAGCCTTTGCCGTAGAAGCTGTCTGAAGAGGTTTCCACGATCTTGCACTTGTCGGCCTTTTCCTTGTAGAGCGGGAAGGTTGCCACCATATCACGCAGTTTTTCGGCAAGCTCCTTGACCGACAGGTCGTTGTTAGGATTGCCGATATTGAAGATCTTGCCGTCAGCGCAGCCGTTCTTGTTTTCGATGATCTTCATCAGGGCATCGATGCCGTCTTCAATAAAGGTAAAGGAACGGCGCTGATTCCCCCCATCCACCAGCAGGATCGGCTCTTCAGCAAGGATGTTGTACAGAAACTGGGTCAGCACCCGTGAGCTGCCTTCCTTTGCGGTATGGATGCTGTCCAGTTTGGGGCCGATCCAGTTAAAGGGCCGGAACAGGGTGAATTTAAAATTCTCGTGGTTGCCGTAGGCATAGATCACCCGGTCCAGCATCTGCTTGGCGCAGGAGTAGATCCAACGTTCCTTGGCGATCGGTCCCAGTACCAGTGGTGAGTTTTCTTCATCAAACTCGGCATCCGGGCTCATGCCGTAGACTTCAGAAGTGGAGGGGAAGATGACCCGCTTTTTATGTTTCACGCACAGACGGATAATCTTGAGATTTTCTTCAAAATCCAGTTCAAAGACCCGTAGCGGATCCTTGACATAGGTGACCGGCGTAGCAATAGCAACCAGTGGCAGCACCGCATCACACTTTTTAATATGATACTCAATCCACTCTTTGTTGATGGTGATATCGCCTTCAAGAAAATGGAAACGCTCGTGTCCCAGCGACCGTTCCAGCTTGTCGCAGGCCATATCCAGACCGTATACCTCCCAGTCAGTGGTGGTCAGGATGCGATGGGTCAATGCATTGCCGATAAAACCGTTCACGCCAAGTATCAGTACTTTCATCTTTTTCTCCTAAGTATTATGAGAGTCGATCAGATTCGATAAATGAACATGCTGCTGCTGTTTCCTGCCCACCATCAAACTGCAGACTACGTAATTCCAACAGACCATTGCCGGTGCCGATACGCAACGGATTTAGCGAGGCCACCCGCCCTGGTTCAGCATTACCTTCAACCGGCCAGGCTGACCAGATGATCAGCTTAGTCCCGTTCAACTCGGTAAAGGCGCCGGGGTAGGGATGGGTTACGCCCCGGATCAGGTTGTAGATCTCAATCGCGCTTTTATTCCAATCGATCCGCCCATCCTCCGGTTTGCGGCCGCCAAAATAGCTGCCTGCTGCCAGGTCCATCGGAATGCGATCTGCTGTGCCGGCCACCAGCCTGGGCCAGGCCCTGCGCAGCACCGTCACAGCCGCTTCATTTACCTTGCCAAAGACATGGTGGGCCGTGTCGGTAAGGGCGATAGCGACCTTTTCCTGATCCACAATATCACCGGCATCCGGCTTGGCAACCATGTAGTGCAGGGTTGCGCCGGTCTCGGTTTCGCCATTTATCACGGCCCAGTTGACCGGCACCCGACCACGGTATTTGGGCAGGTAAGAACCATGCAGATTCAGCGCACCTCTGACTGGGATCTCCAGCAGCTCAGGTTTGATCATGTTACGGTAGTAGAACGACAGCAAAAAATCCGGCCCGATCTGCCGTACCCGCTCGATGTTCTCAGGCTCATTGATGGAGCTGGTCAGGTACGGAATCTTGTGCGCTTCTGCCAGTTCACGGACTGAACTGAACCAGATCTGCTCAGTTGCAGAATCTTCATGGGTGAAGATCAGGCTGATCTCCGTCCCCTGGCGCAGCAGCTCTTCAATACAGCGGTAGCCGACATTATGGTAGGCACAGACAACCAGTTTCATTCGTCCTCAAATCCGTACGTTTTTCTGACCACATACCGGGGCCGTTTTCTCACTTCCTGATAAATCCGCCCCACATACTCTCCTACGATCCCGATCCCAAAGATGATGATGCCGACAAAGAAGAACAGGATCGCAAACAGAGTAAATACTCCCTCCACCTCAGCCCCGATCATGAAACGCCGGATGAACAGAAACAGGGCAAAACCGACCGACAGGAACGAGGTAACGATCCCCAGCAGGGCAAACAGCTGCAGGGGCACTACGGAAAAACCGGTCATCAGGTCAAAATTTAGGCGTATCAACCGGTAAAAGGAGTATTTACTCTCCCCCAGGGTTCGCTCGGCATGACCCACCATGATTTCAGTCGGACGTGATGAGAAGGTCTGAGCCAGGGCCGGTATAAAGGTGGTTGATTCGCCGCACTGGTTGATGTTGTTAATGATATTACGGTGATAGGCTCGAAGCATGCAGCCATAGTCACTCATCTGCATGCCGGTCATCTTGTTGGTGGTGATGTTGACGACCCGTGAAGCTGCACGGCGAAAGAGCGGATCCTGGCGCTTTTCACGGATAGTGCCGACCACGTCATACCCTTTTTCGATCTCGGCGATCATGCGCGGGATCTCTTCCGGCGGGTTCTGCAGGTCAGCATCAAGCGTGATCACAATCTCGCCTGATGAGCGCTCAAAGGCAGCCAGGATAGCCATATGTTGACCAAAGTTGCCGTTAAACTCCACCACCTTGACACCGGGATAGCGCTGCACATACTCCCGCAGCATCTCCAGGGAGCGGTCGCGGGAACCGTCGTTGGTGAAGATGATCTCAAACGGCCTGCCCAAGGCCTCTGCCACCGGATAGAGACGATCCATAAACGGCTGCAGCGACTTCTCCTCGTTATAGACCGGAACCACAATACTGACGTAGGGCGTTGTCATATGGTCTGCCTCTCCTTGGTCAGGATTTCGATCATCTCCACACCCCACAGCTCCAGTTGCCAGCACCGGATCCCCGGAATCTCAGCCAGCTGCGGCAGGGTTTCGGGTTGCTGCTCGGCAATCCGCTCCAGCAGCCAGTTGGGGGCCAGCAGCCCGGTGGCCAGCTCAAGCCGGGAGCTGAGCTGTTCACGCCAGGCCTTGAGCATGCCAAGACGTGTCTTGATACCGGGATTGGGCTCTCCTTTACCACGCGGGTAGCGGGGCAGATGCTCCTCAGGAATGGTCAGGGCCTGACTGACTGATTCCAGCAGCCGTTCACCGTAACGGTCCACCAGCCGCGGGGTAAGTCCCGGTATCTGCTGCAGGTCACGGGTCGCTTTGGGCAACAGATCGGCAAGCTTCAGTAACGCCTCTGCAGGCAATACCTTAAACGGAGGACGATCCAGTTCGCGGGCAAGCCCGTCTCGCAGCTGGAGCAATGCCTCCAGCACCGCCAGGTTGCGCGGACGCAGCTTACCGGCTCCTTTGCAGTTCAGAAACAGGGGGCTCTCCCCCTTGTCACTGACCCGGTTGTTGACCACCAGGCCACACTCCTCATTCACCCAATCCAGACGGCCAAGCTGTTGTATCCGGTCCCTGAGACCATCCGCCAGCTGCAGCAGATGGGCGGTATCATGAGCTGCGTAGTTGGCCATCTCAGCGGTCAGGGGCCGTCTGCTCCAGTCGGCCTTCTGAAAACGCTTGTCCAGCTCAATGCCGAACTGCTCCCGCAGCAGGGCTGCCAGGCCAAATTCTGTCTTGCCGCAAAACTGGGCTGCGATCATGGTGTCAAACATCCGGGTCACGGTGATGCCGAAATCGCGGTGCAGCGAACGGATGTCGTAGTCGCCGCCATGCAGCACCACCAGCCGGGCAGGATCGGCCAGCAACGGAGCCAGCGGGCTTACATCACTGACCTGCAACGGATCAATCAGCCAGGTACTTTTGCGGGTTGAAAGCTGCAGCAGACAGACCTTTTCCCGGTAGTGATGCAGGGAGTCAGCCTCCAGATCCAGCGCAAGTTCCGGCTCTTCGACCAGTCCGGCACAGAGACGGGCCAGTTCCAGCGGCTGTTCTATCAGTGTGTAACCCGGCACCAGCTAAAACTCCCGCA
>DKFG01000120.1:5050-7973 GCA_002452325.1 Geobacter sp. UBA6802
GCCACCACGTTCTCCTCCAGCATGGTTCCTCCCAGATCATTGGCCCCAAAAAACAGGGCCACCTGGGCCAGCTTGGCCCCTTGGGTCACCCAACTAGCCTGGATATTGGGGATATTGTTCAGGATGATGCGTGAGAGGGCAAGCACCTTGAGATATTCAACGCCGGTNNGCTGATACGTCCACGGTATGAACGCAGTGAACGAACCACCCTGCGCCTGCAGCTCCCGTATCCTGAAGATATGTTCAATCACCTGCTCCGGTGTCTCGGTACTGCCGAACATCATGGTGGCGGTGGTGGTCATCCCCAGACCAGCAGCTGCAAGCATCACCTCGCCCCACCGTTTCCAGCCGATCTTTTTGGGTGAGATGGCCTGACGCACTTCGTCTACCAGAATCTCGGCTCCGCCCCCCGGCACCGATGCCAATCCGGCAGCATGAAGCCGCTTCAGCACCTGCTGTATGGTCAGGCCATGCCGGTCGGCCAGATGGCAGATTTCAGCCGGCGACAGGGAGTGGTTCTGTACTTGGGGAAAGCGCAGCCTGATCTCCTGAAACAGTCCTTCAAAATAGGCGATATCCAGATCAGGGTGTAGCCCCCCCTGCATCAGCAGCTGGGTACCGCCATGCTGCACCAGCTCTTCAATCTTCGCAAAGATAGTGCGGTGCTCCAGCAGATAGGCGTCGTCTGCGGTGCTCTCACGGTAAAAGGCACAGAATGAACAGCGTGATTCGCAAATATTGGTGTAATTAATGTTTCGGTCCACCACAAAGGTGACCTGATTGCCAGGATGACGCTCCTGCCTGATCTGATTGGCCCACCGTCCCAACTGCAGCAGATCGCCGCGCTGCAATAGCTCAAGGGCTTCTGTACGGTTTGGTGTTGATTGCTGCATACTCACGCTGCAATCCCCTGCGCCAGTAACAGCCGTAGTTCCCGTGGTATTCTACGCGCCTTTAAGTCGGGTGAGACACAGGCCAGACTCACGGTTGCCTGGACCAGCAGTTGATTATCGTTTGACCGCTGTACCTGTTGCTGCAGGGTAAAGGATGAGCCACCCACCCTGACTGGAGTAGTGGTGACCTCGAGAAGGTCATCATGTCGGGCCGGGGCCTTGAAGTCGATCTCCATCCGCACCACCGGAAAGACTGCACCACCGGCTGCCATCTCCGCCACTGAAATTCCCTGTTCCCGCAGGTACTCAGTCCGTGCCCGCTCCAGGTAGTTCAGATAATTGGCATGGTAGACCACGCCGGCGGCGTCTGTATCTTCATAGTACACTCTGATCTGCATCTGTTTCTCCAAGCCAACCACTTTACTGCAGATGACAGGTCACTGCAACCGCAGTTACAGCGCATCCGTCAAATTCAGTCTTAATTTTGCGTTTAATGCAAAATGGCGCCATATTCAGGCGCCAGACGATTTTCGACATAAAGCAATACGTGACTATGCGTACTCTATCAAAACGGCCCCAAAAGCGCTGTTTTGCAATGGACCAGCCAAACCCTGTATTTATGGGCCTTTGCGCAATATTACCAGGCTGCGGCTTCCCATTTGCAGCGGCAGACTATAGGTTATGGCAGGTTCAGTGAACAAGCTCAGCTCAACAAGTATCTCTCGGCTCTGATCGACTTCGTTGCTACCCCCAGCGCTGCGCATCGAAATGATCCGCCCCCCCTGACGCACAAGCGGAAACGCTAGTTTGACAAAAAATGCCAAACTGCTGAAGGCCCGCGAGACCACTAGATCAAAACTACCTGGCTGCTTAGCAGCCAGCAGTTCGGCCCTTCCATGCAACGGCTGCAGATTATCCAGTTTCAGCAGTCGACTGATATGCCGCTGAAAACTGATTTTCTTGCCAACTGCATCAATGGAGCTGAACATGCAATCAGGTCGCATTACAGCCATAACCAGGGCAGGAAAACCTGCGCCGGAACCAATGTCCAACAGATGCTCACCAGTTTGCAGCAACGGCACCAGTTGCAATGAATCAATCAGATGCTTGACCGTCACCTCATCCGGGTTGGTTATGGCAGTCAGGTTGATCCGCTTGTTCCAACGCAGCAGTTCCTGTAGCAGCAGCTCAAAAGACAACTGCTGTTGCTCGCTGATCTGCAGCTCCAATGCTGCCGCAGCTGCTGCCAGCAGCCTATGGTTCACCGCTCTGCTCCGCCCTGGACTTGATCGTGATGGCCACAATGGCAATGGCTGCAGGCGTTACTCCCTGAATCCGGGCTGCCTGTCCCAAGGTATCGGGCCTGAATCGCTCCAGCTTCTCCCGCACCTCCGAGGTCAGTCCCGGTATGGTACGGTAATCCATATCTGCCGGTATGACGGCCTCCTCCTGCTTACGCATCCGTTCGATCTGCTCAAGCTGTCGCTCAATATAGCCCTGGTACTTGACCTGGATCTCCACCTGCTCTCTGACCGCTGTCGGCAGTTCCGCAACCAGCGGATCGATCTCCTGCAGCTGCTCGTAGCCGATCTCGGGACGACGCAGTAACTGCTCGTAGCTGGCGCCTTTCTGCAGGTCGCTACAGCCGTGTCGTCCACACCATCCCTTCTGGCTGTCATCCAGACTAAGTCGCGCGCTGCGTACCCGCTCCAGCTCTTCCTGAATCTGGTCCCGCTTGCGACAGAACCCGGCATAGGTCGCCTCATCCACCAGCCCGACCTGATGGCCCAGTTCCCGCAGACGGATATCGGCGTTATCCTCCCGCAGCAGCAGCCGATATTCAGCACGCGAGGTAAACATCCGGTACGGCTCTTTGGTACCCAGGGTAACCAGATCGTCCACCATTACTCCGATGTATGACTGGTGCCGACCCAACATGAGCGGCTGCTTCCCCTGCACCTTACGGGCGGCGTTGATTCCGGCCAGCAGCCCCTGCCCGGCCGCCTCTTCATAACCGGAGGTACCGTTGA
>DKFG01000120.1:7991-8270 GCA_002452325.1 Geobacter sp. UBA6802
GCACCGGATTGACGTAATCGTACTCGATGCCGTAGGCCGGTCGCATGATCTCAACCTGTTCAAGCCCAAACATAGAACGGTAAAAGGCGATCTGAATGTCGATCGGCAATGAGGTGGACATGCCGGAGGGGTAGTACTCCACGGTGTCCAACCCCTCTGGCTCAATAAAGGTCTGGTGGCGCTCCTTATCTGGAAAACGGACCACCTTGTCCTCAATGGAAGGGCAGTAACGTGGGCCGATCCCCTCGATCACCCCGGCATAGAGCGGCGAACGATCCA
>DKFG01000120.1:8348-17991 GCA_002452325.1 Geobacter sp. UBA6802
AAGCCTGCTGAAATCGATGGTCCGACCGTCCAGCCGTGCCGGTGTGCCGGTCTTGAGCCGCCCCACCTCAAAACCAAGGCTCTTGAGCTGATCCGACAGTCCCAGCGACGGAAGATCCCCTGCCCTGCCACCGGAATAATTGATCAGACCGATATGGATCAGGCCGCGCATAAAGGTGCCGGTGGTCAGCACCACGGTGGCACCCAGAAAACGGATGCCGCTGCGGGTATCCACCCCGCGCAGTTCATCCCCCTCCAGATACAGCGCCGTTACCTCCCCCTGCTTGACATGCAGGTTATCCTGCTGCTCCAAAACTCGCTTCATCCGCAGGCGATAGAGCTGCTTGTCAGCCTGAGCGCGACCGGCTCGCACCGCTGGTCCCTTACGGGTGTTCAGCACCCGGAACTGAATTCCGGTAGCGTCGATGTTCCTGGCCATCTCACCTCCGAGGGCATCGATCTCACGCACCAAGTGCCCTTTGGCCAGACCGCCAATGGACGGGTTACAGGACATTACCGCCATGCCGTCCAGACTCATGTTGAGCAACAGCGTCAGACAACCCATTCGCGCAGCAGCCAGGGCGGCCTCGCAACCAGCGTGACCGGCACCAACCACAATCACATCGTATGTCGTCTCATAGCTATGCATACCTGCCACCATGTTTCACGTGGAACACCATCACTTACCTATACAGAACGACGAAAAAATACGATCCAGCAAATCGTCCGTAGTGGTCTCGCCGGTGATCTCGCCGAATGCAGACAGCGCAGACCTGATATCCAGCGCCAGCAGTTCAGGCGGAAATCCGGACCGTAGGTTGTGCCTGAATGCCTGCAAAGACTGCAGCGCCCGGCTAAGGATGTCACGGTGACGCACATTACTGACCACTGCAGCCCTGTCGGAAGAAAGTGCCGAGTTATTCACAAAATGGTCGTACACCAGGCGTGTCAATTCCGGGACACCTGCGCCGGTACGGGCCGAAACTGTGCAGGAGGCGACAAAACCGGTAACAGACGAAAGATCAACCGCCTGATGCAGATCCCCTTTGGTAGCAACCAGCAAAAAAGGGACACTGCCCAGGGCAGCGATTAATATGGACAGATCAGCGGGAAGCGGGGCAGTCCCGTCAATCAGCAACAGCACCAGATCGGCCTCTGTCACCTTATCAAGGGCGCGCCGGACCCCCTCCTGCTCGACATCATCTGCGTGGTGCGCCCGGATACCGGCTGCGTCAATAATCTTGACCGGTAGGCCGTGCAACGAAACCACTTCTTCAATCAGGTCACGGGTGGTGCCGGGGATGGCCGATACAATGGCCCGATCAGTACCGGATAGCGTATTCAGCAGGCTTGACTTGCCGACATTGGGATGGCCGATCAGCAGCACTGATACGCCATTTCGCAAGACCTTGCCGGTAGAAAACGTAGCAAGGAGCCCAGTAAGGGAGTCAAGCACCCCTTCAATCTGTCGTTCGGCAACACCAAAGACAGCCGGATCAACTTCGTCTTCAGGGAAGTCGATATGGGCCTCAACCAGGGCCAGGGCATCCAGCAGCGGTGCCTTCATGGCAACTAGCTCCTTTGAAAGATGTCCCTCACGCTGGGCGTGCGCAAGCTGTAACGAACGTTCAGTACGACTGGCGATCAGGTCCATGACCGATTCAGCCTGCACCAGATCTATACGTCCATTCAAAAAGGCGCGCCGGGTGAATTCGCCGGGATCTGCAAGACGGGCACCAACAGCAATACAGGCCTCTAACACGGCACGCACCAGATAGTAGCCGCCATGACAATGCAGTTCCAGAACATCCTCGCGGGTGTAGGAGCGCGGCGCCCGCATCAGCACCGCCATGCCTTCATCCAGTTGGCTGCC
The DNA here is from genome assembly GCA_002452325.1 of Geobacter sp. UBA6802. Classification (GTDB taxonomy): domain Bacteria; phylum Desulfobacterota; class Desulfuromonadia; order Geobacterales; family Pseudopelobacteraceae; genus Trichlorobacter. Next base: position 10,221 of record DKFG01000120.1, read on the forward strand.
GTCTGCAGGATTGAGCAAACGGCCATAGAAAAGGCGGTGGCTTTGAAAGCCACCGCCGCTGCTCATACCGGGACCTGAGAAAACCGCCTGACCTATTCGCTCAGCATCAGACCCACTGACCCGCACAATGCCGATCCCCCCGGATCCCAGAGGGGTTGCTATGGCTGCGATGGTATCACGAACATACATGGTTGATCTGAAATCAGTCCTTGACCAGTTTGTTGATGTACATCTGCTGGCCAATGGTCAGAATGTTATTGACCAGCCAGTAGAGCACCAGACCGGAAGGGAAGGTCAGGAACATAAAGGTAAAGATAACCGGCAAGGCCAACATCACCTTCTGCTGTAGCTCGTCCATGTTGGACGGGGTCATCTTTTGTTGAATAAACATGGTGGCTCCCATAATGATCGGAGTCACATAGTACGGATCTTTATCTGACAGGTCTGTTATCCAGAAGTAAAACGGGGCATGACGCAGCTCGATCGAGTACATCAAGGCCTTGTACAGGGCAAAGAAGACCGGGATCTGCACCAGCATCGGCAGACAACCGCCCAGCGGATTGACCTTATGCTCGCGGTACAGCTCCATAACCGCCCTGTTCATAGCGTCCTTGTCGTTCTTGAACTTCTCCTTCAAGGCCATCATCTTGGGCTGCAGCTTACTCATATCCTTCATCGACTTGTAACTTTTGTGGGTCAACGGAAAGAATATGATCTTGAGGACCACCGTGATGATAATAATGGCAATACCGTAGTTACCAACGTACTTATAGAAAAACTTAAGGGAATAAAGCATCGGCTTGGCCAGCGCTGAGAACCAGCCCAGGTCAAGGGACTGCTCCAGGGAGTTACCCTGTGCCTTGAGAATGTCGATATCCTTGGGGCCGATAAACAGGTGATGCTTCAGCGAAACAGCCTGTCCAGGCGCTGCGGAAAAAGCCGGTGTGGTGATAGCGGACTCAAGGAAACCGGCAGCGTTCTTCTTCAGCTCAACCGAGGCAATACTGTTGGCATCAGCAAGCAATGCAGAAAGGAAGTACTTGTCGTTGATAGCCGCCCAGCTGACTGATTTCTCGTATTTTTTTGAAGCTGAGGCGACATCTTTAGGCGCTTCGGTATACAAAGAATTGTCAGCATACAATGAGGAACCGTAGGTCTCATAACGACTGTCCTTCTGATTCACCTCAAACGGGGCGGTCAGCAGATGCTGGAAAGAGCCGGTGATCGGTGCCGAGGAGTTGTTAACCAGCTGGGTCTCCAGCGCAATACCATAGCCGCTCCCGTCGAAGCTGTAGGTCTTGCGCACCACAAAACCCTGGGCATCGACATAGGTAAAGATCAGCTGTTTTTTGTCGCCTGCAGCCAGAGTAAGCGCCGTTGCTGAAGGAGCGTAGACCGCCTGGTTCGACAAGGCAAAGCCGACACCACGGGTCGAAAAGGATAATGCCGACGGGTCTGATTGCCCCAACAGCACCACCAACGGTGCGTCAGGCTTATTTGTCTCGCGGAAACCCTTCAGGGTCATACGTTTTAACGCCGCACCGGTACCGCTGAATACTGCCGTATAACGATCGGTTTCAACGATAACCTCATGAGCAGGCTTGCCAACCGGCGCTGCAGGCACAAGGGGAGATGTGACTGGTTGCACACTGACGACCGGCGCAGCACCGACATTCTGGGTTGTAACTGCCGAAGGGGCGGTGTCAACCACGGTCTGTTTCTGCTGAGGGCCATTCAACAGTGAAAACAGGTAAAAGACACCGATAGAAAGAATAATCGCCAGTAACGCTCTTTTTTCCATAAAAACTCCAGTACCGTCAGCGGACAGGGTCATAGCCGCCCGGATGCCACGGATGGCAGCGAAGCAGGCGGGCCGTGGTCAGCAGGAGTCCCCTGCCAGGTCCGTAACGACGGATAGATTCAAGTGAGTACTCGGAACAGGTGGGATAAAATCGACAGCTGCCGGGAAGTAGGGGTGAGATAACGAACTGATAGGCGCGGATCACTGCTATGAGAAATCGTGACAACATGTATGGGAACCGATCTGCTGAAAGGCGCGCTGCAACTCAGCGAACAGGACTGTCGTGCCCTTTTCAGCAGCCTGCCGTCGAACAATGACATTCAAATCAACGCCAGGCAAGTAGGTACAATGATGACGAAAAAATTCTCTGACAATCCGCTTCAGTCTGTTGCGAATAACGGCATTGCCGGCTTTTCTGCTGGCGGTTATCCCAAGCCTGGGGTGTGAGCAATCGTTTAGTTTCCAGACAACAAGAAAAGACCGTCCGGAGACCACAGAGGTACTATCGGACAGTCTTAAATACTCTGATCTGCTCAGTAGGCGTAAATGCTTGGGAAAACAGGCGCCATACTCTGACACAGGTAACCGTAAGCTGCTTATTTAGCAGCTATCTGAACCGAAAGGCGCTTACGGCCTTTGGCGCGGCGGCGCTTGATAACAAGGCGGCCGTTCTTGGTAGCCATACGGACCAGGAAACCATGGGTACGCTTACGGGAAGTATTACTGGGCTGAAATGTTCTTTTCACGGCTAAACTCCATTGCGGCAAAAGGTTCGTGTCTCCAAACAGACACGTCAATCAAACGATAAAACGAACGCATCCTATACCCAACTAGAGCGGTAGCTGTCAAGTATTTTGTTTTATAGACAAATCTTATTAGCCGTTGAAAAAAAGGACCAGCTCTGCTACTGTTTCTAGCCCCATCAGGACTGATTAAGTCGGCTAACAACCTATAACTACCTGTATTTATTTTAAAATTAAGTTATCAACAGTTGTTGATATCCCTGTTTATAAATTACATATTAACATGTAAGCACCAGCTGCGCAAAGGGTCTGCTTGACCCTGCAGTCAGGCATGCAGCCTGTCACGATCGGAATTGCGTATATGCCGTCTTCCAAACATACTGCCGCCATGCACACCGTCTGGAATCAGACCGTAGCAAATCTTGAGAAGGTCATTGCACCGCAAAATTTCGCCAACTGGATTGAGCCGATCAGATTCAGCCACGCCGACCAACAGGGACTGTACCTGACCATACCAAACCAGTTTTTCAGAGAATGGATCGAAGACAACTACCTTGACCTGATCAGCAGCGCTCTTGCTGTCACCAGTGATAAAAACCCGCGCATATCATTTATCATTGAAGAATCAGACCGCAGTGATCCTCTGGCACTGCCGAATCAGCCTCAGACTGAACAGGGGCAGACCACTCCTCCTGTCACACCGGAAGCAGGATCACCCAGGGAATCTACGCCCCTCAACCCCCGCTACACCTTTGAGCAGTTTGTCAGCGGTTCCGGTAACCAATTTGCCCATGCTGCGGCAATGGCGGTGGCCAATAATCCGGCAATCACCTACAACCCCCTGTTTATCTATGGAGGAGTCGGACTCGGCAAGAGTCATCTGCTCAACGCTGTCGGCCACCATATACAGGCCAACGATCAAACCGCACGGGTCTTTTACTGTTCAGCCGAAAAATTCATGCATGAGATGGTCAACTGTATCAAGCTCAACAAGATGGATGAATTTCGCGCACGTTACCGTTCTGTCGATGTATTGCTGATTGACGACATCCAGTTTATTACCGGTAAAGAGCGGACCCAGGTTGAATTTTTCCACACCTTTAACGCCCTCTATGAGGCCCATAAACAGATTGTCATCACCTCGGATAAATTTCCCCGCGAGATGCCCAATCTGGAAGAACGCCTCCGTTCACGCTTTGAATGGGGTCTGATAGCTGATATTCAGCCGCCCGACCTGGAAACCAAAATTGCGATTCTAAAGAAAAAAGCCGAATTGAACCGGATTCAACTGCCGGACGATGTGGCCTATTTCCTGGCCTCCAGTGATACCCGTAATATACGCGAGCTTGAAGGGATGCTGATCAGACTGGGGGCCTACAGCAGCCTGCAGCACATACCAATCACCCTTGCCATGGCAAAACATAATCTGAAAGACATCCTGGTTGATAAACGTAAGGATATCTCGATTGAACTGATTCAAAAAGTAGTGGCTGACCATTTTGGTCTCAAGGTGGCTGACCTTAAATCAGAGAAACGCCTCAAGGCATTTGTACAGGCACGTCAGATAGCGGTCTGGCTCTGTCGTGACATGACCAGTGCCTCCTATCCGGATATCGGCGCACGTTTTGGGGGCAAAGACCATTCAACCGTGATTCATGCAGCCAAAAAAATTGACAAGCTGTTGTCAGAAGATGCTAACCTTTTAAAAACAATGGAAGAACTTAAAGAGGCCCTTCAAAGATAACAGTATCACCAGAGGGTGTTGACCGGAGTGTGGATACCTGTTGAAAACCTGATGACTGTGGAAAAACTGAAAACAACCATTAAATCATCAACAGGGTTAATACCCAAAAAGATCACGTAATAACAAAATGATACACGTTATACACAGAATCAACAGGACCATTAACATCATCAAAGAGATTTAGTTATAAATAATAAACTACATACTACTGCTGGTAACGTTCGGCAGAAGGAGGCTGACATGCATTTCAAAATAGAGCGTGATACCTTTTTAAAGGCACTGCAAAAGGTACAGGGAATCGTAGAAAAACGAACCTCTATGCCGATCCTCTCCAACATCCTGCTTGAAGCAGCCGGTGATGCCATTGAAGTAACTGCTACCGACCTTGAGGTAGGCCTGAAAGGCAGGTACAGTGCCAGGGTTGAACGTGATGGCAAGATCACGGTAGGCGCCAAGAAACTCTATGAAATCGTCAAGGAGCTCCCCAATGAGGAGATTGCTTTTACGGCAAAGGATAATGACTGGGTTGAAATTATCTGCGGTAAGGTCAGGTTCAACATTGTCGGGTTACCCTCAGATGAATTTCCTGCGGTTGCCACAGTCAAAGATGAGCAGCTGTTAGAACTGGAAGCTGCACTTTTGCGCAGAATGATTGAAAAAACCTCTTATGCCATCTGCAACGATGAGACCAAATATAACTTAAACGGTATCTTTACCCGCGTTGAGCAGACCGATAACGGGCAGGTACTCAAGATGGTGGCCACAGATGGACATCGTCTCTCGATTGCTGCAGGTACCTTTAGCGGACAGGCTAACCCGGAACTGCTCAAAGGGGTAATCCTGCCGAAAAAAGGTATCTACGAGATCAAAAAGATAACCGATGAAGGTGACGGCCTGCTGCAGTTCGGTTTCATCAACGCAAGCGCAGTTATCAGAAAAGGGGATACAACCCTGGTCATGCGTCTGGTGGATGGTGAATTCCCCGATTACACACGGGTTATTCCGGCAGCCAATGACCAGATTGTCAAGGCCAACCGCGAAGCGCTGATCCACGCGGTGCGGCGTATGGCCATCCTCTCCAGTGAGAAGTTCAAAGGGATTATGCTGGAGATCGAAAACAACGGCATCAAGATATCATCCAGTAACCCCGAACTGGGCGACGCCATGGAAGAGTTGGACGTGATCTTTGCTGGTGAGCCGTTTTCGGTACGGTTCAATGCACGTTATCTGCTGGATGTGCTGATGGTCTGCGAAAGCGAACGGGTACTGATGAAGTTCCGTAATGAGCTCTCCCCATCAATCGTAACTCCGGATTCAGATGATGATCTGCTGGCCGTGATCATGCCGATGAGACTCTAGTGCCGCGTGTATCTGAAGCAGCTTCAGCTTGAGCAGTTCCGTAATCTGAGCTCGGCATGGCTGGAACCGGCCAGGTACCTGACGATCCTGCATGGCTGCAACGGTCAGGGAAAAACCAATCTGCTTGAGGCGGTCTACATGCTTGGCAGTGGCCGGGCCTTCAGAACCACCAGGGTGCCGGACCTGATTCAGCATGGCAGCGCTGCCGCTGCCGTAACCGGCCAGGTGCAGTCGGCAGGCGTGGAAAACAGACTGTTGCTTGTGCTGGAAGGCAGTACCAGACGAATCAGTATTGATGCCAAAGCAGTTCACCGTGCAGCTGATCTGCATGGAAAACTGGCTGCTGTCATCTTTACCCCGGATGACACCGCCATGATCAAGCTGGGGCCTGAAACCAGACGGCGCTACCTTGATCGAAGCCTGTACAGCGCAAATGTCGGTTTTCTGCAGGATTATCACGGGTACTACCGTACCTTGAAACAACGTAATGCCGTGCTTAAAAACAACCAGCAGCACGAACTGTTGCTCTGGACCGAACAACTGGCAGCGGCAGGCATCAGGCTGATGCAGCATCGCAGTCGCTACCTGTCGGAACTTCAGCACCTGCTGCAGCATCAATACACACGGATAGCAGGTACCAGTGAAACCGTGGCCCTGCAGTACAAGCCTGATGTTGCAATAACCTCGGCAGACGACCTGTTGGAAACCATGCTGGCTCATCAAGAACAGGACCTGCGCTACAAGACCACCGGCAGGGGGCCCCATCGGGACGACCTGCTGTTTCTGATCAATGATCGTCCATTAAAAGGTTTTGGCTCACAGGGTCAACAACGCAGTTTTGTACTGGCACTGAAACTGGCAGAACTGGATCACCTGCAGCAGGCTTTTGGCGAAGAACCGGTACTGCTGTTGGATGACATCGCCTCAGAACTGGATCGTCAGCGGATCAGCAACCTCCTGACCTACCTGCGACAACGGCAGGTGCAGGTACTCATCACCACAACCGATGTAACCCCCTTCCGACACCTGCTGCAGCATGACAGCAGGCTGTACCGGGTAGACGGGGGCAACCTGACGTATGAAGGAAACGGCCTATCATGAGTGAGCTTGAACAAAACGGAACAGCAGAATACGGCGCAGAAAGCATCAAAGTACTTGAAGGGCTCTCCGCAGTCCGCAAACGTCCGGCCATGTACATCGGTTCCACGGCATCACCGGGTTTGCATCACCTGGTCTATGAGATTGTGGACAACTCCATTGACGAGGCCCTTGCTGGTTACTGTAACGAGGTTACGGTTACCATCAACACTGACGGCTCAGTTACGGTGGTGGATAATGGCCGGGGCATCCCTACCGATATGCACGCAGCAGAAGGCCGCTCTGCCGCTGAGGTTGTATTGACCGTACTGCATGCCGGCGGCAAGTTCGACANNACAACGATTCCTACAAGGTATCCGGCGGGCTGCACGGGGTCGGTGTCTCGGTGGTGAACGCTCTTTCCAAATGGCTGGAGCTGGAGATCCGGCGCGACGGCAAGATCTGGCGCCAGTCCTACCGTCGTGGTGAGCCGCAGGCTCCCCTAGAGGCTACCGGCACCACCCGGCGGCGCGGCACCAAGATCACCTTCATGCCGGATGAAGAGATCTTTGAGACCACCGAATATTCCTTTGATGTGCTCTCGCAGCGACTGCGGGAGCTGGCCTTCCTCAATGCCGGGGTCAGAATCAAGATCACTGATGAGCGTAATGACGGCAAGGCCCATGATTTCTTCTACGAAGGGGGGATCAACTCCTTTGTGGAATATCTTAACCGCGCCAAGACGGCACTGCATCAGAAGCCGATCTATTTTAAGGGGGAAAAGGGCGGAGTGGAGATGGAAGTCTCCATGCAGTACAACGACACCTATGATGAAAAGATCTTCAGCTTTGCCAACAACATCAATACCCACGAAGGTGGTACCCACCTGGCAGGTTTCAAGGCAGCCCTGACCCGCACCATGAACACCTATGCAGCCGGTAACAACCTGACCAAAAACGCCAAGGTGGCCATCTCAGGCGATGACCTGCGGGAAGGGATGACCTGTGTCATCTCGGTCAAGATCCCCCAGCCGCAGTTTGAAGGTCA
>DKFG01000221.1:0-19350 GCA_002452325.1 Geobacter sp. UBA6802
ACTGGGGCAACGTCAACCCGATCGGTATTCGCAGCTGCTACGATGAAGGCAAGCGGGTAGCCGAGACCCTGATGATGGACTACCATCGCCAGAACAAGGTTGATATCCGTATCATCAGGATCTTCAACACCTACGGCCCCCGCATGGCGGAAAACGACGGCAGGGTGGTATCCAACTTCATGCTGCAGGCCCTGAAAAACGAAGACATTACGGTCTTCGGCGAAGGCAGGCAGACCCGCTCCTTCTGCTACGTCAGCGACCTGATCGACGGCATGATCAGGATGATGGAAAATGAGCAGGACTTCATCGGCCCGGTCAATCTGGGGAACCCGGTTGAAAACACCATCCTTGAATTTGCTGAAAAAATCATTACAATAACCGGCTCAAAATCAAAGATAATATACAAACCGCTGCCTCAGGATGACCCGAAACAACGCAGACCGGACATCACCCTGGCGCAGGAGAAACTTGGTTGGCAGCCGTCCATAGACCTTGAAACAGGCCTGAAGGCCACAGCGGACTACTTTGCAGCACGCTGTAACAGGGGTTGATATGACCGGAATCCGCATCACACGCCGCACCTGGCTGATCCCAGCCATCTGCCTTGCCTTTATCCTGTTTTTCACGGTATTCGGCGAACGCGGTCTTTTGCGCATTTACGAAATGAGGCAGGAAAAACAGCGCATTGAACATACTGTGGCTGACCTGCGTATCGAAAACCAGAAGCTGCGTTCTTCAATCGAGGCATTGCGCAGTGACCGTCATCAGCTTGAGCGGATTGCCCGTAAAGAGCTGGGGCTGGTCCGCCCCAATGAAGTCATCTATCAGTTTCCGCCGTCCGGGAGCAAGTGAGGCAACGACCCCATGCAACGACAAAACTGTATTATCTGTGCCTGGCGCGCAACCTGTGCAAAACGTTTTTCCGTCTCGGACAGCGGTGCCCGCTGCCCCGATTTTTCACGGGATATCACCATAAAAGATCAGGACACTGCCGAGCTGCCTGCGACCAATGATTCTTCCAAGGAACCTCCCCAACAATGATCCGTCAGAAACTTGCTGTACTGGTAACCCAAGCCCTTGCCTCTGCCCGCAATGCAGGCGTCCTTTGTTCAGAACTGTTCCCTGATGTCGTTATCGGCACCCCTGCCCAGGAAGCCCACGGTGATTTTGCCTGCAACATCGCCCTGCAACTGGCAAAACCGGAACGCAAGTCCCCCCGCCAGGTGGCTGAAAGTGTACTGCTGCACCTCCAGGACACTGACGGACTGATTCGCCGGGCTGAAATAGCCGGTCCGGGCTTCATCAACTTTTTTATTGCTCCGTCTGCCTGGCAACAGTGCCTGCCACTGATTGAACAGGCCGGCCCGGCCTACGGCACCACGGACAGCGGCGCCGGTCGCAAGGCGCAGGTTGAGTTTGTCAGTGCCAACCCCACCGGGCCACTCCATATCGGCCATGGTCGGGGTGCTGCCATCGGTGATGTGCTCTGCCGCCTGCTGGCTGCAACCGGCTGGCAGGTCACCCGTGAATTTTATTACAACGACGCCGGTGCCCAGATCAGCAACCTGGCCCTGTCGGTCCAGGCCCGCTGCCTCGGGATTGAAACCGACGACCCGCGCTGGCCTGCAGATGGCTACCAGGGAGAGTACATCAAAGAGGTGGCAACGGCCTACCTTGCCGGGGAGACCGTTGTTGCCGGAGACCAGCAGGTCACTGCCAGCGGCGACCCGGACGATCTGGATGCCATCCGGCGTTTTGCCGTTGCAGCCCTGCGCAGGGAACAGGATCAGGATCTGCAGGCCTTTGATGTCCGCTTTGACCACTACTTCCTCGAATCAAGCCTCTACTCTGACGGCAAGGTGGAGGCAGCAGTGCAGCAGATGATTGCCAATGGTCACACCTATGAGCAGGAGGGAGCACTCTGGCTGCGCACCACCGATTTTGGTGATGACAAGGACCGGGTCATGCGCAAGACCGACGGCGGCTACACCTATTTCGTACCGGATGTGGCCTACCATCTGGACAAATGGCAGCGCGGCTTCCTGCGGGTCGTCAATGAGCAGGGAGCCGACCACCACAGTACCATCACCCGGGTGCGGGCCGGCCTGCAGGCCCTGAACGCCGGTATTCCCAAGGGCTGGCCGGAATACGTCCTGCATCAGATGGTCACCGTCATGCGGGGTGGCGAAGAGGTCAAGATCTCCAAGCGGGCTGGCAGCTATGTCACCCTGCGGGACTTGATCGACGAGGTAGGCCGCGATGCAACCCGGTTCTTCTTCGTGATGCGCCGTCCCGACTCCCAGTTGGTGTTTGATATTGACCTGGCCAAGCAACAATCGCTGGATAATCCGGTCTACTATATCCAATACGCCCACGCACGGATCTGCAGTATTTTTGAAAATGCCACGGAAAAGGGTGCCGTGCTCCCGTCTATTGAGCCGGATGCCGCCACCCTGGCCCTGCTGACCTCGCCGGAAGAGCTGCGGCTGATCAGACTGCTGGGAAGCCTGCCGGGTGTGGTCGATGAGGCTGCACGCGATTTTGAGCCGCACAAGATCGCCTATTACCTGACTGAGCTGGCCGGGCAGTTTCACAGTTACTACAACAAGACCAAGGTGGTTACCGAAGAGCAGACACTGACCACGGCTCGCCTCTACCTGCTGGCCCGCATCCGGCAGGTGCTGCAGAACGCCCTGGCCCTGCTGGGGGTTTCAGCCCCGGAGCGGATGTAGGAGGGCAACCATGCGGATCGACTATCGCGAACCACGCCAATATGCCAGTGGTACAACCGGCCAGACACCCCCACGCAAGACAGAGCGTTCGTCTTCCGCTACGGTGGTAATGATACTTGTCCTGCTCAGTGTCGGCTTTGGTCTCGGCTTTGCCACCGGTTGGCATTTCTCGCAGAAGGCTACCAAAAAAGCGTTTCGGGCAGCAATGGAACAGCAAAGCCTCGAATCGCCAGCAGAGCAGCCACAATCAAACCTTGCCGTATCGCAGACCGCCAACGGATCAGCAGCAGGGCAGCAGCAGCCGACCTCCCAATCTGTTGACGCCTCGCAAGCCCCCCAGACCCAGACCCAAGGGCCGACACCGGCTTCGCCCGCACCACAGGTACCGTTATCTTTCTTTGATAATCTGCCCCGTGGACAGAAACAGACCGTGCTTGGTAGCGGCATCAATGAAAAGCCCAAGCCGGTACCACCACCGGCAGTAATCCCACAGCCGGTGCAGAAGCAGGTTGCACAACCGGCCATACCCACCCCTACGTCACCGAAGCCTGCTGCTCCACCACCAGCCACCAGCGGATTTGTGGTGCAGGTCGCCTCATTTAACAACAAGAAAGATGCTGAAGCCACCAGGGCCAAACTGGCTGTCAAAGGGTACAGTGCCACGCTCAGTGAAGTTGAACTGAATGACAAAGGCACCTGGTACCGGGTACGGATCGGCCGACATCTTGAAAAGGAGGCTGCAACCGAGATAGCTACCAAAATCGGCGGTGGGGCAAAGGTAGTTCCTGACCAGGAATAAAAAGCTTGACTTTGTATCCGGTTATTTGCTAAATATTCAATTCCAATTGACGCGGGGTGGAGCNNTCACAGGTTCAAATCCTGTCCCCGCAACCAAATAAATACAGGGACTTGCTTAATAGGCAAGTCCCTTTTTTATTGCCATCCGTACCCTAGATTGTACCCTGTGTACCCTTACCCCCCCCTTGGGACTTGTCGATACAACGACATTGGAGGGCCTACACATGGCAAGTTTAAAGAAACGCGGCAAGGTTTATTACGCACAGTATTACATCGGCGGCAAACAGAAACGGGTTAATCTTGGCACCGAATCCCTACAGGTAGCCAAAGAGAAAATCCGGCAACTGGAATCATCACTCTACCGGGGTGATGCTGTCCCCCTACCCACCAAGACCCCCATTGCAAAGGCTGTGACTGATTACGTTGAGTATATGCGTTGTCACAAGACCGCCCGCAGTGTAGAGCGTGACCTCTATTATTTGCGGGAGGCATTTGGTCAAATCTGTCCGGTTCTCCAGATCAAAAACCGCAAGATCAGCGAAAAGGGAAAGCGGACTCCCACACGCAACAGTACCCCACCCATTGAAGCCAACTGTTTTGAACAGATCACCACTGCCGATATTTCATCCTTCATAGCCTCAAAGGTTCGCAAACAGGCACTGGCCCCCAAAACTGCCAACCGTTACCGAGAAATACTGACTCGCTTGTTCAACTGGTCAATGACACAAAACGGGATCAAGGTTGCCGGAGACATTAACCCGGCCTCAAAGGTTGAACGCTACAGAGAAAAAGCCCCGCAGATTTCATTCCTGACCCTAGAGCAGATCCCCCAGCAACTTGACGCACTAACCCCCTACCCTGATTTACAGGCAATGGTTGCCGTGTATATCTATGCCGGATTACGCAGAGAGGAACTTTGCTGGCTACAACTGGCTGACGTGGACTTTTCAGCCGGAGGCAATGGCATGATCAGGGTACGAGCTAAAACGGTTCAAGGTGAGATGTGGGAGCCAAAGACAAAGGTTAATCGGGTGGTGCCGATCAGCAGCAAGCTACGTGAACAGCTAGAACACTACACACAGCCACAGGTTAAGGGTGACTGGTTCTTTGCAACACCGCTGGGGAAACGCTGGGACCCGGATAATCTATCTCGCTATATCAGGAAAGCAAACGAAGAAGTGAGACTTCAATGGGGTTGTCTTGACTACCGGCATACTTTCGGCAGTCAACTTGCCATGAAAGGAGAAAGCTTGTATAAGATATCCACTCTTATGGGGAATTCACCGGAGATTTGCCGGAGACATTATGCAGCGTTAATTCCTGAGGCAATGCTTTCAACTGTTGAGTTCTAAGATAATATTCAAATAAAAAGGGGGCATCAAACGCCCCCCTTTTTCTAAATCAATAATATAATTTACTAGCTGCTATGCAAATTGTTCACTCCATTTTTGAAAAGTATTATAGGCATAAATAGGTTTAATATTACTTATAACTTTCTCTTTTTGTTGTGTGTTTGCTTTCAGACCAAGTCGTTTTAATCCAACTATCAATTTAACCAAAATACTATTTTCTTTTATAACTTCCAATGAAAGAGAAATCACCTCTCTATAAATATCAACAAGGCACTCATTATGCTTGATTTGCTCATATATCGTGACATTTTTCTTTTTTCTCTTTGATTTTAATGCCTCCATATTATCAATTATTTTTAGAAGCATAAAAATATCGTATGTTTTAACAGCAGATATACTAAAAGTAATTATATTTTCAGTTATTTCATAAGCTTTCGAATTTTTATCAACTTTACCTTCAAGTACATAATTATACAGTTTATCTCTTACAGAAAAAAATCTATATCTTTGCCTATCGCACCTTGTTTTTATGTATTGCATATACATTAACACTAATGCAGATATAGAAATCATGATTGCAACCATATTAGCAAATAGCTCTATAAACATTTTAATACCTCAACATAATTATTTAACTTTGTTCTCTACGTGACCTGATGTTGATTTTTTCAAATCAAGTTCTTGTTGTAATATATTTTTTTCATTACCAACACGATGTATTTCATTTTTATATATTGATCTCTGAAACAACATTAATGCTATAGACAAAACGAACAATATCCACGCAATCCAACAATAAATTTTAACTTTACTAACAAACAAAAAGCTATTTAAAAGTATTTCTTTTTAAAGGGCATCTGTTTTAGCTGAATAATACACAATTAGAAAAACCAGAGGAACACTAACCAATAGTATTAATAATATAACGTATGCTATATATTTATCCATTAGGTAAACAACTAGGCCTGGCCACGTCATTTTTGAGTATATATCATTTCCAACGTTTGAATCGCTTTGACCACTGACTTCGCTAGTCATCAAGTCCTCATTCGCCCATAAATTATAAAACTATTATACATATAAAACATTAAGCTTTTTGTCAATTTTATTTCCCCCGGCGACTTGCAACCGGGGGTACGGGGTGGAGTTATTGATTTGTAATAGTATGCATCAAATCAGACACGTTGCTTCATAGGCTTCTACCTCCTTCTTGAGATACCGGACAATCCCGTTTTTACCTACCCCCAGCAGCAAACGTTTCATACCTGCACGCTGGGCGATCCGGTCTACTGACGACCGCCCACACCGCCAGCGGACCATCAATTCATTTGGCGACAGATAAGGCGATTCCTGTTCAGAACGCGGTGTTTTCATAGTCGCCCCCTATTCCGTCAACCTGCCGGTTAAGCTTGATTCTCCTCTTGATGTACTCTTCCTGAAACTTATACTCCGGGCAGTAGCGAGATACCTCGTCTTGCAGAACTATAAAGACCTGATCCCGGTACGGATTACCCATCCGGGCAGCAAGCGAAGTTACACAACCGGAGATATGGGATACCAACCATTCACGGCTTGCCGGTGTATCCCCCCTGAAGGTACGTTGAACCTCCATCACATCCCCCAACCGATCAGCACAGGATTGCACCATCTGCCACAAAGGATGAACTGTCCGGCGTTCCGGCTTGTCGTTATCGTTCAGGCGCAACGAGAACCAATCCGTTGTAAGTTTTTTCCAGATTCCGGCAATTTTCATATACAGATCATCAAGAGTATCCACCTCAAACTGTCGTAATATGTCGCGCCTTAATTGGTACTCAACCAGCCACACTCCCCTTCTCACTTCAAGCCCCCACAGATTCCAGAACCAGTTTTTTGTACCGCTTTTCATTACTTCCAGACTCTTGTCATAGATACGCAGCAGGATTGGTGATCCCTTGTCACCGAAATAGGCTGTTTCAAGTATTTTGTTTCCGAAGTGCGGATTGTGTGCGCGGCTACGTGTTACCCGGTAGGCCATCAGAAAATCATGTGTTATGCCTGACGGTATTAAGAAATCAGCCGCGATATCACAACGACTTGGTTGAAACTGGCTGATACTACCGCCAAAGCTGACTATATCTGCAGCAAGTAGCTCTACAGCTGGCTGTATGCCGTTCTGCCATAAGGTTTCAGCACCAAGACAGGCATATACGTTGGGGGTGCCTTTCTTGGGATGTTCAGCCATTGCCAGATAGATATGATGTTCAGGGAACTGCAGGTGGAAACGATAACGCGGTGGTTTTCCTGTGGGGAGGTGGAGCAAGGTCCTTCCGGTTGGTGTTTGGTCAACAACACCGTTTGTACCGAAGGCTTTTTCTTTCTGTTCCTGAAAATGGATAACCTGTTCAGGCCAAGAATCTTTACACCAGTTAACAAAAAGGCCTAAATGCAAGGAGTCGATGCCGCATAGAAGGTATCTGTTTTGCTCAACTGGGTTTTGCACATGGCATGTTATAGACAATGCCATGTGCGTCCGGTGTTCCGCCTCCGTACCGGCAGGGGTACCGGCAGAGCCGGGAACCCCTGCCGGTACGTCTGGCGGGATAGGGTAAGACTGCCCCCTTGCTTTGATAGTACTAGAGTGATAAGGTTCCAAAAGAACCCTCCTTTCTTCCCGATTGGGTGGTTTTAGAAGGGGGAGCGATGCTTGGCGGCTGACTCCCCTTTCGTTTTATATGGTACTATTTATTTTCTTTCTTCACATACAGCACTGGTGCGGCTACTTTCATAGGCTCCTTGACCCCAGCCTCCTTCTCCAAATCTCGCAACGCATCTTCGACATACGATCTAAATATTCCCTTCGTGCCTTCATCCAAGAAAATATCAAAATCAAGCACTGTGTTAGACTCCAGTAAGTCACCCTGCTGGCTTGGCAATGCCTCTTCAAACTCGTCCAATGCAGACGCAAGTAGATACCCAACAACTTCGGTCTTTGTTTTGTTAGGGTACAGGCGTTGAAGTGCCGCCAGTTTCGCAGCGACAATAAGAGGTAGCCTGAATGACATTTGTTTTGGTGTCAGTATAGACAAATCAGGTGCCTCAAATATTTGTACTAAATCACGCGACTTCATCCAAAACCTCCATATGACAATCATATAAATGTTATTTAAATTTTGTCAATCCTAATTCTGATAATTTTCTACCTGAGTCGATCAAAACAAAACAACAGCCAAAAAAACATAACGCTTGACGTTACTATATTTAGAGTATTATGCTGACACCATGATCCAGAGCTTTTCAGACAAAGAAACCGCCGCCGTCTTTGCCGGGCATGTCGTGCGCCGATTGCCGCAGGACATGCAACAGGTAGCACGCAGAAAACTAAAACAGCTTGATGCTGCTCGCATACTGGATGAACTAAAGATACCGCCGGGGAATCGACTGGAAGCACTCAAAGGAAACCGCAAGGGCCAATGGAGCATACGGATTAATGATCAATGGCGTATCTGCTTTGTCTGGAACAACGGGGATGCAGAGGATGTTCAGATAGTGGATTACCACTAGGAGTTAAGATTATGGCTATCAAGCGTGATGAACTGGATAAAATGGATTTTTCAGATGTATCTGATGGGACGCGACTTGCCCCGGTACATCCGGGAGAAGTATTGCTGCATGACTTCATGGAACCGCTGGGAGTTACCCAGTACCGCCTTGCAATGACTATCAGCGTTCCCCCTAGACGGATCAATGAAATTGTTCATTGCAAGAGGGCCGTTACTGCAGACACTGCGTTAAGGCTGGGACGGTTCTTTGGAACAACGCCTGATTTCTGGATGTCTTTGCAATCATCCTATGATACAGAAACCGCCAGAGAGAAGATTTCATCAGTACTGGCATCTATTCCAAGACTTTCGAGGATACAAACTGGAACAGAGCAGCGGCTGGCTGCTTGAGTATCATGCAGGGCAAAAAACTGTCCCCTAATTTGTACCCTTTTTTCTTGACAATATGTAAAAAATGACATAAATGGCTATTTCTTCACGGCGAATGTTTACCTTAAATATCGGCAAGTTACTGAATTTTAAGGGACTGGTTGTAAGTAGTTGAAATTACTCATAACCCGAAGGTCACAGGTTCAAATCCTGTCCCCGCAACCAAATAAATTAAAGGACTTATCAGAAAGACGGGTAAGTCCTTTTCGTTTGTGCGTTAAGAGGCCAATTATGCTCTTCGCAGGAGCTGCTTGTTTTTCCACTCCCCGGACCTGAAACGTAAGGCCCATACCAACGCGGTACAGCAGACAAACAGCGTCGCCAGAGTCCACTCAAGCACCAGACTGGGCATCATCCAGTCGATCATCCACAACAAGAGCAGAAACAGAGCGGTATAGATCGAGAAAGTTCGGGCGATCCAGCGGGTCTCTCCGGCTGAAGCCAGCACACAGCCAAGTACGACGTTTGCGGCATCCAGCACGCAGTACACGGCAACAAACTTCATCAGGAGCGCACCGGTGGCAATAATTTGAGGCGCATCAGGTCCGCTGCCGGCAAAAACACTAACCAAGGGACCGGAAGCTGTGGCAAAGAGTACCGCCATCGCCAGCATCCAGGCCTCACAGATCGCCAGCGACTGCCAGGCAATGGCAGGCACCTCATCATCTCGCCCGGCACCACGGGCATGGCCGACCAGGATACCGGCAGCCTGCCCCAGACCCAGTGCCGGGAAAAAGGCAGTGCCGTTAATCCGAAACGCGATGCTGGAGGCAGCCAGCTCCACCGTACCCAACCGACCAACCACCACCAGAAACAAGGTCCAGGCCAGCAACTCCCCACTGATCCGAAGCCCCATCGGCAGGGCAAGCGACAAAAAACGTCGAAATTCAGTCAGCTCAAAGATCCTGGCAAGACGGTTCCCAAACCCGCCAGCCCGTGCAAACACAATGACATAGAGAAAAGCCGCCACTGACTGGGCCAACACCGTAGCAAGCGCTGCGCCGCTGATACCCATGCGCGGGAAGCCCCACTCGCCCAGCACCATCCCCCAGGTAAGCAGTGCGTTCACGGCAAAGGAGATGAAGGTAATCACCGTTACCACTACAGGTCGGCCTATACCGGAGAGCCACCCCGCCATGGCTGCACCAAACACCGGGAAGAACGACCCCACCATACAGATCAGAAAATAGCTGCGCTCATCATGGGCAACCTGCTGTTCATGTCCGGCCAGCAGAAAAAGCTGGGCAACGGGCCAGGCAATAGCCAGGGCAATGATCCCGGACGCCAGGGCACTGTAAATTCCCAGCCATGCAGATGAAAACACCCCCTGGCTGTTGCCGCGTCCGTGATTGTGGGCGACAAACGTACCGGCAAATCCGGTGGTGCCGAACAGAAACCCCTGAAACAGGATGACTGCCATGCTGGACGGCCCGATAGCCGCAATTGCCTGGCTTGAATAGTGGGACAATATGATAGTGTCAACAATCTGCATCATTGTGATGGTCGAGGTAGAAAGAATCATCGGTCCGGCAAGCTTCAGCAGCCTGGGTATATGATTTTTTCCGGTACCACCCGATTTCTGCTGCAGCATCATACTACCCCTACATTCCTGATCCCATCCGGTCGCCATGCCGGAGAGATGACGTGTGATCCCTTCTCGTGCAGTTCCAGCAGGCTGCCAAAGGTAACCGCACAATCACCAAGCCTGGTGTTGACCGCATCCATGGCCTTACTCAGCTGCTCTTTCCTCCTGTCCGCTTCAAAAAGGGATAGCTGCCGTCCCTCCTGCTCGTACAGGTTAGACAGGCTAATCCCCAACAGGCGAATCGGCCGATCAATCCCCATGGTGTCGAACACCCTGACCGCTGCCTGGTAAATGTCGTCGCTGAGGTTAATAGGTGTTATGAGTGTGGTCTGTCTCTGGATGTTGCTATAGAAGTCACCCAGTCGAACATACATGCTGATGGTCTTGCCTGCCAGTGCGTATTTCCTTGCTCGTCTTCCCACCATCTCGGAAAGCTGCAACAGGCGCTTCAGGATATCATCCCGATTCTCAATGTCTTTGGGCAACGTCATGGAATGGCCGACGCTCTTGACCTGTTCCTCCTCCTCCATCGGTACGACCGGACTATTATCAATCCCCTGCCCCATCAACTTCAGCTGCCGTCCGATGATCCCGAATTTCTTCACCAGCCGCTCTTCGTCAACACGGCCCAGCTCGCCACAGGTATGGATATTAAAATAGAGCGCCAGCTGTTGCTGCAGCTTCCTGCCGACACCACAGAGGTCACCCGCCGGGATATTCTCAATGATCAGCTCAACCCTGTCCGGCGGGATAATGGTCAGGCCATCAGGCTTCTGCATGTCAGAGGCCAGCTTAACCAACAGCTTGTTTGGGGCAATACCGACTGAACAGGTAATGCCGAAACGATGCTTGATTCTGGCCTTGAGCTGGTGGGCAATGTTTTCTGCTGAACCAAACAGTGTGAGGGAATGCGTAACGTCCAAGAACGCTTCATCAATGGAGAACGGCTCCACCAGCGGGGTGTACTCCAGCATCATCTTGACGATCTCAGCGGAGGTGTAGGTGTATTTTCTGTTGTCGCCCCGGACGATGATCAGATCAGGGCAGGCCCGTTTACCCTCCCAGATGGCCATACCGGTCTTGACGCCATACTTACGTGCTTCGTAGCTTGCGGTGGTGATAACCGTGCGGTGGTTGGCACCGACCACGGCGATCGGCTTGCCCTGCAGCTCAGGATTGGCCTGCTGCTCAACCGATGCAAAGAACGCATTTTGATCAATATGAAGGATAGTGCGCTGCATCAGATCACGGCACAGTGCCTGCCATCACCCCGGCACCATTGGGCAGCTCAAGCTGCAATCTGCCGACATTGACAAGCCCTGCCCCGGTCATGATACCGGCAAGCTCAGATTGGGAATAGGCCTGGCCTGCCGGTGTGCCCACCAGCATATTCAGAGAAAAAAGAGCCGGGAACAGCGGGCCGGTCTTGCCGTCATCCAGGATGAACTCCTGAATCAACAGCAGACCGCCGCTGTTCAGGCATCGGACTGCCGTACCAATGATATCGGCGCTTTTTGCCGGGCTCTCGCTGTGCAGCAGATGAGAGACCCAGACAACATCGTAGCTGCCATCCGGCCGGTTAAGGGTGATATCTCCCCCAGCAAACTGTATCCGCTCGGTAAGTCCGTACTTTTTGATGGTCTGTTCAGCAAAGGGCCGAGTGGTGGGCAGGTCAAACACAACGGCAGTCATGTCAGGATTCTTCTTGCAGAAGTGGATGGCATAGGTGCCGGGGCCGCCGGCCAGGTCCAGCAGGCGGATGCGTCCGGCAAGGTCGATCTGGGCAGCCAGCTTTGGGGCAATCAGGGAGGCCAGGCTGTACATCCCCATCAGGAAATTCTTCCGCTCCTGGTCGGCGGCGTCATGGGAAAGACGGGTACGTACCGGCGCACCGGTCATGACCGCCTCATCCAGCCGCTGCCAGCCGGTTATCAGATTGTAATGGTGCAAGATGATATGCCCCATGTAGCTGTCAGAATCCTGAGAGAGCCAGGCTTTACTGCAGTCGGTACAGGAGAAGATATCTCCCTCCTTGGTCAGCAGTTCCAGTGCAACAAGGGCATGCAACAGCATCTCCAGACCCCGGGGGTCAGCACCGATAGTCTCTGCCAGATGGTCAGCCGAGCGGGGTCCGGCAGCCAGGTGGGTAAAGAGATCCAGCTTGACCGCAGCATGCAGGGTGGCAGTATGCCAGTGATATGATGAGAGCTGCAACAGTTCTGGCAGATTCATAAAAACGCCTTTCTGTGTTGTGGAGTAATGGATGGGACAGGTGGCTGTCAGTCGGTTTGCAGGCCCTGCAGGGTCCAGGACTGATCTAATGGGTTAAAGACCAGTTCATACAGGGCTTCACCATCAGTGACCGCATAGTGCAACAGTGGTGTGCTACCGATGGCGTCTTGCCAGTGATAGGTGGTTGCAGCAATCTTATGCTGCCTGCGGTTCAGTTCAAACCAAACCGGCTTTACCTTTTTGCCCGGCTCAAAGACCACGGCTATGCGGACAGGTATGCCGGGCACGGTTAATCAAAGGTACGAATGGTCTTCAGCAGCCTGCCGACAATCATGGTTTCAGCTTCACCACTACGGACGATAATCGGCAGCAAATGCCTGTTTTCAGGTTGGAGGCGGATGCAGCCATTTTCTCGGTAGAACCGCTTAATGGTAGCTTCCCCATCGATCAGGGCAACAACGATCTGGCCATTTTCGGCAGTCTGCTGGGGGGTAATTAAAGCCAGGTCGCCATCAAAGATACCGGCTTCAACCATGCTGTCTCCCTTAACCCGCAGGAGAAAGTCACTTGAACCTTTCAGCCAGACAGGATCAACCGTAATATGCCCTTGGATATCCTCAACCGCCAGATCCGGATGACCGGCGCGCACAGTACCGATGATGGGTACCGACACGGGTGTTCCTGCCTTGAAGGTCAGGGCGATGCCTCGGGAACCTTCGCGACGTGAGATGTAGCCTTTGCGTTTCAACGCCTCTAGGTGCGCCAACGCGGTTGCCGTCCCCTTGGTGCCGATATGATCGGATATTTCACGCAGTGAAGGCGGACAGCCTTGCTCTTCGCGAAAGTGGCGGACAAACTCCAGAACCTGCAGCTGACGTGAGGTGAGTTCTTGCATATGGGGGCACCAATACTTTCAAATGTTATTGTGTCAAACGATAGCCCCAGGCGACTGGAATGTCAAGGGTGCCGACAGACCAGAACGGAAGATTTGTGCTGAACCGCCCGCTATGGTATTCTCGCCACGCTTTGAAACCTGCTCTGGCCCTGCTTGATGAAGCGCTATAAATCACAGAGCGGCACGGGACAACACCCGGAACGTTACGGACTGCGGTAACTGACCTGAAGGGAGGACAGCATGGAAACACTGGAGGCGATCAGAACCAGAAGAAGTGTCCGCAAGTATGCAGATCAACCGGTTGAAACTGAAAAACTGCAGAAAGTACTGGAAGCGGTACAACAGGCCCCGTCCTGGTCAAACCAGCAATGCTGGAGCCTGGTGGTGGTTACCGACAAAGAAATGCGGGAGAAGATCAGTGATCTCTCCTTTGTGGAGTCGTTCTTTTCCACCTACGGCTACAAATCAAACCCGGCCCAGAAGGCGCTGGCACAAGCACCGGTGGTGATTGTTGCCTGTGCTGATCCGGCACGCTCCGGCAGCCTCCATGACCAGCCGTACTATATGGCCGACATGGGGATTGCACTGCAGAACCTGATGCTGGCAGCCCATGATCTGGGTCTTGCCAGTGTTTTTGTGGGGGTATTCCATGAAGCTCAACTGAAGGAGCTGCTCAACATTCCAGAGAACATCAAGGTAGTGGGGCTGTTCCCCCTGGGCTATCCGGCAGGCGAGGCCAAGGGCGGCCCTTCACGCAAGGTGCTGGACGATTTTGTGCATTACGAAAAATGGCAGGCGTAACCAACATGCCCCCGTCTTTACACGCAGACGGGGGCATGTTTTAAACACGCATATCTTGGCATGAGCACTGGTGATGGTTACCATCGTCTGCCCGGTGTTACGTCATCTTTCTACCGACCAACTGCGTGGTAAAAGCCTGCTCTACCATTCAGTTATCACCTCAATCTGCAACGGCATATCAGCTCCTCCCCACCTCACCAAGCGGCGACAAACAGCATACACATTACTTTGTAGATGGCACAGGTAATACTTGTTTTCCTGGTTTAGTGGCCTTAACTTTAGTCACTTTAATGGCAGCAGACCGACTGAAACGAACCATTACTTGATCACCTTTCTTAACATTATCAAGGTGTTTATAATGACGCGGGACAAAATATGTCTGCAATTTACCGCTAGGCGTATTCAGATTGATAATTCTTTGTTCTGAATCAATGGCAGCAACTTCGGTAACAATCTCTTCCGTTGTAACCTGCACCTTCATCGGTTTAGCACCGGGACGGGCCACCTGTATCGTCTCACTGCTATTTCTGCTTGGCTTACCACCATCACTTTTTCGTGCGAAGACAGAGATTGTTTCCACAAACTCAATTACCACCAGGTCACCAACCTTAACCTGTTTCAGATTCTTCACGTTAGCTGAGACCTTCTGGTCAAAGACACGACCGTTCTGATCCTGTAAGGAAACCACGCGGTTTCGGTAATCTACCGCGACCACAGCAGCAGTTACAGACCTGGCTTTAACCTCAGCCACTGCCGGCATATTTGTTTCAGCAACTGGCGTTGCCGGAACTTCGGCCATAACCGGCAGTACCAGGGCACCAACGAGCAGACAACAGGCCAGAACCGTTCGCATATCCATTAGCCAGCCTCCTTACAGGGTGTAAGTATAAAAACGTGCCGTGTTAAAGCATGAACACCGCAACTTTCAAGCCGAGGACGGATACTCCTACCTCCCGTTTCCATCAGCGACATGTGCAACTCTAACTAATTGATCTACCAGTGTCAATCGCCGTTTAAAACTGGCAGTCAGCACCGGTCTGATGTGAGCGGTTCAGTAGCGACCATTACGTAGGTATACGTGCTTCTTGACATAAGAATGCCCTTGCAGAAAGAGGTCTCAAAAAGTCTTACTTTCTGCAAGGGCATTCTTTAACTAACAATATCAGCTAGTTATTTTTTTGGCGTCCCCGAGACGATTCGAANNTCTATCCAGCTGAGCTACGGGGACAGGATCTGTTTGCTCTTGTATCAGAACTGCAGCAACGAGTAAACCTTTCCTTCCGGCAGCCTCTTGCGGCCTTCAAGAAAGCACAACTCTGACATGAAGCAACATTCAACAATATCGCCCTGCAGCTGGGTGACCATATCAACCACTGCGGCGGCAGTGCCGCCGGTTGCCAGTAGGTCATCGGCAATCAGTATTTTTTCACCTGGTTTAATGGCGTCTTTATGGATTTCAAGCGTATCGGTACCGTACTCAAGCTCATAGGTCTTGCTGAAGGTCTCAGACGGCAACTTGCCAGGTTTACGCACCAGCACAACACCGGCCCCGAGGCGGTAGGCCAGGGCAGAACCAATGATAAAGCCACGTGCCTCGACCCCCACAACCTTTTCAATCCGCTGGGCGATGTAGCGGTTGGCTATCTGATCAATCATGCCGGTAAATGACTTGGCATCCTGCAGTAAGGTGGTAATATCCTTGAATATAATTCCTTTTTTAGGAAAATCATGGATATCCCGGATTGTGCTTTTCAAATCGTTCATGGTACGCACTCCTTTTATTGTGTTACTTTGGTAAAATTTTTCAATTTTTCAAGAGATTTGGCTTCAATCTGGCGAATCCGCTCCCGGGTGACGCCAAAACTCTGACCAATGGTGTCAAGGGTCTGCGGTTCCTGGTCATCAAGACCAAAACGCAGGCCCAGGATGGTGCGTTCACTGTCGCTCAACTGCTCAAAGTGCTCGGCCACCTGCGCATAGCGATCTATGTTTTCAATCAGATTTGAAGGGGAGACCGCACTGATATCCTCTATGGTATCCACCAGAAAAAAATCGTTCCCCTCACCGATAGGGGCATCCATCGAACAGGTCCGCTTGAGCAGGATCAGCAGCCTGCGAATGTACATCGGCTTGATCTGCATAGCATCAGCCAGCTCCTGAACCGATGGCTCGCGGTGCAGTTCCTGGGAGAGCTTTCGAGACGTTTTTAACATGCGACTTATATCGTCAGATACATGAACCGGTAACCTGATGGTTCTTGACTGATTAATCAGTGCCCGTTCGATGGATTGGCGAATCCACCAGGTGGCGTAGGTAGAAAAACGACATTCCTTGGTTAATGAAAAACGTTCCACCGCCTTGATCAGCCCGAGATTTCCTTCTTCGATCAGGTCAAGAAACGGCAGGCCGCGGTTGAGATACCGCTTGGCGATCTTTACCACCAGACGCAGGTTGGCCTCAATCATGCCATTGCGGGCTACCATGTCCCCCTGCTCAATCCGTCGGGCCAACTCTTTTTCACCTTCAGCGGTCAAAAGCGGAGTACGCTGAATGTCTCGCAGGTAGATCTTGACCGGATCATCAAGCGGAATGGCCTCAACAAGCGCTGGCAGGTCATCAAGTTCAGCAGCAGGGTCTTCTTCAGCAGCGGCGACAAAATCAACCGGCGGCTCCTGGTCATCTTCATAACCAGACACAAGAGAAGGCACCTGTAGTTCTCCTTCACGCTGCATAGTTCCTCCTCAAGACTCCTGCTGCCAGCCCTGCTGGCCAATCAATGGCACAAAACGGCATCCGACACTGGTTTCATGTCGTAGTGTGCCGTCCTGCCCTTTACGAATCCGCAGCAGGGACTGACTTGAGGCATCACCCACCGGAATGACCAGCCTGCCGCCAAGAGCAAGTTGTGTGATCAAGGTCTCAGGTACAGCAGGTGCTCCGGCGGTTACCAGAATGGCATCGTACGGCGCCTCTTCCGACCAACCCAGTGTCCCATCACCCACTTTGATGTTAACGTTAAGCAGATGTAACGAATCCAGTACTTTGCGTGCCTGCATCGCCAAGGAACGGATCCGCTCTACCGTGTAGACCCGCCGCGCCAGACTGGCAAGGATGGCGGTCTGATAGCCGGAACCGGTACCGATCTCCAGCACATGCTCACAACCGGTCAGCTCAAGCTGGTCAGTCATCAGCGCTACCATATAGGGCTGAGAGATGGTCTGTTTCTCGCCAATAGGTAACGGGCCATCGCTGTAAGCCTGCACAGCCATCGCCTCCTGAACAAACAGGTGCCGGGGGATTTTCTGCAGGGCTTCGATCAGGCGGGGGTTGGTAATGCCCCGGTTGACGACCTGCTCCTGTACCATGCGCCTGCGCGAAATTTCAAACTGTTGCAAAAGAGGCTCTCCGACAGAAAGAATGGTCGGCACGATAACAGAACCGCCTGTTTCTGTCTAGCATCAGACGGTTTTCCAGCTCGCAAGCGCAGCCATGGCGCGATGGTTAGTCAGATCCAGATGCAGGGGGGTCAACGAGGCGTGGCCGGTACCTACAGCATTGAAGTCGGTGCCCTCGTCATCCAGAAAACTGGGTTCTTCACTGCCGATCCAGTAATATTTGCGGCCACGGGGGTCGGTTTTATCAACAATCTTGCCGACAAAGGAACGCTTACCCTGGCGGGTGATCTGAACCGGTCTGATCTGGGCAAACGGCAGGTTGGGGATGTTCAGGTTGAGAAAAGTGTCGGCAGGCAGACCGTGCCATACCATTTCACGTACCACCTGAACCGCCACCCTGGCTGCATCGGGAAAGTGTTCCGTGGGGCCGTAGGTGGCAAGGGAGACCGCCAGTGCCGGGATGCCCATCAGATTGGCCTCCATGGCTGCGGCCACCGTGCCGGAGTAGGTGATATCATCTCCCATATTGCCGCCGTGGTTGATGCCGGATACCACCAAATCAGGCGGCGTTTCAAGCAGACTGTGGATTCCCATATTGACGCAATCAGTCGGGGTGCCGTCCACGGCATACCAGCCGGGTCGCAACTCAAAGACACGTAACGGCGAGTGCAGGGTCAGCGAATGCCCGGCAGCACTACGCTCTCTATCAGGCGCCACCACCGTTACCTGACCAAGCTCGGTCAATGCTTCTGCCAGGGCCTTGATCCCCGGCGCACCGATACCATCGTCGTTTGTTACCATTATGTGCATCGGCATGACCTCTTTATAGACGTGAATAAGTACGTGTTATGGCAGAAAAGCCCCCTGAAATCAAGGTATCAGCAGCAGCTTTTTGTTTACAAAGCGACACTGAACGGTTAGATTGCCTGTCCTGGATTTCAAACGGCATCTCATTTAAGGAGGATATAGCATGAAGGCAGTGTTGATGGATGGTTTTGGCGGCGTTGAGGTATTAAAGGTGGACGAAGTGGATCAGCCGGTTCCGGCTGAAGGGCAGGTGCTGGTAAAGGTGATGGCAACCACCATCAACCGGCCTGATCTGGTGCAACGTGAGGGCAAATATCCGCCGCCTCCCGGTGATTCGGAGATACTGGGCCTTGAAGTGGCCGGTACCATTGAGGCACTGGGGGCCGGTGTTGAAGGGTGGCAGGTGGGCCAACGGGTCATGTCGCTGGTGGGCGGTGGTGCCTGTGCCGATTACGCCGTGGCCTACGCCAGCCATCTGATGCCGATTCCCGAGTGTATGTCGTTTGAAGAGGCGGCCTGCGTCTGTGAATCATACATCACCGCATTCTCTAATCTGTTCATGATCGGCGGCCTCAAAGACAAAAACACCGTCATCATCCATGGCGGCGGTGGCGGGGTTAATATGGCCGGGGTGCAGCTCTGCAAGGCCCTGGTACCGGAGACCAAAATCATTGTCACCTCGCATCCCAGCAAGCTGGAGCGGGTCAAGGAAATGGGGGTTGATCTGGTAGTTGATTTTACCACCACCCCTGACTTTTCCGAGGCGGTCAAGGAGTTCACCA
>DKFG01000221.1:19513-26474 GCA_002452325.1 Geobacter sp. UBA6802
CCGCCATCGTGGCCGAGTTCACCAAAACCGCCCTGCCGAAGTTTGCAGACCGGACCATTGTGCCGATCATCGAGAAGGTCTTCTCTATCGACGAGATCGTAGATGCACATCGGATGATGGAAGAGGACAAGCATTTCGGCAAAATAGTCGTCAAGATCCAGTAGGCTGATGCCCCAGCCACTGGCAAATTATCACCGCCTGTTGGAAAAAGTGGATCAACTCTGTGTGGGGATCACCCGCCTCCTGGGTGATTCCCTGGTCTGCCGTCCGGGGTGCGATTCCTGCTGTATTGCCATATCGGTCTTCCCGGTTGAGGCTGCGGCTTTGCTTGAAGCAGCCGGCAAACTGCCGCAAGACCGGTACCAGCAATTAAAACAGCGCCTGGAATCAGCTGCAGCCGGCGAGCAGTGTCCGCTGTTGTTTGAGGGACGCTGCCTGCTCTATCACGCCCGACCGATCATCTGTCGTACCCACGGGCTGCCGCTACTGCTGATTGATGATGATGGACACCGCCGGATGGATGTCTGTCCACGTAACTGCAAAGAGATTGAGCAACTTCCGGGTGAGGCACTGATCGATCTTGAGCGCCTGAATGCGCTGCTGGTATCCGTAAATGTGCTGTACCTGCGTGAATTTGGTATCAAGCTGCCGGAACGGATAGAACTTTGCAGTCTGAAAGAGATGCTGCCGTGATCAGAATTTATCTGAAAAAAAATGAAGACCGCCGCATCCGTTCCGGTCACCCCTGGGTGTTCAGCAACGAGATCAGTCGGATTGAGGGCACCCCTGATCCTGGGGCAGCCTGCGAACTGTTTGATGTTGCCGGTGGACTATTAGGCATCGGCTATCACAACCCCAGCTCACTGATTGCGGTACGGCTGCTGACAGGGCAGCAGGAATCGATCAACACGGTGGAGTTTTTTGAACAACGGATCGCTGCAGCCCTTGCCCACCGCCGCAACCTTTACCCACAGCTTGACAGTTACCGGGTGGTCTACGGCGAGAGTGACCACCTGCCCGGCCTGGTTGTTGACAAATACGGCGACTACCTCTCAATACAACTGCTTTCAGCCGGTATGGACCGACGGCGTGGTCTGATACTGGATGCGCTGCAACGGCTGTTTTCACCCAAAGGGATTATTGCCCGCAACGATGTGGCGGTTCGCGGCATGGAAGGCTTGTCTGAAGGGGTTGAACTGCTGGCTGGTGAGATACCGCAGAAGATCAGTATGCAGGAGAACGGCCTGACCTTTGAGGTTGACTTGTGGCAGGGGCAGAAGACCGGCGGTTTTCTTGATCAGAAGGAAAACCACCGGTTACTGAAGCATATCGCCAAGGGCAAGGAGGTGCTTGACGGCTTCTGCTACAGTGGTAGCTGGGCCTGTCATGCCGGATTGTTCGGGGCCCGTTCCGTGCTGGGGCTGGATATCTCTGCCAAGGCCGTTACCTTGGCAGCACAAAACGCGGCGCGCAACGGTCTGACGGATCGGGTCAGGTTTGAGGAGTGCGATGTCTTTGATCGTCTGCGCTCCCTCAAGCTGGAAGGGCGCAGCTTCGGGGTGGTGGTGCTGGACCCGCCTGCCTTTGTTAAAAGCCGCAAGACCATTGCCGAAGCCACCAAGGGCTATATCACCATCAACCGCCGCGCCCTGGAACTGCTGGAACCGGGCGGGTATCTGATCACCTGCTCCTGTTCCTACCATATGGGGCGGGAGCCGTTCCGTGAGATGCTGGTCACCGCCAGCCGTCAGGCAAAACGGGAGATTCGTCTGGTGACGACATGTTCCCAAGCGCCGGACCATCCGGTACTGCTTTCCTTTCCCGAATCCGAGTACCTCAAATGCGTGGTGCTGCAGGCCGTGTAAATAAAAGATGGGCGGTCTCATTTGGCCACCCATCTTTTCGAATCATAGCCCCACTACTACCCGATCCTTGGGATATTCCACCACGATCTCATAACGCAGTTCCTTCTTCTCTCCCGGCGCAAGCAGCAGCTTCCAGATCAGAGTACCGTCATCCTGTTTTGCTGTTGGCGGCAGGGTCGACTCTTCCAGGCTAACCTTTATCTCACTGTCACCGGCCAGCGGCAGCTGATCCTTGACACTAACGGTCTGGGGCTCAGCGCGAAAATTACTGACCGTGGTCGTGATGCGGTAAGCCATCCGGTTTTTTCCGAACATACCGGCCTCTTTATGCTGTTTCAACTCGTCCCGCTTAACCGTCACCTGATCATCATTGCCAAAGGGCAGCACAAATTTTTCTCCTGAGGCCACCCGCTTCAGATCAGCACTCCCTACAAAGGTGTTGCCGCTGAAGATCTTTACCGCACCAGGCAACAGCGGCCAGCCTGCCCTGTTGACCAGCTCTGCGTTCAAAAAAGCCAGGGGAGAATGCTTGGGCACCGTCACGTATTCGGTGCTGACCGGCAGTTTTTCCAGGGCAATCACCGCACTATGGCGCGTGTTGTCGGACGGTATGTTGACCGGCTTGGCAATCCTGAACAGTATGGCTGCACCCTCAGTAACCGCCTGGGCGGCCTGGAAGGCAGCTGGTGCCGACTCCTCAGGTATGGCCATCCGCTCTGTATTTTCATCCAGCATGGCCTTGGCAGCCTGTTTGTGCAGGCGTGATTCAGCCCGTGGGGCCGGAGCAGCCATCATCACAGGCTGCGGACGGTAGAAACCGATCCGCCAGGGATACAGCACAGGCGGCGCACCACCGGCGGCGGGCCGCGCAGTGGAGAGTAACAGCGGCACGTTGTTCCAATCCTCTCCGGTCTGCTGCCTGACCAATGCGCGGTAGGTCAGTTCGGCTGTGGTGCCATCATTGGCCAGACGCACATCATAGCCCGGCTCCCAGGTAGCCTGCCCCACCAGGCCGGACAGTTCAAGCGTAAGAGAACCTTCCCTGCTGGTTTCCAGCGCCACTTCTACGGTCTTGCTCTCTTTGCGATGGGAACCGGTAACCTCTTGCTTCTTACGCCGCAAGGCATCGATCTGGTCTTTGATGCCTTGCTTCTCATGCTCAATCTCCCGCTGCTGCTCCTCTACCTTGGTCATGTTGCTGCCCACGAAACTCATCGCCTCATGCAGTTCTGCAGCGGTCGGCTTGCCCACTGCCAGCTGGTGAGAAATCCGTTCACCCCAGGCAACCTTGATCGAATCAACAAAGCCTTTCTGCGCGGTCAACCCGACCTTTCGGGCATCAAGCCCCCCCAGCTTACGCTCCAGCTGCCTGATCTCGGCATCGATCTCGGCTACCCGTTTATCAGCTGTCTGGGAGAGGAAACTGCGCTTGACCTCAATACCGCCAATGGTTACTCTGGCCGTGCCTTTGGCCTCCACCCGTACTGAATCCTCCTGCAGCAGCACCGGAAGCCCCTCAATGGCAAGGACCTGACTGCCCGGCTTCAGCGTCACCATCACGCTGCGGGTCACTTGAGCACGGTCCTGAAAGACCGTCACACCAGTCAATGTGGCGGTAACCGGTATACGTACCGCAGCGGCAATAGCGGTCCCGGACGTGATCAGACAGATCAGTGTGCTGGCAAGCACTGTTCGTAACACCATGGTATCCCTCCTGTTGAAACGTGATAGAATTGACGCTGTCAGTATAACAGAATTTTCCGGGCTGTCTGTGGGCCTCTCTCATGCAGGCATACCCTCGTGCAGGTCAACTGCTTGCACCCGGACTGATTTCATGCAACAAAGAGACATCTGCCGTTAGGAGGCCCCATGCTCACCCTGTGTGTTACCTGTCCCCACTGCTCATTCAGCCGCACTATACCTGCCGACAAACTGCCGGAGCAGCCGGTGCAGGCCACCTGCCCCAAATGTGGCCGACAGTTCACTTTCAATAAGCATGAAGCAACACCAACCGCCGCCCCAGCGACTCCACCGCCGCTGCCAATGCCCGCTGCAGACCTGCGGCAACTATCGCCTGCAACGGCTCAGTTGCCGCACGAACAGCCACAGTCAGCTGGTCATGGCGCCGGAACTCCGTCATCCAAAGAACTTATGTCGATCACTGACCTGTTCAGCAGCACCTGGGAACAGTTCAAGCAACGCTGGCTGCTGCTGACCGGCATCCTTATCGCCACCGCTGTTGCCGCCGCAGCGCCGCCGGTGCTGGTGGCACTGTTGATGGGAGGTACGGCACAGGCTTCGTTCAGCGGCATGGTCAGCATGTTCATGCTGTTCGGGCTGGCCGTCATTGGCTCCTTTGTGGTGTTCTGCTGGGGTATGGCCGCGGCGGTCAGTGCGGCGGTGGATGCACGGCTCGACTTCAGAGGGGCCTTTGAAAAGGCCAAAGGCTGCTGGATAGCCCTGGCCTGGGTCTCCGCCCTCTACAGCTTCATTGTGGGGGGGGCCTCGCTGCTGTTGCTGATCCCCGGCATCCTGACCGGTATCTGGTTTTTTGCCTGTGCCTATCTGGTGGTGGAGGAAGAGACCCGCGGCATGGATGCCCTGCTCAAAAGCAAGGCGCTGGTTGATGGTCGGTTCTTGCCGGTGCTGGGCAGGCTGGCGTTGGTTTGGCTGCTGGGTATGGTGCTGGGTATGATCCCAGTACTTGGTCCCTTCCTGTCACTGGCCATGGCCCCCTTCAGCATGCTCTACTCGATACAACTGTACCGCAACCTGCAGGAAACCGCCGGTGCAATCAGCTACTCCTCCACTGACGGTACCAAGGCAGCCTGGTTGCTGCTGGGGCTTGCCGGTTATCTACTGGTGCCACTACTACTGTTCTTCCTGCTGGGTGCTGCATTCTTTGCCGGCATGGAGCCGTTGTTCAAGATGCTGATCCAGCAGGGGGGGGCGGCCCAACAGGTTCTGACAGCCCTGGAACTATTACAATAGCATGGTATACTATGCCCTCTGATCTGTTCAGATACTGAGTGACACGGGAGGACTTTTCATGAATCGGTTCGGCTCCATCATGTTTCGGGGATTGGTGGCCATGTTGCCATCCCTGCTGACCATCTACATCCTCTTCTGGCTGGTACGTTCGGCAGAGACCGTGCTGGGGGGATTGCTGAGATTCCTGCTACCGGAAGGCTGGTACCTCCCCGGCATGGGGCTTTTAACCGGCCTGCTGGTAACCTTTCTGTTCGGCCTGGCCCTCAACGCCTTTCTGGTACGGCGCCTGCTTGACCTGGGCGATCAGCTGATCGATCATATTCCTCTGGTCAAGACCCTCTACGGCTCACTCAAAGACTTCATCGCCTTTTTTGCCAGTCAGCGTGACTCCCAGTTCAGTCAGGTGGTAAGCATAGAACTTGAGTTTGGCGGCAAGACCCTGCGATTGATCGGCTTTGTCACCCGCAGTGACTTCAGCAATCTGCCTGCCGGGATCGGCGATGAAGGAGAAATTTCCGTCTACCTGCCACTCAGCTACCAGATTGGCGGCTACACCGTGATTGTGCCACGCTCGGCAGTCAGGCCGATCAACATGTCTCCTCACCGGGCCATGGGGTTCGTGGTTACCGGCGGTATGACCGCCGACAAAGGGCACGGCAATGAACAGTCGCACGAGAGAGCCGACTGATCTCTATTTTACCCGCAGCCCGCGAAAACAGTGCCACAACTCCGGCAGATAGAGCATCCCCAGCAGGATGACCAGCAGATTCACCCCTCCCATCAGGCTGAACCCCTGTGCAGCGGTCAGATGTAAAGGGCCGCTGTACAGAAAGGTAAGCCCTGAGGCGATCAGGA
Organism: Geobacter sp. UBA6802; assembly: GCA_002452325.1. Taxonomy (GTDB): domain Bacteria; phylum Desulfobacterota; class Desulfuromonadia; order Geobacterales; family Pseudopelobacteraceae; genus Trichlorobacter. Next base: position 25,225 of record DKFG01000221.1, read on the forward strand.
TACCGATCCAGTTCACAAAACTTGAGGCAGCCAGCACCTCTCCCCGGATACCGGGTTCGGCCCTCAGCTGAATGAAGGTCTGCAGCGGCAGAGAAAACAGGCCGGCACTGATACCGTACAGCAGGATCACCGCAATCACCGGCAGCAGACTGCCCGGCACCAGCTGCAGCAGCACCGATGCCGTTGTCAGACCAAAGGCGCCCAGCACCACAATCCCAAACGATACCCCCCTGCCTGACAGCCGGGCTGCCAGCAGCGAGCCTACCGCAATGCCAAAGGCTGAGGCCAGAAAGAGATAACCGCTCTGCGCCCCGCTGAAGCCAAGCCGCTGAATACCGTAGCCGATCAGATTCAGCTGGGCAAAGGCCCCCAGCAGCCAGAACCAGGCCAGACCAACAAGAGCGGTCATCAGCCAGCGGTCATGACAGACCCGGCGCAAGGTTCGGAAAATTTCGGCAGGAAAGAAACGGATCTGACGCTCCGGCGCAACCGCTGCCAACCGTGGCAGGCGCAACGCAGCAACCAGGCCGATAACGGCAATCACCAGGCAACAGGCCGCTGCCAGCCAGAAGCGGCCCGCCACTGCCAGGGTCAATGCCGGTCCCACAATCGTACCAACAATGATAGCAAAAAAGGTAAAGGCCTCGATCAGGCCGTTGGCCCTGGAGAGCTCTTCCTGGGGCACCAGCTCAGGTATGATGCCGTATTTGGACGGAGAAAACAGCGCACTCTGGGCCGACATCAGAAACATCAGCAGATAGAGCCCCCACGGTTGCTGCAGGGCAAACAGCACCACCGCCAGGGCCGTAACCACCACCTCCATCAGCTTGACACCGACACTGACGGCACGCTTGCTGTAGCGGTCAGCCAGGCAGCCGGCCGGAGCGGAAAACATCAAAAACGGCAGGGCAAAAGCGGCACCAACGCTGGCCGTGACCATCCCGGCCTTGTCCGGCCCCTGAAGCTGGAGCAGTGAAAAGATGATCAGCAGCTTGAGGATATTGTCATTCATGGCACCCAGAAACTGGGTGGCGTTGAGGGCCTGCAGGCCTTGGAGGAAGCGGGACATGTCAGGGGATGATCGCTGAGCTGCCGGCAGGTGTAACGTCAGTTGGGGGCACGTTCATTAACAACAGAAGCAAAGCATCTTTGCTGATCCCGCAGCGTTCAATAATCAGCTCCCGCAGTGCGGTTGGCAGCGGGGCGCAGACTGTCAGCTGCGTCTCAGGGGTAGGGTGTTGCAGTCTGGT
>DKFG01000208.1 GCA_002452325.1 Geobacter sp. UBA6802
CTACAAGCTGAACGACTCGGCCCACTTGGCAGAAGAGGTACAAAAGGCACTCTACAAGGCCCTTAAAGAGAAATTTCCTGACACCAAAAGTCTCGGGGTCAAACAGGGTCCCTTTTATGTGCTGGTGGGGGCTACCATGCCCAGCATTCTGGTTGAAACCGCCTTTATCAGCAACAGCACCGAAGAAGGACGCCTCAAAGACCCTGCCTTCCACAGCCGGGCTGCCGAGGGGATTATGAACGGTATTCAGGCCTATATTGCCGCGCTCAACTGATGACCGGTACGCTTTATATCGTTGCTACCCCGATCGGCAACCTGGAGGATATGACCTTCCGGGCTGTGAATACCCTCAAAGATGTTGACCTGATTGCTGCTGAAGACACCCGGCACTCGCGCAAATTGCTGACCCACTTCGGCATCACCACGCGGCTTACTTCCTATTACGATCACAATCAGACACTCAAGGGAGAGCAGATCATCGCTGCGCTGCTGCAGGGCAAGCAGGTGGCCCTGATCTCTGACGCCGGCACCCCCTGTATCTCCGATCCCGGCTACCAATTGGTGCGGGACGCCCTGGCTGCCGGTATCAAGGTAGTGCCGATTCCCGGCGCCTGCGCTGCCGTGGCAGCGCTTGCAATGGCCGGACTCCCTACCAACAGCTTCACTTTTGCCGGTTTTCCACCGAATAAAGAAGGTAAGCGCCGCACGTTTCTGGCAGCTCTCGCCTCAGCCCACGGCACGGTGGTGCTGTACGAAGCGCCGCACCGTGTTGCCGCCACGCTGGCAGACATTGCAGCCGTGCTGGGCGAACGCCGGGTGGTAGTTGCCCGTGAACTGACCAAACGGTTTGAAGAGGCCCTGCACGGCACTGCCGGACAGGTCCGAGAACTGATGCAGGACGGTCGGGAGCGGGGTGAGGTGGTGCTCCTGATCGCACCGGCTGACGAGCAGTCGCAGCAAGACACAGGATCGCTGCCTGAAGAACAGTTGCAGCAGGCCCTGCGGCAAGGGCACAGTGTGAAAGAGGCAGCCGCCCTGGTTGCGGCAGTCACCGGCCTGCCGCGACGCGAACTGTACGCACAGGCGCTCCTGCTGAAATAACTTTGAAAACAGGGTAGAGGGAGACTGTTAGATGAAGATATCTGTCTTTGGTGCCGGGTATGTCGGCCTGGTGGCTGCGGCCTGTTTTGCCGAGAGCGNNNNGCATCATCCCGATCTACGAGCCGGGGCTGAAAGAGCTGATCCTGCGCAACCAGGCTGAGGGACGTCTCTCCTTTACCACCGATGTCACACTGGCAGTGGAGCAATCCCTGATCCAGTTTATTGCGGTCGGCACCCCGCCCGGTGAAGACGGCTCTGCCGACCTGCAGTATGTGCTGGCTGTAGGCCGCACCATCGGCGCACAGATGAACGGCTTCAAGATCATCGTTGATAAATCTACTGTACCGGTGGGTACGGCTGACAAGGTCCGTGCGGTTGTCCAGGGAGAACTGGACCGGCGGGGCTCCCACCTGGAATTCGATGTGGTCTCCAACCCTGAATTTCTAAAAGAGGGGGCAGCCATTGATGACTTCATGAAACCGGATCGGGTGGTGATCGGCACTGACAACGTGCGCACCGCCGAGATCATGAAGGAACTCTACGATCCGTTTATGCGCAAGCAGAGCCGGATGATCGTCATGGACATCCGCAGTGCCGAGATGACCAAATATGCGGCCAATGCCATGCTGGCCACCAGAATCTCCTTCATGAATCAGATCGCCAACCTCTGCGAGCAGCTGGGGGCTGATGTGGCTGCTGTCCGGGAAGGGATCGGCTCAGACTCCCGCATCGGCTACGACTTCCTCTTTCCCGGCCCCGGCTACGGCGGCTCCTGTTTCCCCAAGGATGTCAAGGCCCTGATCCGTACTGCTGAAGAAAACAACTATGACTTCCTGCTGCTCAAGGCGGTTGAAGAGGTTAACGAGCGTCAGAAAGAGGTTCTGGCCGACAAGCTGATCAATGCACTGGGTAATGCCGACCAGGACAAGCCGCTTGCCGACACGATCGTCGCCTGCTGGGGTCTTTCCTTCAAGCCTCGCACCGATGACATGCGTGAGGCCCCTTCCCTTACCATCATCGAACGGTTGCTGGCTGCCGGCGCCACGGTCCGCGCCCACGACCCGGAGGCACTGACCGAGGCAAAAAAACAGTTTGGTGACCGGATTCAGTACAGCAGCAACCAGTACGAGATCCTGGATAACGCCGATGCCCTGGTCGTCATCACTGACTGGCATGAGTACCGCAACCCCGATTTTGAACGGATTACGGATGCACTCAAAAAACCCCTGATTGTCGATGGCCGTAACCTGTACAAACTCAACCGGATGCAGGAGCTGGGTATCCGCTACATCCCGCTGGGCCGCGCCGGACACGGCATTCAGGAAGGTGCCAACTGATGCGGATATTGGTTACCGGCGGTGTGGGCTTTCTGGGCAGCCACCTCTGCGAACGGCTGCTGGGTGAAGGTCATGATGTCATCTGCCTGGATAATTTCTTCACCGGCAGTAAAGACAACATCATCCATCTGATGGATAGTCACCGTTTTGAGCTGATCCGCCACGACATTGTCGAGCCGATCCTGCTGGAGGTTGACCGGATCTACAACCTGGCCTGCCC
>DKFG01000073.1 GCA_002452325.1 Geobacter sp. UBA6802
AGGATGGTGGCAAGGTGGTGCAGGAAACCCGTCTGTTTGATCCCAACAAAGGGGTTACCCGTTCCATGCGTGGCAAGGAAGAGGCCCATGACTACCGCTACTTCCCGGACCCGGATCTGGTGCCGGTAGTAATTTCTGATGACTGGATCAACCGGGTCAAGAGCGATCTACCTGAGCTGCCGGAGGTCAAATTTAGCCGTTTTCTGACTGACTACAGCCTGCCTGAGTATGATGCTGATGTGCTGACGTCATCACGCCCGCTGGCTGATTTCTTTGAGCAGTGCGCCCAGGCCTGCAACAATGCCAAATCAGCTGCCAACTGGGTCATGGGTGAGCTGACCCGCTCTCTGAATGACAACACCATCGCCATTGAGGACAGCCCGGTCTCCCCTGCCCAACTGGCTGATTTGATCAAGCTGATTGATGGCGGCACTATTTCTGGTACTATTGCCAAGAAGGTCTTTGAAGAGCTGTGGAAAAATGGCGGCGAAGCAGCAGCCATTGTTGAGCAGCAAGGGTTGGCCCAGGTCTCTGACACCGACGCCATAGAGACCGCCATAGACCAGATCATGGCCGCCAACATGGGGCAGGTTGAGGAATACCGGGGCGGCAAAGACAAGGTCTTTGGCTTCTTTGTCGGCCAAGTCATGAAGGCGATGAAGGGCAAGGCCAATCCGGCGGTGGTCAACGACCTTCTGAAACAGAAACTGGCAGGATAGACACCAGGAGCCAGCTGCTCCAGAGAGTCAACAGCATGGACACCTCCCGGTATCGTGATCTGTTTGTCAGTGAATCCCAGGAGCATCTGAACGCCTTGGCAGCTCTGGCACTGAAGTGCGAGGAGAACGGGGACGCAGCGCCGGTACACGAGATGTTTCGCCATGCCCACTCACTGAAGGGGATGGCGGCAACCATGCAGTTTACGCCGGTCAGCACCCTGGCCCATGCCCTGGAAGAGCTGCTGGTAAAGATTCGTGACGGAAAACTGACTGCAGACCAGGGAACAGTGGATCTGATACTGGCAGCCGTCACGGCCCTGGAACAGTCGGTGTTCCTGATCTCCCAGAGCCGCGAACCGCTTGCGAACACTGATCTTTCCAACCGCATCAGCCATTATACTCCGTCACAAACGGCCCACCAGCAGCAGGCTTCTCAGACAACGACCCCAGCCGGGTACGGCTTCCGCAAAACTGATGACAGCGCCACGACCCGTATCAAAACCGAGCTGCTGGACCGGCTGGTAACCCTGTCCGGCGAGCTGTTGACCGCACGGCATACGTTTGAAGAGGTCATTCAGCGCCGGCAGCTGACAGAACTGCAGCAACCGTTCAAGGAACTGAGTACGCTGCTGCGCCTGCTGCAGAACGAAGTGATACAGGCCCGCATGGTACCGTTTGGCACCATTGCGGAGCGATTCCCCCGCATGGTGCGCGATCTGGCCCAGCGTAACGGCAAAGAGGTGCGGTTCAGGATAGAAGGGGAAGGAATCGAGCTGGATCGCAGCATCCTGCAGCAGATCACCGAACCGCTGATGCACCTGCTACGTAACGCCGTTGACCACGGTATAGAGACCAGTGTTCTCCGTAGCGCACTCGGTAAATCACCGGCAGGCAACCTCAAGCTGACGGTCAGTCGTCAGGCAGATCGTATACTGCTGCAGGTCTGCGATGACGGTAACGGCATGGCACCTGACCGGATCCGTGCCAAAGCGGTTGACCTGGGCCTCCTGACCAGGAGCCAAGCCGCAGCACTGTCGATTGAAGAGACCCTGTTGCTGGTCTGCACTCCTGGCTTCTCGACAGCAGAACAGGTGAGCGACATCTCAGGTCGTGGCGTCGGTATGGATGTGGTCCGTTCTGTCATCCAGACCCTGGGCGGCACCCTGACCATCGACTCGACACCGGGCAAAGGGACCGACATCACCCTAATTTTACCGATCAGCACGGCAATCATGCATGCCCTGCTGGTTGCCTGCGGCGAACTACAGATTGCAGTGCCGATCAACGCCGTCACCGGTACCCTTGAAATCTGCCCTGCTGCGATCAATCGTACGAATGGGGGTGCAACGGTACACCTTAACGGCAATGAAATACCTCTGCGCAGTCTGGCCCGTTTTTTTCACCAACCGGAGCCGCAAGATCAGCTCGCGCTTTTGCCGGTTGTCCTGATCGAGTCAAACCGGCAACCTATGGGACTTCTGGCTGACCGTATCCTGGGGCAGCACGAACTCTTCATCCGGCCATTGCAGCCACCGCTATCCAGCCTACGCGGCCTTTCAGGAGCCTGCTTAACCGGCAGTGGTCAGATCATCTTCATGGTCGATCCGGCTGCCTGCGCGGCTGCCCGTCTGTAACTCTGTCCCCGAAAGGAACCACACATGCGTCAACAGATCACAAGATTTCTGATCAGTACACTGCTCTGCCTCATAACACTACCTGCTGCAGCCAGCGAGGCCACCCTGCAACAGGTGATAGAAACACTGGAAAAGGGCTACGCCAACCTGCAGGACCTGCAGGCCAGCTTCAGCCAGACCACAATCCTGGCAGGTTTTCCCAAACCTCAGAAAGGGCACGGTGAACTGGCCCTGCGTCGCCCCCCCCGTTCAACCGCCCAGTTCCGCTTTGACTACACCGTGCCAAGGCAAAGCATCATCTCCAACGGCAGCCAGGTCTGGTTCTATCAGCCGGAAAACAAACAGGTGCTGGTCTCATCGCTGGAAGGGATGATGCAGGGGGGCAACAGCATTGGCATGGCCTACCTGACCGGGCTGGGCAATGTCTCAATGGATTTTAACGCAGCCTTCGGCAAGCCTGCCCGGGACAAGCAGGGTAACTACCTGCTTGAGCTGATCCCCCGCAAACCGACGCCGGTCCTGTCTCGCTTGCGGCTTGCCATTCGTGAAGAGTCAGTTACGGCCTTTCTGGCTGACGGACAGGCAAAGGATCTTTTTCCGGTGGCTTCATCAACGGTTGTGGATGCCAGCGGCACCGAGACCCGGATCAGCTACAGCAAGGTCAGGACCAACAACGGCCTTTCAGCCGCAAAATTCACCTTTAAAGTGCCGCAAGGCGTCGAAATTATCAAACCGTAGGAGGAAACCAATGCCGTCATTTGACATTGTATCAAAGGTAGATATGCAGGAAGTTGACAACGCCGTTAATCAGGCCATCAAAGAAATTGGGCAGCGCTACGACTTCAAAGGTTCCAAGAGCGAGATCACCCAGGAAAAGGATAGCGTCAAGGTCCTCTCTGAAGATGATTACAAGCTGAAGGCGGTGATTGATGTACTGCAGACCAAGTTCCTGAAGCGCAACATCTCCATTAAGGCATTGCAGTACGGCAAGATAGAACCGGCCTCAGGCGGCATGGTACGCCAGATCATCACGGTCCAGCAGGGGATATCCAAGGAAAAGGGCAAAGAGATCATCGCCGTGATCAAGGAAAGCAAACTCAAGGTCCAGGCCCAGATTCAGGATGATCAGGTACGGGTCACCGGCAAAAATCGTGACGACCTGCAGGACACCATTCAACTCTTGAAGGGGAAGGACCTGGGGGTGGAGATGCAGTTTACCAACTTCAGGGAGTAACCGCACCATTGTTGACAACCGAAAACTCAGGGCGGCCGATTGGCCGCCCTGAGTTGTTCCATGGTATGTCAATCCACACTAATACCGTAACAGCTACATGATATAGAAAATATCAATATTCAGATATTTCCCATTCTTTGTGCCGGGGACAGGCTTAGAAGGGCACGAAATATCCACTGTGACGCTCGGATTAGTAGGTGGATTTTGATTTTTATCAAAAGTATCAGGGTTGCTTGGATCCCACTTCTGCTCATCGTATGCCCATCCGTAAGCATCGCAGTTCCCCTTACTGTTCACCTGATAATATTTGAGCCAATTGAGAGCTACCGGGTTGGTTGCCCACCAGACATGATATCCTCTTTTTGCTTTTAAATATTCTCCGCTGTTCACCGCTCCAATGGCAGCGTCAGAAAGCACATATCCGGTAATGTTGTCTTTTGCATAATGTGCCGGCCATTGTTGCTTAAGAACATTTGTTGTATAGTCCAACCAACCGTTCACGGCCGTCTGTGTTTCACTCATAAAGGTAGCATAGGAATTTAAGTCGTTTACCGTGAAATTCTTTGGCGCAACAACCCAGTCCGGCTTTTTGCGATTATCGAGACCATCATATGGCCAATACTTCGGATTCGGGCAGGTTTTCACACCGTCCGCCGTTCTGGTAATAGCGTAGGGACATCCATCGTTGTTGGTCCTGTCGTCGTACTCCACATAGTCAGCCAAGTTTGTCATGCAGGCCCTGTACGGGTTTTCTTTACCGCCATTACAGCCACAGTTCGTCGTGTCGCCGCAACCCGTGCCTTCAAAGGTAATGCTGCTATTGAAGTGCATGCCGTTTACACCCGAAATGTCATAATTTACTAACTGGTCCAACGGGTTGGGCCACCTTGTTCCTCCTTGCACATTGAACTCAATTTGGCCACCATTGTTTGGCGCTGCTGTCACTGGTGACGTCACAGAACTCTTCGTCACCCACAATCCGGTGCCAGTCGAGATTCCTGATTTTCCTTCGGTATACCACCATTCTGGTGTACCAGTATCTCCGATCGGCGGTACGATGCGCAGAATCTGCGCTGGATCAAGGCTGATACTAGCAGAAGGCGTGATCGGCGTTGAGGTGATAGCTTGGTTTGGCAATATCGTTATTTTGTAAAATTTTGTTTTCGATTGCGTGAAGGCGTCCGCCAGCGAATCCCATGGCTTGCTATTATCACACTTCAAGTCGTTTGCCACTTTCTCAGAACAAGGGGGCTTATTGGGAACTAACCAGACCGTGATCTTTTCCGAGGTGCTGTTACGCACCTGGATCGAGAAGACGTTATCGTCAAAGGAGGGGAAGCCGCCAGGACCGGCATCGATAAAGACCGTCGGCTCCTTGATGGTCAATGTGGTCTTCCCGATCGCCCCAAAGGGAAAGTAGACATTTTTCGCGGTGAAGCTGACATTGCCGGTTGCTTCATCATATACGGGATTCGAGAGCGTGGCCGTGAACACCTGTGACACGAGCAAGTTGCTGTCCGTAAAGGAGATACTGGCATTGGGAGGATTCGAGCCGAATCGCTTGTTCCAGCCATCGAAATATGATTTGGTGGCGACGGTTTCTGTTTTGCGCTGTGGAGCGCAGGTTACACCCAGAATACTCCCGAAAGCCTTCTGCACACGGAAAGTATAGGTGCCGTCGATAACGGTTCCGTCAGTATTTTTGGCCGGTTCAAGCGTAGCGCTATCGCCATCCAGGTTGTGTGACCAGACAGCAGGCTGCACCGTTGCCGAATTGTTCGTGATGATCAGCTCCAGATCTGTAAGCGCCAGGTTGGCTGAAGGCCGCCGTCCGTCAAGGTAGGTGATGCTGAAGCTGAGCTGCCCCGTTGCCTTGTTCAACACCGGCTTTTCAATGATGCAGGAAATGTAGACCGTCTCGTTTTTAGCGGTTTTGCCCTGCAAAAGGGCATTGGGCGCAACGCTTCCATATACCCTGGGCCAAACATTATTGATCAGGTTCAGCAGCTTAAAGGTGCCTGCCTGCTGGGCGCCCCGGTTGGTGAAATAGAGGATATCATCGTCTTCTGTAAACTGATTGCTGAGGGTGAGCTGAAACTTTCTGGACGTTTGATCACCGGCGACTGGGGTGAAGCTGGCATTTGTGGCCCATATCTCATAAATATTCAGTGATTCCGTGTTGCTGCTGTCGCTGGCACAACCTGCCAACATACCGGTAAGAATGGTAAAGCTGAGTAACACGAACCAGTTAAACCACGATCTACGATGTTGCATAGCTGACTCCTTTCTTAATGTTGAGTATGGAACACATGAAAAAAATCGTTTTGATAGCTATCGCCTTTACCACAACAGCATATGAATCCTGCCGATACTCGATAAGGATGGCCAGGTCAGCAATGCGGAACTGCGCCTAGGCACAATGAGCACCAATGCCTGCCAGCAGACTGAACAGGGTAAAAAGACAGCATAGTACTACCTCTCTCATGGTTTTCTCCTTTAACGGTATCTGACTGCGATGACAGCCCCCCTATGATAATGACTTGTACTTCACTTTCACCCCTTGTCAAGCTGCCGTCCAGATTGTGTTTCAGCCAGACAAACCCCTTGCTGCTGCAGTCTGAATCGGGTATGTATGCGGAACTGTTTAATCAAATAATGAGGTGTGCGGTGAATAACGAGACAAAGCAAAAGGTGAGCATGGTCAGCCTGGGCTGCCCCAAAAACCTGGTGGATGCCGAGGTGATGCTGGGGGTGCTGGCACAGCAGGGCTACGAAATTACCATGGACGAGAAAGAGGCCGATGTCATCATCGTCAACACCTGTTCCTTTATCAAAGAGGCCCGGGAAGAGAGCGTCGATGCCATCCTTGACCTGGCTGACCGCAAGAGTGACGGCAACTGCAAGACCCTGGTGGTTGCCGGCTGCCTGCCTCAGCGTTATCAGGAGGAGCTGGCCAAGGAACTGCCTGAAGTGGATATCCTGATCGGTACCGGTGATTACCCCCGGGTGGCCGAAATCCTGGCAGAGCATCACGCCGGTGATGCCCAGATCAAGTATGTGGGTGACCCCAATTACATTTACGACGAAGATCTGCCGCGGCTCAACTCATCACCCGGCTGGTACGCCTACCTGAAGATTGGCGAGGGTTGCTCAAACTGCTGTACCTACTGCGTGATCCCGTCACTGCGCGGCCCGTACCGTTCACGCCCCGTCGAGGCCCTGGTGGCCGAGGCAGAGCGGCTGGTCAAAGGCGGCGTGCGTGAGCTGATTCTGGTCTCGCAGGATATCACCCGTTACGGCAGTGATCTGCTCTATGGGAACAGCCTGGCTGCGTTGATCCGTCGTCTGGCAGCTATTCCCGATCTGAAGTGGATTCGTCTGCTCTATGCCTATCCTGATGGCATCAGCAATGAGCTGATCGAGCTGTTCAAGACAGAGCCCAAACTATGCAAATACCTGGATATTCCTATCCAGCATATCAGTGACACTGTACTGAAACGGATGAAACGTAGAAGCGGCGAGCAGCAGATCCGCGATCTGATAGAGCGTCTGCGCAGCGAAGTGCCCGGAATTACCCTGCGCACCTCCTTGATTGTCGGGTTCCCCGGCGAGACCGTTGACGACTTCCTTTCGCTAACCCAGTTTGTGGAAAAGGCTCAGTTTGATCGTCTGGGGGTCTTCTGCTATTCAAAAGAAGACGGCACCCCGGCGGCCGAGATGTCTGACCAGGTTTCGGAACGGGTTAAACGGGAACGACACCGCAAGCTGATGAAGGTTCAGGCGCGGGTTTCCTTCCGCCGTAACCGGGCCATGGTGGGACAGATTGAGCAGGTAATTGTGGAAGGGTACAGTGAAGAGACTGAACTGCTGCTGAAGGGACGCACCAGCCGTCAGGCCCCGGATATCGACGGCCAGGTCTACATAACCTCCGGCCATGCTGATATCGGCGATATTGTGGCCTGTCGGATCACCGATTCCTCTGACTATGATCTGGTGGCGGAGATGCTTGAGGAGGAGTGACTACTGCAGCATAAAGGTCTCGTACTCCAGCTTATCCAGATCATTATCCAGCAAGGCCATGCCTGTTGCAATGGTCACGATCAGGGCCAGAGCAAAACCATAGCCATAATAAAAAGGTCCCAGCCTGATCGAAAGCAGGGTCAGGCCAAGATTCAGCACCGTAAACAGGACGGTCAGCAACAGCACCCGGTTCCGCTTATCCAGATAAAAAAAGATGTTCAACAGCCCCAGCAGCACCACCTGAAAGCCGGTGGCCACCACTTGAATTGAAAGCAGCGGCAGGTGTATCTCTGAGATCCCTGCCCACTGCAGCAGTTGCCGGCCGGCCACGATCACCACAATGGTGGTGATTGCCTGAATTTTGATGATGTCGTACAGCCCCTCCCGTGCCACCCGCACCATTTCATCCTTCATCTCCTGGATATAAGAGAGTGATCCCCCTTCCCGCACTGCATCGTAATACCGGTCATAATACTCCACAAAATCGGTCTCCATCCGCACCAGAAAGACCGCCATACCGGGGATAATGGCCAGATAGGCCAGGAACACCGGCAGGTCATAGACCAGCGAAGCCCGCAGGGGGCCGATAACAGTTGAACCGGTAACCGGATGAAACCAAAAGATGAACTTGTCGACCCAGATCCCCAGATTATAGAACAGCCCGGTCAGCATCAGTGAGCGGTACATCCGTCTCGGCCCAAGGAAATCAAATTCAATGAACAGCCTGGACGGATATCCCCTGAAAATGACCAGAAACATGCCGAGCAACAGGATAAACTGTCCGGTCAGAAATGCCAGCAGCAGGCCTTCAAGGTTGCCGTGACGCAACAGAAAAGCGAACAGCAAAGCAGAACCGTAGCCAAGGGCAAAGTTGATCAGGATAGCCTTGTAGGCCTTGAGGCCGGAAAGCAGGATGGCGGTGACCCATACGCAACAGAGCACCACATAGGTGGCTGCAAACAGGAGCCTGAAAAAGAGGCTTTGTTCGGGAAATGCCAGCAGTCCAATCGGATAGGAAATCAGCCCACTTACTGCAATAACCAGCAGCAGTAGGCCGTTCAGGTTAGGCAACAGCCGGTAATGTTCCTTGTCAAAAATCCGGTCGGCAGAGTAGCGGGTAAAGGCAAGCTGGATCAGGCCGGTCAGAATCAGACTGAAGGCGATCAGGTAGGTGACGACGGTCTGGAATTTTGAGACGAGGATGGATGGAATAACGAACGGCAGTGAGATGACGCCGATCAGCATCACCGCAACGATCGACAGGATCCAGGGGCCTGAACTGATAATGCCGGCGTAGGTGTAGGCCAGCAGCAGCGAGCTGTAACTGTCCCCCTTCATCAGCTTGCGCAGTTCAAACCCGATGCCGGCCATCTATGCCATTGCCTCCTGGTACAAGGCCCGATAACGGGCAAACATCTGCTGTTGGGTATATTGGGCTTCCACCCGCGCCATACCGGCCTGCTGCGCCCGATGCCAAGCATCCCGGTCCATCAGCAGCCCCCGGCAGGCATCAGCCAGGGCCTGGGGATTGTTGATCGGAATCACCGCACCGGCAACACCCAAGGCACGGTCTTCGTCACCCTCGCCCTCAATCAATTGACGACAGGCCCCCACATCGGTAGCCACCAACGGCACCCCGGCGGCAAACCCCTCCAGTGCCACCAGCGGCAGACCCTCGCTGATGGAGGAGAGCACCAGTAACCCGATCTGGGGAAACAGCTCCACCGGATTCATAAAACCGGTAAAGCGCACCTGCTGTTCGATCTCCAGGCTCCTGGCCAGAGCGCGACACTCCTGGGCATAGACTGGATCCTCTCCTTCCGGCCCCACGATCCAGCCCTGTATCTCAGGAACATGCTGCACCAGAATCCTGATTGCCCTGATGTAGGTCTTGACATCCTTGATCGGCACCACCCTCCCCAACAGGGCCAGAACTGGGGGGGGAACAACGGGACGGGTCTGACGCAACGGGACAAACCGGTCCAGGTCGATACCGTTGGGGACCACGGTCAGCTTCTCCGGCAGGGCACCGTCACTGATCTGGCGTTGGCGAACCCCTTCATACAGCGAGACGATCCGTCCGGACGCATCATAACAGAACCGGCCAATGGTCTCGAAAAATCTGATCCAGAGGTCACGAAAATAGCTGACCTCGGTCGGGTCCCGCTGCAGGGCATTGCGGTTGTCCTGAATCCAGTCGTTATTAAAGATATCAATCCTCCGCTCCTTGGTGTAGATGCCATGCTCCGACAGCAGCAGGGGGCGTCCGGTGTGGTGATGCAGCAACCCCCCTAGAAATCCGGCATACCCGGTAGAAACCGTGTGGTAAAACCGGGCCGGTATCAATGTCGCGGCAATGGAGGCCAGCTGCCAGATCGGGGTATGCATGTTGCGCACCGTCCAGAAGTAGTCAACAAAAGAGGGGTCTTTGCACCGTTCCGTATACAGCTCGCAAATATACTCCCAGGAACGCTCCGCGTAGAGGAACTGGGTATAGTCAACCCCGCCCGTACGGTTAAAATAAAAAGACGCCTGCTTCAGCTCTGCCGGCAGCCCGTCCGGATGAGGTGCATTAAACCAGCCGTGCAGACGCCGCAGGATCGCAAAACCCTCAGCATCGCCGCGACAGGTCTCGATAGGCGGGCTGACATGTTCGTCATGCAGGTAGTGCACCTGCAAATGCGTAAGGTTCTCCGGCAGTTCATATTTCCGCTCACCGTACTCCTCAGCGCTGCTGCCGAGAAAGACCGCACCAAAGGTCAGCTCGGGAAAACCCCGGATAATCTGGTTGACCCAGCTGGACACCCCACCGCTGACATAGGGAAACGTTCCCTCCAGCAACAACATTACATCAACCTGTTCAGCCCTTGGCAGCTGTTCGTCCATCACCTCACCCCCCAGAACTCGGCTACCGGCCCGATGCCCGGCTTGAAGCGGATCGCCGGGTCTTCCTGCAGCAGACGACGTATCGCTGCAAAATCGCGGGCGTGGTACGCCAGTTCAGCCTGGTACGGCACCACCCTCAATCGGTCGCCTCCTGCAGCCAAAGCGGCCTCAACTGCCTCAGAAGCCTGCCGGTAGTCGCGCCGATACAGGTAGATCCGTGCCAGCAGCGTGTACAGGGCAGGATTGACACAGCCATACTGCTGGGCCAGGGAGGCATATTTGGCAGCCTGATCAACAAGAAAGTCACGCAAGTCGTGCTGAGCCAAGGCGCTGTAGACCATCTCCCAGTAAGAAAAGGCCAGGTTACGACAGAGAGTTCCCTTGACCTCCGGCGTTTCAGCTGTCTGCAGCTCGTCCATGGCTGTGGTGATGGCCTGCTGGATCTTCTGCTCCTGCCGCTCACACAGATTGAAGGCCAAAAGCCGGATCTCATCATCACTGTCGCCAGTGGCGTGCTGCAGCAGGCGACCGGCGTTGCCACCGCCAACGGCTCCCACCGACAACAGCGCCTTCAGCCGCTCTCCCCGTGGCAGGCTGTTCTGCCGCAGGCGTGACCAGGCTCCTCCCTCACCCATGCCGCCCCCCACCGCAGCAGACTCGGACAAAAAAGGCGGTAACGGCACCTGTTCAAATTCAGGGCGTTCCTCATCGGTGTAATAGCGGATGAAGTAGAGCAGAATCAGCAGGGTGCCGATGGCCCCCAGGGCAGGTACAAAGAAATTGAAGCTAAAAAAAAGCATCATCAGCAGACGGCGTGACGCCGCAAATCGCCGGGGAAACCAGATGCCCAGCAGCAGCGAGAACAGGAAGGACGCCAGCAGATGACCACTCAAAAACAGGCCAAACCGATACCAGAGCGGTTGGCCGGTGAAGATAGCCAGCAAGGCTGCCTGTTCGCTGAACAAGCCGTACAGCATCAGCTTGATACTGCTCATAGCTCATCCGCCAGCAGGTTTGACAATTGTAGCAGCGGATCATCACACGAGACCAGCAGACACTTAAAGGTGATGCCGGCACTTTTGAGGCTCATCTTAAACTGTATTTTCAGCACCTCGTTCAAGCGGCTCTGGTACCCATCCATGGCTGCCGGACCTGAAAACGGCATCAGGGTTACAAACTGCACTCCCCAGCCCAGGTCCCGGCGCCAGCTGTGGTCAAGCCCCCGTTGTTGGCGTTCAAGCATCATACAAAGCTCGTTCAGATACGGCCCGGGCGAAAGACTGACCACGGTCAAGGTGCTGACCACATCCAGGTCCTGCTGCAGATGGATCATCTTGATCAGCTCAGCGCCAAAGACAAGCGGGCAATCAGGGTAAACAGCGATAATCCGTTGGGCCAGCCCGGCTGCCTCCACCTGATCAGCGGCGTAAGCCAGCAACACCCCCAGAATCTGCAGAGTCTCGCGGTGCAGCGCCATAAACGGCATATCGTCCACCAGCAGCAGCCCCAGTACCCTGCCGGTACTGGTCCTAAGCGGCGCCGCAACAAGATAGCTGCTGTGCTGCCCCTCACCCAGGCGACTTGCTGTCTGATAGGCGGTGGTTCCGGACTCCAGGGCTGCCCTCAACAACAGGTCGTCAGGACGAAGCGGCACCCCTTGACCGCAGCGAGCCAGCGGCTCAGCCAGCGGACGTCCGTTCTGCACCGGATAGAGCGTGGCGCTGGAGAGAGAACCGTAGTGAGACAGGATCACCATCAGCTCTCCGGCATACTCTGGGGTAACGCCCCCCTCTCCCTGCCCCAACAGACGACGCAGCTCCATCATCCCCTGGCGCAACGTCACCGGACGGCTGATCAGGTTCTGCTCCAGCCGGTCATGGGAATGGCGAACCATGAAGTAGGCCCGTGACAACTGCTGAAACCGCTCTTGTGCATGACGGGAGAGCTGTTCGGCCCGCCTCAGCCGGGTTGACCAGATGGTGCTAAACTGGCCGGCAATCAACACCATAAGCGAACCACCCAGCATAAAGTGCAGGGGAAACGGGGCGGTTGTCCGGCCCGTCGCCATGGCACCCAGCCAGAGGGCAGCCAGCAGCGAAATCGATGCAAGGGCCGGTGCAATACCATACCTGAGTGCCACCAGCAGCGGACCGAACCAAAGCCAGACAAAGTCTGCCTCAATAAAGTAAGGGTCGGCCCGATTTAAAAAAACGCCGATGCAAGGTATTACCAACGTTAAGGCAACGGTCTCCAGCCAGAGTACCAGACGGGGAAATCTGGCGGCTATGCCGTGTAACGGTTGCATCCTAACGCAGCTCGATGGTGGCGATCAGCTTTTCCAGCACCTGCTGGGCAACGGCGCTGACCGCCTCCCTGCTCCAGCCGCTCTTGCCTGAGCTGCCGGTCCAGACAACCTTGTCGCTCTGCAGGTCAACCAGTTGCAGGGTGAAACCGGCCACCGGCTCACCATCCAGCCCCACCTTGTAGCGCCACTCCGTCACTGATCCCTGCACGGCGTAACGGATCTGCTGTTTTTTTGCCCACGCCACCCCTTCCTGCCGCCGTTTCTGTCCGCGATCAATCAGCGAATCAGCTTCGGCTGCCGGTTCAGCAGGCATACTAACCACCTGCTGGATGCCACGGGCATAGAGCAACGCCGTACTGATCGCCTCTGCCCGCTCTGCAGCAAAAGGGGTTTCAGTGTTGTTGATAAACGGCAGTACCGTCCAGACGGCATCAGGCGCGGCAGAATCACGCACCCCCTGGTGCAGAGTGGTACAGGCGGTGAGGGCAAACAGGCCGACAAGCAGCAACAGCAGACGTTTCATGGAATTCCTCCTTGCATCTTCAGTATGATTAATAAAAATAGCGGTACCTGATACCGATGGTGGTAGTCAGGTCATTGATGCCGAACTGGCCGCTGCCCTGGGTCAGCTCCAACAGCAGCTGATCAAGCCCAAAGACGGGGCCGGTCATACCTAAGCCATAGCTGAATCCGGTTCCCGAGCTGCTGCTCCAGCTGAAGTCAGCCTCGGCAAATGGCTTCCAGTCACGAGTATAGGCACTTTTCCAAGCCTGCCCCACAAACAGCCCCGCCCCCAGATAGCCGTAACTTTTGGGTACAAAGAAAGACGCCGTCGGCTCAGTACCGAACGGCACCAGCGATGAGATTCGGTCACCGACAGCACCGTCCGCCTGATAAGCGCTGTAACCGCCGAACATCCGCAGGCCGTAATCCGGCCAAGCATGGGTAATCTGGTGCCGCAGATCCAGCGACACCGTCTGCCCCTGCCCCAGATACTGTCGGCCCTGATCATGAAAGCGCACCGTTGACAGTTCCAGTGAGGCAGTATCAGACGTGGTAAGGTTTCCTGCAACGATCAGCTGCAGCCGGTCGCGGGCCCCTCCCACCGCCAGGGCAGCGGTCTCTTCAGCCCGCTCATGATAGGCAAGCCGGCCGGACAACTGCAGGTCATGCCATATTCGCCAGTTGCCGGCAACCACTGCGGTCGGCCGGGCAGCGATACCGCCATCCCTGCCCCCCAATTGCAGCGACAGTTGTCCCCCTTCGTGACGACGGGTCAACGTAAGGGTACCATCGACAGCACCACTGGGAACAGCACCAAGAACATTGCTGCGCAACAGACTGAACTGCCGTTCCGTCAGCTCAGCCAGCAGGCTGTAACGGCTGGTGAGCGGTTGACTGACCATCAGCTTTGATTCAAGCCATCCCACCCCGGCCTGATCCCGTGCTTGCAGGGAGGCCAGGAGGAACCCAGGACGATTGCCATACAGTTGACGCACCTGGGTATCCAGCAGGTGGTCATCACGGTTCAGCTGCAGCCGGTTAAAGGCATGCTCCTCAGCCAATGGCGTCCAGCCTGCACGCTGGGCCGCCTCAACCGCATCACGGTACGGCAGTTGTTCCAGCTTATTGTCCAGCAGATCGGCCATGGTTGTACGGTCGTTCTCTTCAAGGGCCAGCCCCAAGCGTGCCCATTCCGGCCGTTGTACGGCTCGGACCAGGTGACGCCAGTACCAGAGCCGGGCCAGATCTGTCTGCCCGGTGGCCATGGCCCAGCCCATGACCAGCTCAGTGCCAAAGTCATGCTTCGGATCAGCCGCGATACGACGTACAACACCGGACAACTCATCACCCTGCTGCAAGTGCAGCAGCAACTGTGCCCTGGTCAGCAGACTGCGCCGTTCGTCATCCAGAGCCATACCGGCTGTTGTCTGCTTCAGCTGGCGGTAAGCTCGGCGTCTAACCTCCCAGGCCGTCTCCCGATGCCCGGCCTGTTCCAGCACATCACCAAATGAGGCCAGCCAAGCCGGATCATCCTGCCGCTGTGGTGCCAGCACCCGGTAGTGCCGCAGGGCACGCGGCGTATCTCCCAGCAGCAGCATGGCTGCTGCCAGCGGCTCCCACAGCTCCGGCAGCACAGTAATCCGTCCTTCCCACTGGCGTACCAGAGGCTGCAGTTCAGCGGTCTGTTTCAGATCCACCAGCAGCCAGAGGTGGCTGCTCAGCAGGTCGGCTTCATCTGGGGCCAGCCGTACAGCCACGCGGGACGCAGTCAGGGCCTGCTGCAGCTGCTCTGCCTGTCGGTAGACCTGGGCCACGGCCATCCAGGAGCGTGGATCAGCGGCCAGTATCTTGCGTTGCTGAGCATCCAGCCCTTGCAGAAAGCGGATCAGCTCCTGCTCACATCCGCTGCGCAGGCCGGTATCAACCAGGGCGTACCAGAAAAGCGGCTTCTGAAACCGCTGCCACCCCTGCAAGGCAAAACCGTAGGCCCGCTTTGGCGTATCACTGCCATACAGCTCCAGCAGCCTGAGATAATCTGCTTCAGTGGCGCTGCCGGCCCGGATCATACTCTCAGCGGCATGGGCTGCCTGCTTGGAATGCCCCAGTGCCCAGGAAAGGTCAGCATAGGTACGCCAGAACAGTGCAGCGTCATCAGCAGCCTGCGCTGCAGCCGGGTCAAGGGCCTGCCAGGCCTGTTCCGTATCACCCTGGCCATACCAGAGCGCCGCCAGCTTCAGCGCTTCATCCGTACGGAGAGGCTTATATGCTGCCCGCTGCTGCCAAGCACGGATCGCCTCTGTCGGCATGCCCAGATGTTCGGCCAGCCGGGCCTGCTCGGTCAGACGCCAGACCGGATCGGCCATACCAAGTCTGCCTGAATTGAGCAAGTCATAGACCTCCTGGGGCAGTCCCATCCCTTCAACCACGGCCAGATATTCCTGCTCCAGGGACTGATCTGCCGTTCCTTTGACTACGACCTGTTCCAGCAGCTGCTTCCGCAGGGGGAACTCCTGCAGGGCACGGGATAGAGTAAGGGCCTCGTCATAGGCTGCCCGGTCGCCACGCAAGGCCAGGAAGTGCCACTGCCCAAGCGCCAGATCGGACCGTCCGGCCCAGACAGCGGTCTGGGCGGCTTTACGACGCCAGACCAGGTCATTGGGCCGCGCCCTGACCGCCTTCTCGGCTACCCCCAACGCCTCAGTCAGATTACCGTTGGCCAGAAACACGGTGTGAGCTAGTTCAAACAGTTCCTGTTCAAAAGCAGCCCGGATCTCGGGGATAGTCTGCAATGCCTGCTCTGCAGCGACTGATGCCGGCATCACCTGTGCGGCGAACAGCAGCAGTCCCGTGGCTTTGAGCAGCCCCGACCTCACTGCCGCACCTCGCTTGAGTCCGGCGAGGGGGCCATCCCCAGGGCACGCCGCACATACTTTTGAGCCAGGTCGGGTCGGTTTGCGGCCAGTGCCAGTCGGGTCAAGGCCAGCAAGGTCTGACGGTCACCGGACAGCGGCTGCTGATATTTTTCGGCAGCAGCCACCGCATCCTGCAGCAGGTTGCCGGACTGCAGGATTCTGATACCGTTCAGAAACAGGCGACGCTGTTCATCACGGCTGGCAGTGGCTGCCATCCCTTGAAAATAGAAGGCAGCAGCAGCCCGATAATCTCCCTTACCCAAGGCCAGCTCTGCCGCAACAATCAGCGAATCGCTCACCAGCTGCCGGGCGCCCTGCCCCAACACCTGTTCCAGAAAGCGGACCGTTTGCTCATCACCGGCACGGCGGGCGTCCCCCAGATACTGAGCCAGCTCACGAGGAGAGGCCCCAGCCTGACGCAACTCCTCAATCTGGTCGGCATACCGCCTGCGCGCTTCATCCCAGCCCGGTTCACCGGTCACCAGCAGCTCCAGTTCCTGCCGCCGCAACTCATAGCGCAGCTTCCGGATGGCCTGCTCCTGATCGGGAGTCAGGCTGCTCCTCACATGATAACTCAGCGCCCGTGCCGCTTTCTCAGTACAGCCCGCTGCCAGATAACTGCGCACCAAGGGAATCACCAGATCGGTATCACCGTTACGCAGTTGCACCAGCGCTTCCAGATAGCGCTGCTGGGCCGGACTGGTCACATCGGGCGCTGCCAGCAGCTTGAGCAGACTCTTTTCCGGGTAAAGCATCACCAGTAGCAGCAGGCCCACCCCCGCCAGTCCGCCAATGGCCAGCGGCCCGGCAAAACGCTCGCGCGGCGGCTTGTTATCGGCAGACAAGCGCAACGTCATGACTCCCAGCAGAAAGTGGGGCAGCCAACAGTGCCCCTTCTCTGGTCACGGGCAAAGGTTTACCACGGCTGAGCAGACGGCAGCCGGCAGCATTGTCGAACAGGATCGTACTGTCAAGGTGGGCCGTCAGGGTCAGCTCCATACCGTCCGGTGTCCGCTTAAACTGCTCAATGCGTGCCGGCAGCGATGACAGCCAGGGGATTACAGGGGCTGTCGACGATAGCTGCAGAAATGCTTCACCGCCCGGCCCCAGATGGATGTAACGCTGGTCGTTGTGTTCGCTGAACCCAAGCACGTTGCGACTGGCCGCCAGATCAGGATATCCGGCGCCCACCGGCAGCCGCAGCTGGCGTAGCTCACCCTTGTTGCGGATCAGCCAGCCGGAGCCGGAGCGGGCGATCACGGTACGGTTAAAGTCCAGCACTTTGTTGACATAGTCAGAGGTAAAAACAGGATGGGGTTTTTGCGCCAGGGCCCAGTCATAGACCTCCTCCAATGCGCGACGACCGGCCTCTTTGGTTACGGAATAGGTGTGGTAGTAAATATTGATCGGCTTTAACCGACGCGGTGTATCGGTAAGTTCAAAGGTTTCGATCACCCGGCGATACCCGTAAAAAGGGCCGGTCCATTCGTTGGTGTAGACATTTTCATTCTGGTTGGGGGCAAAGACCTGGAACCAGCCCCCCTTCTCAACTCCTAGCGGGGCTACCGAAGTAATCGATCGATTTGTTTTCAGCATCAAGGTGTAGCCACCGTTTATGTTGCCCAGCCCGGCGCTGTAGGTTGCAGCCAGTGCATCAGTCCCTGGGGTGCAATCGCCTGACCACTGTAGTAGTCTGGTCTTTTTGCCGGGGGGCAGCAGATTGTGGTCAATAAAGGCAGCCGACCCGTCAATCTCTGCATCAAGACTGAAGCTGTAGCCCTGAATCGGCAGGTACTGGGCATCATACCCACGCTTGGCGGTATCGGTCTGCTGCCAGTAAAACGGATGGGAAAAGGTATGACTGCCCGCCTCTACCCAGGGAAGCTTGAACACTGCACGGGCCTCATCTCGGTAAAACTGGGCCTGTTCCTGTTTAACGCCACGGTCCCCCAGAGTACTGGTGATTATCGAATAGGTCGTCGGTATCCGATATTTTTTCAGGATCCGTTCTCGCAGTTCCGTCACCCCCAGCGGACCGCCGGGACGCTCTACCCGGCTTTCAAAGCCATCGGCATCAATATGTACGAGCAACAGGCGCAAGCCGTTTTCGGTGGTGACATCAGCCGCAGGCAGATCGACGATTCTGAGGGCACGGGTAAACAGCGCAAAGGGGTCCACCACCCAGCGCTCCACCTCATTAACCAGTTCATTGACCACAAACGGCTCCAGTGCGTAACCACCCCAGGAGGTCAGTGCAACCGGTTCGCTTGGGTTATCCAGACCGTTTCCCAAAACCAAAAGAGGCTCACTTCGATCAAAACGCAGTGCAACAGTCGACTCCCGTGGAAGAACAACCTTCTTTTCAAACCCCAGCATCGGGTCTTGCGCCAGCACCTGCTGTCTGCCTTGCCTACCTGCCATCGGAACCATCACCCCGCTCATCGCCTTTGTGAGTTGCGATGGCGGCACCCCAAAGCGGTCAAGAAACAGCAGCGGCAGGCCTTCATCCCGCTGATGGATCAACCAGGAAAGCAGGCCCTGCTTGCTGCTGGAACTGTCAGAGTTGGGCCAGACCACAACCCCGGCATAACGCCCCCGCAAGATGCTGTCAGGCAGCGGCTGACGAAGATCATGCAGATCCACCTGGTAGCCGAGATAGTTGAGCGGCATGACAGCAAAGCGATGCAGATTGGTATAGATCGGATCTGATCCTTCGCTGCCGTCGTAGAGCCCCAGGACCATACGCGGCTGCACCTCAACCGTGCCGACTCCCAGCGAGGCCAGGTCCTTGTCAGTCACCCAGGGGATGAAACCGAGAGACTTGATCTTTGCGGCCGTTGTGCGGGCCAGATCACGATCTTTTGGCGCAACATAGTCAATGGTAATCACCGGTATACCTGCCGAGCGTACCTCGGCAAACTTGCCCAGCAGCCATTGACGGTCCGCCTCCTTCACCTGACCATAGCTGCCGGTAACCGGATCAAAGTTCTGAAAAAGTGACTCCGCTGCCACGGCAAAGGTCAGCTCCTTGACCTGATCAAAGATCTCAAACCCACGGTTCAGGATCAGTCGCGCCTCAGGGTGGCGCTGTTTGATGCTGCGGATCACCTCCACTAACCCCGCCTGCAGGGCAGGATGACGCTGCTTGTCCGGCACCAGTTGATATGAATCCAGCGTATCCAGAAAAAAGCCCCGGTAGCCGGCAGCCCAGAGCGGCTCCACCACCCGGTCCAGAAAAAAGGCCCGCCAGGCCGGATTGGCCAGATCCACCAGCCTGCTCTTCCAGGCCGGGTTGTCCCCGATCAGCCAGGCCGGATCAAGCTGCCGGAAATAGGTGCGGTTGGGATCCACTTCACCCATACTGATGTAGGCAAACAGCTGACTGTGCCCCTTCCTGTAGTCTGGAGGAACAACACCGACGGCATCCGGCTCCACCACCACCAAATCAAAGGCCTGTAACTCGTTGAAGGGAGGGTTGGGTGCATAGTAGAAGGCAATACTGAACGGCAGGTCAGCCAACGCCAAAACAGGCCCGAATGTAACGGCTGCACAACATATGAATGCGATGAGAAAACGCATGGTACCTCCCTTCTGGGCAAACCAACTCTTTGTACCACCACTCCTACAAATTTCAAGCGTTAACCTCAATAAATGCAGCGCTCGATTTGTCCGGTTTTCCTTGACACTCCAATGCTTTTCTGATACTGATCTCGGCCTTTACGTCCACCTGAGCAATCTAACAAAACGAAGATTCATGGTGATGGAGCATACCTGTTATGGCAACAACCAAAACCCCACAAAAAACAGCAACCATGGTGACCGCTGACAAAAAAGCAGCGTCCAAGACCGCGCCGGTTAAAAAAGCAGCAACAACTGATAAGACACAAGAAACCAAGCCGGCAATAAAAACGGTCGTAAAAACGCCCAAGGCACCACCCCAAGAGGTCAAAACATCTGCCAAGCAGGCGACGGCTCAGCCGGTCCAGCAGGAGCAGGCACCGATTGCTCCACAATCGTTTGAGGGCAAGTGGGGTGAGATCAGGCAACTGCTGCTGAATCTGAAGGAGCAGACCCTGCTGGAAATTAAACGTTCGATCAAGAAGGGTTCTGAGGCTGCGGTTGGTGAAGAGACAACCGGCGATATCTACGATCAGGCTTCTTCTGAACGAGATCGCGAGTTGGGACTGCTGTTGAATGATCGCGAACGGGAGAAGCTGCATAACATCGATGAAGCCCTGCTGCGCATTGCCGAAGATGAGTACGGCATCTGCGAGGAGTGCGATGAAGATATCCCCTTGGGCCGCTTGAAAGTGCTGCCGTTTACCCGCCACTGCGTCA
>DKFG01000274.1:0-2962 GCA_002452325.1 Geobacter sp. UBA6802
TATCTCCAGTGCCATCACTACCTTTTCTTCCAACGGCGACCTCACATCCAGCAACAGCACGGCTGACCGATTTCTCGGGCAGCGCTGGCCCCTGGGCAGCCATTACGCAACCGTCTTTGACGGCTGGGGAGACCTGCCGGCCAGGATCGCCCTCGCCTGTACCGAAACCGTCGGCTACGGCAGGGAACCGTTACCGATCCTGCGTAACGGACAGATGCGGCACTTTGATGTGGGGATCTTCCCGATTGGCTCCCACGGTGAGAAGGGGTTGACCGTTACCCTGCGGGATGAAACCGTGCGCGAAGATCTGCGTGAAGAGACCTTCAGGCTCGATCGGCTGGCCTCCCTGGGCAGGCTGGCCGCCGGTATCTCCCACGAAATCCGTAACCCGTTAACCGGCATATCGCTGCTGCTGGACGATCTGCACGACCGGGCCGCACTGGCAGATGATGAGCGCCTGCTGTTGCGCAAGGCCATGGATGAGATCGAACGGATCGAACGTCTGACCACGGCCATGCTTTCCTTTGCCTCGCCCCCCAAGGCCCGTTTCCGGCCTGCCCGCCTGGATGAGGTGGTACAGGAGGTGACATTGCTGCTCTCGCAGTCCTGCCGTAAACAGGGAATCGTGCTGCAGGTGGACTGCGAACGTTTTGATCCGGTTATGCTGGACGCCGACCGGATCCGTCAGGCAGTGCTTAACCTGCTCAAGAACTCGCAAGAGGTGTTGCCCAAAGGAGGGATTATCACCCTGGAGTTGCGCCATGCCGACGACAGCACCGCAGAACTGACCATCACCGATTCAGGCCCCGGCATTGCCCCGGAAGACCTGCCGCTGATCTTTGAACCGTTCTTTACCCGCAAAGGGGCCGGCACCGGCCTGGGGCTCTCCATTACCAAACGGATCTTTGAAGAGCATGGCGCCGTTATCCGGGTTGACTCGGAACCGACACAGGGCACCAGCTTCAGGATCAGCCTGCCGCTGATACTGCCGGGCGGCGCGGAACTTGCAGATTAAATCATGATTGCACAACCATTTCCTTCACAGGCGTGCCGACCCGAGATGCTTAAAGAAACTATCCTGATCATAGATGATGAAGCCTTTATCCGTGAAAACGTCCAGCGTATTCTGGCTGAAGACGGGTATCGGGTACTGGAAGCTGCCGATGGCCCCCAGGCCATGGAGCAGGTTACCGGCGAAGAGATCGACCTGGCGCTTCTTGACCTGAATCTCGGCATGGAAAACGGCCTGCAGCTGCTGCCGTTGCTCAAGGAGGCCAACCCTGATCTGCTGGTAATCATCATCACCGGCTACGGCTCGGTCGAATCAGCAGTGGAATCCCTCAAGCTGGGGGCCTTTGATTACATGAAAAAGCCGTTCAAGGCCGATGCCCTGCGGGTGATCGTGAAGCTGGCCCTGCAGACCCAGGAACTGAAACGCGAGGTCCGTTCTCTGCGCCGTTCCAGCGGCCTGAGCCTTGACCTGCCCCTGTTGGGCGAAAGTGATATATTCAGACACATTATTGCACAGGTCCGTGAAGTGGCCCGTATTCCCACCGCTACCGTGCTGCTGACCGGTGAATCAGGCACCGGTAAAGAAGTGGTGGCCCGTGCAATCCACTCGCTGTCCGAGCGCAAGCAACATCCCTTTGTGGCGGTTAACTGCGCCTCTATTCCTGCTGAACTGATGGAAAGTGAGCTGTTTGGCCATGAAAAAGGGGCCTTTACCGGCGCTACTGCCAAGAAAATAGGGCTGTTTGAAGAGGCCAACAACGGCACTATTTTTCTGGACGAGATCGGTGATATGCATGCGGCTCTGCAGGCCAAGCTGCTGCGGGTCCTGCAGGAGCGGACCATCCGCCGGGTAGGCGGCGCCAAGGATCTGCCGGTAGACCTGCGGGTGATAGCCGCCACCAACCGCGATCTGCGACAACGGATTCAGGCCGGTCTCTTCCGGGAAGACCTGTTCTACCGCTTGAACGTGGTGCCGCTACATCTTCCGCCGCTGCGGGAACGACATAGTGATATCCTGCTGCTTGCCAAGCATTTTCTCTCCCTGTTCAGCCAGTCCTTTGGCAAACAGTTCAGCAGCATCGCGCCCGATGCGGAACAGATGCTGCTGGACTACGCCTGGCCCGGCAATATCCGTGAGCTGCGTAACGTTATTGAACGAATCTGCATCATGGCCCCCGGTCCGGTGCTGGAACCGGGACACCTTCCCCCTGAACTGCACCTGCTGCCTGCCAGAAAAACTGCACTTAATACTTCAGCATCTATGACTCAAGGACTTGAAAATGCAGTAATAGAGCTTGAACAACAATTGATCAGGCAGGCGTTGGCCCAGGCCGAGGGTAACGTGGTCAAGGCGGCCCTGCTACTGAAGATCCCCCGCGGCACCCTGCGTTACAAGATGGAAANNAGGGTCAAGGGGCAAGGGTCAAGGGGCAAGAGGGAAAGTCAAAAAACGGCGATACCATCGCCCGCATCGCTTGGGGGCAAGAGGCAGGGGGCAAGGGTCAAGAAGCAACTGCAGCGGCGATCACCATCGGGTCTTCCCGGTACCGTCAGGCCAATATTGCCCTGTTCTGCGCCGGATTCATTACCTTTGTTACCCTCTACGACATCCAGCCGCTGCTACCGGTTTTTGCCCGTGAGTTCAGCATTTCGCCAGCTATCAGCAGCCTGCCCCTCTCCATCAGTACTGCCACCCTGGCCATCGGCCTGCTCTTTTCCGGCCTTACCTCCGACAGCATTGGTCGCAAGCCGATCATGGCCGCAGCCCTGGTGCTGACCTCACTGCTTGCCATTGCCACCGCCTTCAGCACCAGCCTCACCAGTCTCTTGATAATCAGGTTTGCCCAGGGAGCAGTACTGGCCGGGGTACCCTCAGTGGCCATGGCCTATCTGGGAGAAGAGATGGACGCGACTGCCATTGCCTCAGCCATGGGGCTCTACATCAGCGGCA
>DKFG01000274.1:2973-3911 GCA_002452325.1 Geobacter sp. UBA6802
TGCCCTGGCGCACCGCCATCGGCATCATCGGCTGTGTCAGCCTGTTGCTGGCATTCTGGTTCATCAGACTGCTGCCCCCTTCCACCCGTTTTCAGCAACAGCGTTTTACCCCTTCCTCGCTTATCCCCTCCCTGCTGTACCACCTGAAAGACCCCGGCATGCTCTGCCTGTTCGGTATGGCCTTTTTCTGCATGGGCGGCTTTATCAGCCTGTACAACTACATCGGGTTCCGCCTGCTTGAGGCCCCCTACTCTCTCAGTCAGTCCCTGATCAGCCTGATCTTTCTGGTCTACTTCNNCCATGATGGGCCGCCTGATGCAGCGGTTCGGTCGTCGCCCGGTCATCAGGGGCACCATTACCGCCATGGCAGTCGGCACCCTGCTGACCCTGCCGGAATCACTGCCCTGCATGGTGGTTGGGGTGGCCGTCTTTACCTGCGGCTTCTTCGGCACCCACAGTATCGCTTCAGCCTGGGTCAGCCGCCGGGCCATCACCTACCGCGCCCAGGCCTCATCCCTGTATCTCTTTTCCTACTACCTGGGCTCCAGCATATCCGGCACCCTGGGCGGCTTGTTCTGGGTCCGCTTTGACTGGCCCGGTGTGGCTGCCATGATCTGTCTGGTGGTGGTTGCTGCCTTGGCTTGCACTGAACTGCTGGGCAGGAAATATGCTGATCAGACCAGCTGAGTGGCGAAAATCAGCCACCCCTTTGTGGCGGTTTTCCGCCACAAAGGGGTGGGTCAAGGGTCAAGGATCAAGGGTCAAAAATCTCAAACCCTCCGTTTTTCCTTGCCCCTTGCCCCTTGACCCTTGACCCTGCCGTTCCGGCACACCCTTTGCTATAGAACGATATCTCACTTTTTCGTTAACAACGTTTTCACAGTTTACCACCACCCAATCCAAGGAGGAGACCCGCATGTTCAAGAAGATTCTGGCAG
>DKFG01000274.1:4012-5273 GCA_002452325.1 Geobacter sp. UBA6802
AGCGCACCAAGGGCCGCGTCAAGGTAGAGGTCTATCCCAACAGTCAGCTGTACAAAGACAAGGAAGAGATGGAGATGCTGCAGATCGGCGCCGTACAGATGCTGGCCCCGTCATTGGCAAAGTTCGCACCGCTGGGCGTCAGAGAGTTTGAGGTATTTGACCTGCCGTTCATCTTTAACGACTACAAGGACCTGCATGCCGTTACCCAAGGTCCGGTGGGCGCCAAACTGCTGAACAAACTTGAGTCCAAGGGGCTGATGGGTCTGGCCTACTGGGATAACGGCTTCAAGGTCATGTCTGCCAACAAGCCGCTCAAGAACGTCTCCGACATGAAAGGGATCAAGATGCGGATTCAGTCCTCCAAGGTTCTGGATTCCCAGATGCGCTCCGTAGGGGCCATCCCGCAGGTTATGGCCTTCTCCGAAGTCTACCAGGCCCTGCAGACCGGCGNNCAGAAGATGCATGAAGTGCAGAAGTTCGTGACCATGTCCAACCACGGCTACCTGGGCTATGCAGTACTGGTAAACAAGAAGTTCTGGATGGGTCTGCCGGCTGATATCCGCACCATCCTGGACGGCGCCATGAAGGATGCCACCAAGTATGCCAACGACATCGCTAAGAAGGATAACGACGATGCCATGGAAGCGGTCAAGAAATCCGGCAAGTCACAGATCATCACCCTGACCCCGGCTGAGCGCCAGGCCTGGAAAAAGGCCATGGACAAGGCTCACAAGGACAACGCTGCCCGGATCGGCAACGACATTGTGCAGGAAGTGTACAAGGCAACCGGCTACAACCCTGACAAGTAACGGTTCACTGACGTAACACGGCCGCTGCGGCCCCCGCAGCGGCCTTTTTTGCGAATAACTCTCAGGAGATATTTCCATGATGAAATACCTGGACCGCCTGGAAGAGATCATCATTGCCTTCCTGATCGCTGCGGCAACCGTCATCATCTTTCTTGCGGTGCTGCACCGCTACACCGCCGGTCTGCCGATCCCCGGCCTGCAGGACTGGCTGCTGGGCCTCAATCTGAGCTGGGCCCAGGAACTCTGTATCTATATGTTTGTCTGGATGGCCAAATTTGGCGCAGCCTACGGTGTACGTACCGGCATCCATGTGGGGGTTGATGTGCTGGTGACCCGCCTGCCGGAACCGTGGCGGATCAAATGTGTGCTGCTGGGGATTACCGGCGGCGCCCTGTTTACCGGCATCATCGGCTACCTGGGCCTGGCCTTTGTCTGGGAAAACGGCATGCACT
>DKFG01000274.1:5340-5496 GCA_002452325.1 Geobacter sp. UBA6802
TGATGTGCTTCCGCTTTCTGCAGGTTGGTTGGGGCTTCTACCGCACCGGCGAACTGCCTCACCATGACCACGGCCATGTGGACGGTATTGAAGAAGAAAAGACCGTTGACGCAACCGAGGCACTGGAAGAGTACGAAGAGCATAAATTTGAGGATG
>DKFG01000031.1 GCA_002452325.1 Geobacter sp. UBA6802
CCAGCCACGGCGCCTACAAGTTCAAAGCCGGAGAGCCGGTTCCGCCACTCCGTTTTGATATTCTTGCAGAATGTGAAAAACGGCTGCCCGGTTTTCCGATCGTGCTGCACGGAGCCTCCTCGGTGGTGCAGGAGTATGTGGAACTGATCAATCAGAATGGCGGGAAACTGGAAGGGGCGCTTGGTGTGCCTGAAGAACAGCTGCGCCAGG
This sequence comes from Geobacter sp. UBA6802, assembly GCA_002452325.1. Taxonomy (GTDB): domain Bacteria; phylum Desulfobacterota; class Desulfuromonadia; order Geobacterales; family Pseudopelobacteraceae; genus Trichlorobacter. Next base: position 211 of record DKFG01000031.1, read on the forward strand.
CTGCGGCTTCAGCGGTCTGCAAGATCAACATCGATTNNTAGAATATGTGCGCATGATCGAGCAGTACGGCGGAAAGCTGCCTGATTCAGTAGGAATTCCGGAGGAACAGCTCAGAAAGGCAGCGCGCAGCGCGGTCTGCAAGATCAACATCGATTCCGATGGGCGCCTGGCGGTGACCGCCAAGATCCGCGAATACTTCGGCAAGGATCCCAAAGAGTTTGATCCCCGTAAATACCTGGGTGAGGCCCGCAAGGAGCTGATCAAACTGATCAAACACAAAAACGAGATGGTTCTCGGTTCTGCAGGCAAGGCGTAACAATACCACCAAGAGGTGAGCGTCATGAGTACCAGAAAATTCTCACGTGTGCCGTTTCATGTCAAAGCCACCGCTACGGTCCATGGCCGTAGCTTCCACGGCAAGGTCAGTAACCTCTCCATGAACGGCCTGTTTCTGGAAACTCAGGAACGTCTGGACGAGGGAGAGGTTGCCGATCTGGTGATCCGCCTGGAAGGCACCGAACCGGAGATTGCCGTGACCTTCACTGGTCGTGCTACCCGGGTTATTGATGGCGGCATCGGCTTCCACTTTGAAAAGATCGATCTTGATTCCTACACCCACCTGCGCAATATCATCGCCTACAACATAGCCGATGCCGAAAAGGTGATGGACGAGATCTTTACAAACATTGAAGAAAAAATAACTGCCGGTACCTGATTGGATACAGGGGGCGTCATGAATCGTTGCAGTCATTGCAAAACCTACTCCCTGTTCGGTTTCTTTCTGGGTATCGGTGCTCCACTGGGCTGGATGTTCTTCAGGCTGGTGTTCTTTCATGATCCCTCCCAGCCGCTTTTTGCCCAGCTGCTGGATAACATCATCAAAGACACCGAACATCGCCTGCTGTACCTCTACATGGGGTTAGGAACGTCAATGGTGCTGGGATCGGTGGGCTACCTGATCGGTAGAAACGGGGACGAACTGGAACAGAGGGCCCATGAACTGGATGAGCTGCACCAGGAGGTTGGTTCCCAGAAAGAACTGTTTGAAAACCGCTTCAAGGTGCTGGACACCAACATCAAAAATTTTCACCAGATCAGCAGCAAGATTCAGACATCGCTAAACGTGGAAGAGGTGCTGCTGCTCTGCGCCGAGGGGCTGCACGATATCCTGGGCTACGAACGGGTCAACATCTTGATGAGCAGCGCCAACCGATCCAGCCTGCGTTTTGTCACTACCACCGGCAGCAGTGGCCGTGACATTGAAGGGCTGGAGCTGCCTCTTGATCCGGCCATCGGGGTCATCTACCGCAGCATGACCGAGCGCAAGCCATACCTGATTGATGACATCACCACCTACGATAGCAGCTACCATCTGCAGCACCCCTATGACCGGATTGAGCCGCTGCGCTCCAAAAACTTCATTATCTGCCCGATCGTGGTCAAGGGGGAGTCGATGGGAGCCTTTGCCATTGACAACAAGCGCTCGCGCCGCTCGCTGAACGAATCCGACCTGGACACCATCATGCTCTTTGCTGATCAGGTGGCCAACGCCATTACCCGCATCAACCTCTTGACCTCCATCGACACCCTGACCAGTGAACTGGAAAACTCTTTTTCATTCCTGCTCTCGCATCGCGAGCAGTACTCGCTCAACGTGATCGACCTGAAGGATAGTATCGAGTCGGTGACTGACGGCGCAGCAGTGATCGCCTCGGCGGCTGAAGGGGCCATGGCCTCGGTGGATGAGACCAGTACTGCCGTCAATGAGATCTCAGTGGCAATTGAAGAGGTCTCCCGCAACCTGGATACCCTGGCCGGGATCGTGCATCAATCAGCTTCGGCCATGGAAGAAATTACCGGCAATATTACCAGTGTTGAGCGTAGCGCTGCCATCTCCCACGAGGTCTCCAGCCAGGTGCAGGCCCAGACCGAAGAGGGGCGTACGGCGGTCAACGAGACCATCGGCTCTCTGGCAGAGATTCAGCATTCGGTTGAGGAATCCTACGCCGGTATAACCCGTCTGGCTGAGAAAAGTACCCGGATCGAGAATATCGTCAATGTCATCAACGATATCACCAAGCGGACCAACCTGTTGGCCCTGAACGCCTCGATTATTGCGGCCCAGGCCGGTGAATACGGCAAGAGCTTTGGCGTGGTGGCGGACGAGATCCGCAACCTCTCACTGCAGACCGGCCATTCCACCGGAGAGATCACCGGCATTATTGACGAGATCATGTTTGAGTCCCGCCACGCTGCTGACAATATTACCGCAACCAAAGGGCTGGTGGTGCGGGGGGTTGAGCTGGGGCATGTGATGGGTGAGACCCTGCAGGCGATCTATGACCGTTCGGTATGCTCAATGGAGATGACCTCGGAGATCAAGCAGGCCACGGAAGAACAGTCGCTGAGTGTCCAAATGGTGGCCCGCTCCATGGAGGATATCAGCAGCATGACCTCCCAGATCTTTAACGGTTCCAAGGACCAGGCCAAGGCCACCCGCAGTATTGCCCGGGCGATTGAAACGGTTAAGGAGATGGCCCACGAAATGGTGCAGTCTACTTCCAGCCAGGTTGAGGACGGTCGCAGGATCAGGCGCACGGTGGAGTCGGTCAGTGCCATGGTCTATCAGATGTTTGATAACATGGAGGCCCGTCGTGCCCAGTCGTCAGAGGTGGTCAAGGAGCTGGAGTCGATGAAAAGTACCACCTGCCAGTTGTAGTTCCGATTTTTACTCGAGGATCTCGTATAAAAGGCCCCTGTCCAGAACGACAGAGGCCTTTTGTATTTCAGGTCAGCTGATCCAGCCCAGCAGGATCGCAGCAGCGCTGGTCACAGAGACAATGACCCAGAGGGTGATCCCCTGAACCAGTGGTTTGAGCCCGGTCTTTCCCAGCAGTTCCCGGGTCAGCCCGCTGCCGATCAGGAACAGGGTTACCACCAGACTTTGTCTGGCGATGCTGTTGAGCGGATGCCAGATCTGTTCAAACTGCGGCAGGGCTGTCTTGA
>DKFG01000108.1:0-322 GCA_002452325.1 Geobacter sp. UBA6802
GGACAGGATGGTGATCGGGTGGATAAAGCTCTCGTACAACACTCCCAGCACCAGATAGATTACAAAGATCGCCAGCACCAGCAGCAGCCAGAACCCGCTGAAGGAGTCCTTGAAGGCCTGAGCCGTGCCCTGGAAACTGGTGCTGATGGTAGGGGGCAATGCTTGTGATGCCCGTGCCTCGATCAGTTTGAGTGCATCCCCCAGGGAGACATTGGGCCGCAGGTTGAAGGAGATCGTTACCGAGGGAAGCTGCCCCAGGTGGTTGACCGCCAGGGGGCCCAGCTCTTTGGAGAAGGAGGCAATGGTCTCCAGCGGCACCAGC
>DKFG01000108.1:333-1422 GCA_002452325.1 Geobacter sp. UBA6802
CCGACGGATCACCCTGCCAGCGGGGGTCCAGTTCCATAATTACCTGATACTGGTCAGCCGGGGCCAGGATGGTGGAGACCTGTCGGCTGGCGTAGGCGAATGAAAGGGCATCCTCTACCTGCAGCATGGTCAGCCCCAGGGCCGCAACCTTGTCTCGATTGATCGACACCTTAAGCTGGGGATTGCTGATCTGCAGGTCGCTGGTCACATCCTGCAGCTGCGGCAGCTCGCGCAGCTGGGCCTCAAAGGCGGCTGCACTGCGGTACAGCTCATCAGTATCCTGGGCCTGCAGGGTAAACTGATACTGACTCTTGGAACTGACGCCCCCCACCTGGATAGAAGGGACGTTCTTGGGATAGGCCTTGATGCCCGCTACCTGAGCCAACCTGGGGCGCAGTTGCTGGATCACCTGATCGGCCGTGAGTTTACGCTGGCTGCGGGGCTTCAGCCGAACAAAGAAAAAACCGTTATTGGCGTTCCTGATCCCGCCGACAGAGGCCATAAAACCGTCGATATTGGGGTCGGCTGCCAGGATACGGGCCAGCTCCAGTTGCCGTTCTTTCATCGCCTCAAAGGAGGTGCCCTGTGCTGTTTCGGTATCGATATTGATCCGTCCGGTATCCTCTGACGGCAGGAATCCCATCGGGATCACCTTGAACAGCCAGACCGTCAGCAGGATCGTCAGCAGCGTTACGGCCAGGGTGACACGCCGGTACTGCAACACCAGTGCAAGCGATTGCTGGTACCAGTGCAGCATCCGGTCAAAAAAGCGCTCCATAAACAGGTAGAGTCGACCGTGTTGCGGGCTGCGGGGCTTGAGGAAGCGACTGCAGAGCATCGGTGTCAGGCTTAAGGAAACAAAACAAGAGACCAGGATGGCAGCGCTGATGGTGATGGCAAACTCATGCAGCAGACGCCCAAGAATCCCCCCCATGAACAGCACCGGCAGAAAGACCGCCACCAGCGAGACCGTCATGGAGATGATGGTGAAGCCGATCTCACGGGAACCTTTGAAGGCCGCCTCCATGGCCCCCTCTCCCCGCTCGATATGGCGAACAATGTTTTCCAGCATCACGATGGCGTCATCCA
>DKFG01000108.1:1523-2171 GCA_002452325.1 Geobacter sp. UBA6802
AGGAAGATCACCATGATCACCAGACCAATGGTCAGCACCAGGGTGAACTTGACGTCATGCATTGACTCCCTGATGGTCAGGGAGCGGTCATACAGTACGTCAATTCCCACCGACTCCGGTATCTGGCTGCGGAACTCCGGCAGCAGCTTGCGGACACTGTCCACCACCTGGATGGTGTTGGNNGGCGGTAGACCGCCAGGATGATGCCGCGACTGCTGTTGTACCAGGCAGCGGCCCTGGTGTTTTCCACACTGTCCACCACCCGGCCCAACTCCTCCAAATAGACCGGTGAACCGTCACGATATGTCACCACCAGCTTGCGATAGGCAGCGGCCTGCAGCAACTGGGCATCGGTCTCAATAGTGTAGGCCTGGCGGGCGCCATCCAGGGTGCCGGTGGGCAGCTTGACATTGCCTGCACCGATGGCAGCCGCTACCTCGTCTATGCCGATCTGGCGTGAAGCCAGCTCTTTAGGGTCCAGCAGGGCCCGTACCGCGTACTTCTGGGCACCAAACACATTCACCTGGGCCACGCCGCTGATGGTGGAGACCCGGCGCGCAATTCTGGTCTGGGCGTACTCATCAATGGTAGAGAGCGGCAGGGTCGGGGAGCTGAGTGCCAGATACAGCACCGGCTGATCAGCCGGAT